>JAYPGD010000317.1:0-7070 GCA_038126655.1 Verrucomicrobiales bacterium
CAGGATCAAACTGATCGTTGAACCCCTGGAACCAGACGAAGCCGGCGACCTCAAGTCCCGCCGACGCGTCGTAGTCAGGATGATGCCTGCCCGGATCTGCGAGGACTTCATGGATGTGCGCCACCATCTCGCGCCAATAGCGGCCCGCGTCGTCCATCGCAAACGGCCTGGGCTTGCGCCGCAATTTGGGCTTTCGCGGCTCCCGGAGTTTCTTCTTCGCCTTCTCATCCGCCGTCTTCAGTTTCTCTTTGTAGGCGGCGAGATCCGAGGCGTACTTCTTCTCTGCTTCGGGGAAGTTCTTCACGGCTTCCTCGTAGCGCTTTTCGTTCTCCGCGGCTTTCACCTTCGCCTCGGCGTAGGCCCTGGTGGTCTTGAAATCGACCGCGGACGGCGGACGGAAGTCGTACATCAGCGACTTGCCGCCCCACGAGGTCTTGATCAACAGAATCGGACCGTCAACCCTCTCGGCGATCCGCAGCCCGAAGCCGTATTCCGTCCCGATCTTGACCTTGTCGGCGCCGTAACCAACACCGAGCCTGCCGTCCCGGACGTTGCGATCCGCGATGGAGGAAATATAAACGCGATCGGAGACCGCGCAGGCGTCGATGACAGACTGCTTGTAGGCATCGTGCGCCTCCAGCAACTTGTCGACCCGCGCCTGCAGCGCCTCCTTCTCCGGGCCATCAGCCATCTTCTTGATCTTGTCCATGGAGATGCCGCCGCTCAATTCATCGATCTTCCGCGCCCTGGCGAGCTGTTCATCAATTGCAGCGCCGAGATCAGCATCCTCGAACACCATTGTAATTAGGGCCTTGTCTCCCGGTTTGTCAGATTTGTACAGGGTGGCGATCGTGTGGCCTCGGGCGTGCCCGACGGTGTTGGATTGCCCCGCGAGGATGAATACTTTGAGCTTCTTCTTCGCCGAGGCGGCGACGGCATTGGCGACGCATAGGCAACCGCTCAGCACAAGGGCGAGGATTTTGAAGAAGCTGAATTTCATGGGTGTTGTCCTTTCCGTCATCGTGCCTGATCGGGGCGCCTCTTTAAGGCCTACATTTTCTGTTTCAGACGATCGGATTCAGACTGGAGAGGAACGGAGGCAAAGCCAGAGCGCAACCCAAGCCTGAAGTCATTCGGTTTCTAGCAAGCTGATCCGGACTTTGGAAGTCCCGACGGCTCGATAGTTTGTCTGAGAAAGCGAGCACCCAGAACGCAGCCTTTCGCCACAATTCCCACATTGTGGGAATTCATCAATCAGGCTATCGTGACCCCGTGAGTTTGGAGGATATCAAATCCGAAATTGCGTCCATGCCATTGGAAGAGCAGAACCAACTGGCAGCCTTTCTGGTTTATCTGCGCCATGCGCGGGATCCCGAACACGCCTCTGAGACCGCGTCCAAGATCGACGATTCAGATCCTTCAAGCTGGATGTCCATCGATGAACTCCGGGAACATTGGAAGGACTGAACGCCTGTGCGCTCCCATTGAGTCCTGATCTCGGTTGACTTCCTTCAACTGCCCAAGCCTTCCCCGAGGGACCGCAAAACCATACTGAAGTTCCTTGAATCCTTGAAAGACCGACCGGAAACGATCGGTGACTGTGAGGAATCGGACGAAACGGGCCGAACCGTCCAGATCAAGATCATTGGCAAGTTCGCCCTGACCTTCTGGACCGATCACGCGGTCCGGGGAATCAAGGTCACCAAGGTGGAACTCGCTGATCGTGGCTGAGCGCTTGTGTTTCCGTCTTGAGCCGCAGCCATTCCAATCCGCGGTGGATTCGTAATGGCGGCAGGAAGCCTGACGATGCAAAGTGTGCCCATGTTCGCGCGTTTGCTTGCCCTGTTCATCTGCATTCCCTTGATCGAGCTGTATCTGCTCTTCCTGATCGGGGAGCGGATCGGCCCGGTCCCCACGGTGGCCTTGGTCGTGGTGACGGGATTCATCGGAGCCTCGCTCGCCCGGCAGCAGGGATTCAAGGTCTGGCGGAACATCCAGTCCGAACTCAATTCCGGGAAAATGCCGGCCGGGGAATTGATCGACGGCTTGCTGGTGTTGATCGGGGGAATCGTGCTCCTGACGCCGGGTTTGTTGACCGACCTATGCGGCTTCGCCCTGATGGTCCCGGCGGTCAGGGCGGCCGTGAAGGCCAAAGTCCAGAACCGGTTTCAGATCCGGGCCGATCGATTCCACGCCAAGCCCGCCAGCGGCGCCACTGACGACGACATCATCGATGTGTGACACCGAGATCAACCGACTCTCGGCCCGGATTACATCAAGCCAAGCAACGCCTCGGCCATCTGGCTGGGCGTTTCGGCGACGGCGATGCCCGCGTCCTTGAAGGCGGCGATCTTGGCCTCGGCGGTGCCCTTGCCTCCGCTGACGATGGCGCCGGCGTGGCCCATGCGGCGTCCGGGAGGCGCGGTGGTTCCCGCGATAAATCCGGCGACCGGCTTCTTGCAGTTGTCCTTGATCCACTCGGCGGCCTCTTCCTCGGCCGAGCCGCCAATTTCACCGATCATGATGATGCCCTCGGTTTCGGGGTCGTCATTGAACATCTTGATGACATCCAGATGGCTGGTGCCGTTGACGGGGTCGCCGCCGATGCCGACGCAGGTGGACTGCCCCTTGCCGGCGCAGGTGAGCTGCCAGACCGCCTCGTAGGTCAGCGTGCCGCTGCGGGAAACAACGCCAATGGAGCCCTTCTTGTGAATGTACCCCGGCGCGATGCCGATGCGGCAACCGCCCTTGGAATCCTCGCCCGTTCCCGGCGTCACAAGCCCCGGGCAGTTCGGCCCGATGAGCCGGGACTTGCTGCCTTCCATCACACGCTTCACCTCGATCATGTCACGCACCGGAATGCCCTCGGTCACGGCGACAATCACTTCAACTCCGGCGTCGACCGCCTCGAGGATGGCGTCGGCGGCAAAGGGCGGCGGAACAAAGATCGCGGAAGCCGTGGCTCCAGTGGCGTCGACCGCCTGGGAAACCGTATCGAAGATGGGCACCTGATCCTCGAACTTCTGGCCGCCCTTGCCGGGCGTCACGCCGGCGACGACATCGGTGCCGTAATCGAGGCTGAGTTTGGTGTGCCGGGCTCCGAAGCCGCCGGTGATGCCCTGGATCAGGACCTTGGTGTCGGGTTTGACGAGAATGGACATGGGAAAACGTGTTGCGTGTTGCGTGGTTCTTGCTTGTCGCGTCGGCTGCAATCCGTTCAATCAGACAGTCTTCACGACCTTTTCCGCAGCGTCCGCCATGGAATCGCCGCTGACGAGTGAAAGACCCGAACTGTCGAGCGTGGCCTTGCCTGCGGCGACATTATTGCCTTCGAGTCGAACGACCAGCGGCAGGGTCAATCCGGTTTCCTTGGCCGCCGCAACGACGCCCTCGGCGATGACGTTGCAGTCCATGATGCCGCCGAAGATGTTGACCAGGATGGCCTTCACATTGGGGTCGCTGAGGATGATCTTGAACGCGGCGGTCACCTGCTCCTTGCTGGCGCCGCCGCCGACGTCGAGGAAGTTGGCCGGCTCGCCGCCATAGTGCTTGATGATGTCCATGGTGGCCATCGCCAGGCCGGCTCCGTTCACCAGGCAGGCGATGTTGCCGTCGAGCTTGATGTAGTTGAGATCGTATTTGCTCGCCTCGACCTCGAGTTCCGCCTCCTCGTTGAGGTCGCGCATTACCTCGATGTTCTTGTGGCGATAAAGCGCGTTGTCATCGAATCCGATCTTGGCGTCCACCGCGGCAATGTCCTGACCGCCGTCGGGCGTCTCGACGATGCAGAGCGGATTGATCTCGACGAGCGAGGCGTCGCATTCCCACCAGGTCTTGTAGACGCCCATGAGCAGCTTGGCGCCCTGGTTGAGCAGCTTGCCCTCCAGGCCCAGGCCGGACGCGATCTTGCGGGCCTGATAAGGCATCAGCCCCAACGCCGGATCAACCAGTTCCTTCAAGATCTTCTCCGGAGTCTTTTCAGCGACCTCCTCGATATCCATGCCGCCTTCCGTGCTGGCCATGACCAACGGGCGGCCGCTGTCGCGATCGAGCAGGATCGACAGGTAGAACTCGCTGACGATCTTCTCGGCCGAGGCGATCAGGATGGTGTTGACCTGCTTGCCTTCGGGGCCGGTCTGCTTCGTCACGAGGACATTGCCGAGCATGGCCTCCGCCTTGGCGACCGCATCCTCGACGCTGTCGCAGAGATGCACGCCGCCCTGGAAGCCGTCCTTGAAGGTTCCCTTGCCGCGCCCGCCGGCGTGAATCTGGGATTTGACGACGACCTTGGCGTGCCCTTCGCCAAAAATGCGTTCGGCGATCGCACGGGCTTCGTCAACCGTCGTGCAGGGTTCGCCCGACGGCACTTTGACGCCATACTGGGCGAAGAGTTGTTTGGCCTGATATTCGTGGATGTTCATGGAATGCTTGTGCTGAACCGGCCCCGCGCTTCGCGTCGGCCGGAATCTTGATACAGATCGGCAGGATTCCCCCGCGCCTTAACGATCCGAAACGGGGACAAATTTCAATCCCTCGGCGCCGACATACTTTGCCCGCGGGCGGATCAGGCGGTTGGATTCCAACTGCTCCAGCACCTGCGCGGTCCAACCGGCCGTGCGCGCAATGGCGAACAATGGCGTGAACAGATCGGTCGGAATCCCCAGGGAATAATAGACCGTGGCCGAATAGAAATCGACGTTGGCGTTGAGATTCTTGCGCTCGAGCATCATCTCGGCGATGCGCTCGCTCATGTCGATCCACTTGGTCTCGCCCAGCTCGGCGGTAAGCTTCTGCGCCATCCGCTTCAGGTGCGGCGCGCGGGGATCGAGCACCTTGTAGACGCGATGACCGATGCCCATGATCTTCTGCTTGTTGGCCAGGGCGTTTTCGACAAAGGCGTCCACCTTGTCGAGCGAACCGATCTCCTGGAGCATCTTGATCACGCCCTCGTTGGCGCCGCCATGCAGCGGGCCCTTCAGGGTACCGATCGCCGAGGTGATGGCCGAATACATGTCGCTCAACGTCGCAATGGTGACGCGGGCGCTGAAGGTCGAGGCATTGAAGCCGTGATCCGCGTGCAGGACGTAGCACATGTCGATCGTGTCGGCCTTGTCTTTCGAAGGCTTCTCCCCGTCGATCATGTAGAGGAAATTCTCGGCCTCCGAAAGCGACGGATCCGGGTGAACGATCTCCTTGCCCTGGCGGATGCGATGGAAATAGGCGGTGACGACCGGGATCTTGGCCAACAGGCTGAGCGACATTTCACGCGCTGCCTCCAAGCTGTTGTCATCGGCGTTCGGATCAAAACATCCCAGGGCTGAGACCGCGGAGCGGATGGCGTGCATGGGGCGGGCGTCCTTGGGCAGGTCCCGGATCAGGGTGATGACCGGTTCCGGCACCTCGCGCTTGCCGGCCAGGGACGCCTTCAGTTCATCCAACTCGGTCTGATTGGGCAGCCTCTGGTGGAAAAGCAGGTAGACGATCTCCTCGAACGTGGCGTTCCCGGCGAGTTCGTCGATGTCGTAGCCGCAGTAGATCAACTGCCCCACATCGCCCCGCACCGAACTGAGCTTGGTTTCCGCGACGATAACGCCTTCAAGGCCCGCTTTGAATTCCGAGTTTTCCGCCATATGGAATCGTGTTTGGTATCAACATTCGACGGCCGCATTTCTCAACCGCAACCGCCCCGACCTTTTACCGGGGAGCAAAACTTAGGGACTGGCCAAAGCAGCGTCAACCCGATTTGAAAATCGTTTCGCAGACCGCAAAAAATGCAGCTTCAGCGGCGTTCATGCTTGCCATTCGCCCGGCTCATGGATTACACATCGCGGCTTATGATCCGGGCGGGATTTCTATTGCTGTTTTTCTTCACGCTGACGTTGCGCGCGTCGGCCGACACGGTCGTCGACCGGCTCAAACCGGTCCGTCTCTCCGGCGGCAGCTACATTCGCATCAGCGACTGGGCCGAGGCGATCCGCTTCGAAACGAAATGGCTGCAGAAGGGGCGATCCCTGGAGGCGACCAGCCGGTGGTCCCGGCTCATTTTCAACATTGGCTCCGCCAAGGCCGAGATGAACGGCGTCCGTCTTTGGCTTTCGCGGGCTCCGCGCATCTGGAAGGGGGCAGCGTATATCTCCCGGCTTGACCTGGAGAAGACGATCATGCCGGTGCTGCATCCGCCCACGGCCCCGGCCGATCCCATCGCCACCGTCTGTCTCGACCCGGGACACGGAGGCTCGGATCCCGGGAACAGCGAAGGCCGCCATCGTGAAAAGAACCTGACCCTGGAGTTGGCGAAATCCGTGCGGCAGAAACTGGAGGCGGCCGGACTGAAGGTCGTCATGACCCGGGACACCGATCGAGGATTGAAACTCAACTCACGACCGGCGGTCGCCCTCCAACACAAGGCCGATCTCTTCATCAGCATCCACTTCAATTCCGCGCCGGGAGCGGGCAGATCCGCCAAGGGTCCGGAAATCTACTGTCTCACCCCGCCAGGCGCGGCCTCCACCAACGCCGGCGACCGCGGCGCCACTTCCATCGCCTACCCGGGCAACCGAAACGATCGGGAAAACGCCCTGCTCGCCCATCAGATCCAACGCGCCCTGGTCAATGCGGACGCGCCGCGCGACCGGGGCATCAAGCGCGCGCGTTTCGCCGTCCTGCGCAACGCCGCCATGCCCGCCGTCCTGATCGAGGCCGGCTTCGTGTCCAACCAGACCGATCTGAGGAATCTCACCAGTCCGACGCACCGGGAAAAGATGGCCCGCGCCATCGCGGACGGCATTCTGGGCTACAAGCGCACGATCGAGCGCGACGCCTGAATCAGACCAACTGCTGACCGCCGCCGTCCATCCCCTCGCCTTCGAGATCGATCAGAATGTCCCGGGGTTCCGCGCCTTTTGAGGGCCCCACCACGCCAAGGTCCTCCAACTGATCCATGATCCGCGCCGCGCGCGTGTAGCCCAGTCGCAGTCGCCTCTGCAACAACGACACACTGGCCTTCTGTTCGCTCCGGATCACATCGATGCAGCGCTCGATGATCTCGTCATCGGCGTTTCCGCCATCGC
>JAYPGD010000318.1:0-7061 GCA_038126655.1 Verrucomicrobiales bacterium
GGGGCGCCGAGCATGGCGGTCTGTCGCACATGTCTATTTTCTGAACTGCGCCCCACGAGAGCAGACAAGTGGGATCGGTAATCAGTAATCGGTAATCAGTAATCGGTAATCGGTAATCGGTAATCAGTAATCGGTAATCAGTAATCAGTAATCAGTAATCAGTAATCGGTGATCGGTAATCAGGCCTCGTCCGACCTGCGACCTGCGACCTGCGACCTCCGACCTGCCTACTCCTGACACTTCGGCTCGTAGATGACGGAGCGCGTCGCGCCGAAGTGCAGGGCCGCGATCCACTTCCAGAACAGCCGCCGGCTTTCCCGCTTGAAGAACTTGTCGACGCCCACGTTGGCTTTGGGAAACGGCGTGTCGGGAACAGGTTTCCCCACGAAGGGACACAGTTTCTCCCAACCCTCGTCGGCGCAGATGTCCAGGGTGATCAGATCGTCAGGACGATCCTTGAAGTATTCCCGCACCTCGGCGATGTGCTCTTCATGCCGTCGCCGAAACGCCGCCCGTTGGAAATAGACAGCCCCGTAGAGGTCGTAATGGAGATTCAACAGGGTGCGCACATGCGATTGGTTCCGGATCGCCTTGTCGTGCACGAACTCCCCCGGCCAGACGTGGCTCTTGTCGCAGGACCGCAACCAGGAGTCCATGTCGCGAACGGTGAGGATGAACTTCGAACCGGGATACCGTTCATCCAATTCCTTGTAGAATCGGGGGATGGGCGTGTCCGTGTAGGCTTCCCTCGCCTGCAGGCGGTCATGATTGAGCGTCAGTTCATCACTCCCATGATGGAGCGCGTGAAAGGGAAAATGAAGGGCGTCGATCCCCAGCATGCGCAACGCCTTGGTCAGGCTCGTCGTCCCCGTTTTTGAGTATCCAATGCCAAATATCTTGCCTGTTTCTGCCATCTGCTGTCTTCCGTCTTACGTCTCCAGCCACGGCTTCCCACCGCCCGCTGGTTGGTTTGCGCCCCGCGAATCTGACCAACAAAAAAGCCCATTGGTTCAGGATGGGCTTTGTTGACCTGGATGCTCGAGGGCTCCGGTTTGCAGAGGCAGTCTACCCAAACCTGCCGCTTTGACAAGGGAAGCCCAGAATTCAAACAGGACCGGGCTTGATCGGGAACGGGATGAGCCAACGTGAACGGAGCGCGGCAGTGTCGAAGACCAACCGCAGCGACGCTCCCGTCGCTCAGGACCGGCCGCGCGCGAATCGGTTTTCCAAGTTCCCGCGGCTGCTCCCGAAGAAGGGACACCACCGTCCCCCCATTTGCAATCTCGCCACCCGGTTCGAAATCAAGGCTGTTTGAATTCAAACGCCTTCCGTAGGGAATCCAGCCCGATCTTGGCGGAGCCGCCGTTCTGCTCCGCCACGCCCATGGTCATCCCGGTCGCAAAGGCCGAGGCGGGCGATGTACCGGAGACGAGGTAGCTCGCTCCAGCAAAGGAAACCACGTTGCCGCCGGGCGCGATCACGTCCACGAAGGCACCGCGATTCGCGTAGTCGGCCAGTTGTCCGTTTCGATCCCCCGCTGTCACCGCGATCACCTCCTCGTAGGCCGCCGGATAGACGGGCGTCGTCACCGGCTGATTGCCTGCCGAGGCCAGGAAGGTCACGCCTTTCTCCGAGCCGTTGCGGATCAGCTCGTGCAGATACTCCGTGTCCCCGGTCCCGCCAAGACTCAGGTTGATATAGTTCGCGCCGCCCTTGATCGCCTCGGAAATTCCGCGCGCCACATCGAAGGTCGAGGAGGTCTCATTGTTGCCGTAGACGTCCACCGGCAGGATCCGGACGCTCGAACTCTCGCCCTCCTGGGCGATCGAAAGCCCCCGCAGCACTGTCTCAGCCATCGACGTCCCGTGCGTCGGCGCGGACTCCGGAATCAAGACATCGCCGCTGGCCAGGGAAATCTCCGGCAGCAGAAAGGGCTCAAGCCGTCCGCCATCACGCTGCACGGCCGTATCAATCAGGCCGACCGTAAGCTTCCCGTTCTCCCCGACCGGCGCCGGGTTCAGGCTGAACGGCAACGCGGCGCCCGTCGGCAGGCTCTGCGGCGACGATGGACGCGGAACGGCGTAGTTCGGCTCCGAGTCCACGCCTTCCATCTCATCGATCAATCCGGCAGCCCGCTCCGCGCCCTCCTCGTCCTCAAACCGCAACCGATGCAAGCCCTCCCGATCCAGCGAACCGACGACCTGCGCGCCCAGTTTCCGGGCCAGCGCCTCGATGTCCTGGTCGCCCTTTGCCTTGACCACGAGTTCATTGCCGATCCGCTTGGGCCCCTCCGCGCCCCCCTCGCCGACCTGCATGTCGTGGGCCTTGATCCGCCGCGTCGCCGCCTTCAGGTCGGTTTCGTAGATCACCAGGCGGCTCACTCCGTCCAGGCCGGGAATGATCGCGTAGTTCAGGCCGCCCAGCAACCGACGCAACGCCTGCCCCCGCGGCAGATCGCTGAATGTCGCCGACACCCGCGTCTGGGCGTCCGGTTCCACCAGCACCTCCCAACCGCTCTCGCGGGAGATCGTCTCCAACAAACGCTCCAAGCCCCAGGAACGGATCCGCGCATCGACCTTCCCGGACGCCTGGCGCCAGCGCAGGAACTCGCCCGTCTCCTCCGCCCCGCCGGAGACGCTCCCTCCGAGCGCCAGGACCAGCAGCCAGATGACGATGACGGGGCGACGTTTCATGTGCGTTCAATATGTCCGCTTTCAAACACCCGCGGCAACCATTCGTTGCGCCGCAATGTCGGTCCGATGCAAGGAACTGATTGCTCACGATCCGCTTTCCGGCAACCATCCCCCCCATGAATTCCCGTCTCCTCGCGCCCGCCCGATGCCTCCTCGCGCTCGCATTCACAGCCTCCGCCCATTCAGCCACGTGGAAACGGCACATCATCGATGACTCCTCCCGCGGAGCCGACGGCACCCGCCTCGCGGACGTCAACGGCGACGGTCTGCCGGACATCGCCACCGGTTGGGAGCAGGGCGGCGTCACCCGCGTCTACCTCAACCCCGGCCCCGACAAGTCCAAGGCGAAGTGGCCCGCCGTCACGGTCGGCCGGACTCCCAATGTCGAGGACGCCGTCTTCGTGGATCTCGACAACGATGGCGCCGTGGACGTGGTCTCAAGTTGCGAGGGCAAGACGCGGACCATGTTCGTGCATTGGGCTCCAAAAGAGAAAGCCGACTACCTGAACCCAAAGAAGTGGACGACGGCCCCCTTCCCGGCTTCCCAAGGCCGGATGATGTGGATGTTCGCACTGCCCCTGGACATAGACGGCCGAAACGGCATCGACATCGCCGGCAGCGCCAAGGGCGGAGGCGCGGAAATCGGCTGGTTTGAATCGCCGAAGAACCCACGCGACCTGGCCGCATGGAAATACCACACCCTCCGCAAATCCGGTTGGATCATGTCGCTCGTGAAATCCGACATGGACGGCGACGGCGATCTGGATGTCGTCGCAACCGACCGCAAGGGAAAAGACAGCGAGGCCTTCTGGCTGGAGAACCCCGGCCGCAGCGGAAACCTCCGCAAGCCTTGGATGACGCATCATATCGGCGGTCGCGGCAAGGAGATGATGTTCCTGGAGTTGTTCGACCTCGATGGCGACGGACTACAGGATGTGCTCAGCTCCGTCCGCCCGAAAGAGATCGCCTTCTTCAAACGCCTCGACGCCTCCGGCCGCAACTGGAAACCGCGCTATCAACTCCTCCCCAAGTCCGCCGGAGACTCCAAGTGCGTCAGCGCCGGCGACATCAACCTCGACGGCCGGCCCGACCTCGTCTTCTCCTGCGAGCGCGCCAAGGCACCGCTGTCGGGAGTCATGTGGCTGGAGTATGCCGAGGCGCCGACCGAATCCAAATGGCGCGCCCACGACATCAGCGGCCCCAAGGGCGTCAAACACGACCTGATTCCCCTGATCGATCTCGACGGCGACGGCGACCTCGACGCCATCACCTGCGAGGAGTCCACCAACCTCGGCGTCATCTGGTATGAGAATCCCGCCAACTGATGGCGATCAGGGTTGTCATCCTTCGCGCTTCCCAGTCCGGCGGAACAGGATGTCGAGTCGCCTGTCTCAGGCGATGTTGTCGCGATGGGCTCACAGAACCCGCACTACAGGAAAGTCCCTCCGTATAGCGGTTGGAGTTCGCCTCTCGCTTCTGGTTGCGCCCCTCAACAATCGGATCAACCATTGCTTTCACATTTACCCGATGTAAGAATTTCCACCGTGACGACCGTGCTTTCTCAAAAGGGACAGATCGTTCTCCCTACCAAGGTTCGCAACGAACTGCGCTTGGAACCTGGAGACGATTTCGAAGTCCTTGTCCAGGACGACGACTCCATCCTTCTTCGGCGCATCAACCAAAGGCCCAACAAGGTTCTTGTTGATCTGCTCGCTTCCCGCCCTCATCCCTTCGAATTGGCGGAGCGTGAAACGGACGACACGGAGCCGGTGACATTTTGAATTACCTGGTCGACACCCGCGTGGCTTCGGAACAGGCAAGAAAGACGCCGGATTCCGCCGCGGGGAATTGGCTCCGAAAAAATGAATCCGTTTTCAACATCAACGACATGAAATCCATCCATCAGATTCTCGCGGCAACCCTCGTCTTGCTCACCGCGTTCACCGCCCACGCCGACAAGCCGAACATCATCTACATCATGGCCGATGACCTCGGCTACGGCGATCTCGGTTGCTTTGGCCAGAAAACCATCCAGACGCCCAACATCGACAAGCTCGCCGACGAGGGCATGAAGCTCACCAGTTTCTACGCCGGCTGCACGGTCTGCCGCCCATCCCGGCTCTCCCTCTGGACCGGGCACCACATGGGCCACACGCCGATCTCATCCAACGCCAACTACGCCTTCAAGCCCGAGGATGTCACTGTCGCCGAACTCTTGAAGAAGGCCGGTTACAAGACCGGCGGCGTGGGCAAGTGGGCCATGGGCGGCGTGGAAACCTCCGGCCACCCCAACAAGAACGGTTTCGACTTCTGGATGGGCTACCTCGATCAGGGCGAAGCGCACAACTACTACCCCACCCACCTGTGGCGCAACATGGAGAAGGTCCGCCTGCCCGGCAACGAACTGCTGGACCATCCCAACGCCCGCGGGCGCGTGGCGAAGAAGCGCATGACCTACGCGCACGATGTCCTGTTCGACGAAGGGCTCGACTTCATCCGCCGCAACCACAAATCGCCGATTCTGTTCCACTTCCACCTGACCATTCCGCACGCCAACAACGAAGGCGGCCGCGTGACCGGCGACGGCATGGAGGTTCCGGATTACGGCATCTACAAGAACAAACCCTGGCCCAACACCGCCAAGGGCCAGGCCGCCATGATCACCCGCCTCGATTCCGAGATCGGCCGCCTGATGGACCTTCTTCGCGAACTGAAGATCGACGACAACACCC
Organism: Verrucomicrobiales bacterium; assembly: GCA_038126655.1. Classification (GTDB taxonomy): domain Bacteria; phylum Verrucomicrobiota; class Verrucomicrobiia; order Limisphaerales; family JAYPEY01; genus JAYPEY01. Next base: position 5,426 of record JAYPGD010000318.1, read on the forward strand.
TGGTCATCTTCACCTCCGACAACGGCCCCCATTCCGAGGGCGGCCACAAACACGAGTATTTCGACGCCAACGGTCCGCTCCGCGGCTACAAGCGGGACCTCTACGAAGGCGGGATCCGCGTCCCCACCATCGCCTGGTGGCCCGGCAACATCGCCCGAAGCTCGGAATCCGACGAACCGCTCGCCTTCTACGACTACCTGGCCACCGCCTGCGAAATCGCCGGCGTGGCTGTCCCCAAGAACACCGACGGCATCTCCTTTCTCCCCACCCTCACCGGCAGCTCACAGCACAGCCACGATTACCTCTTCTGGCAATACTCGGCCAAGAAAGCCGTCCGCAAAGGCAAATGGAAAGGCGTCATCACCGGCAAGGACAAGCCCATGGAACTCTACGACCTCAGCAAGGACATCGGCGAAACCAAGGACCTCGCCGCGGAGAAGAAGGATCTGGTCAAGTATCTGAATCAGTGCATGGCCGAAGCTGTGGCGAAATAGACCGCCTGGCGCAAACGTCGCTCAAATTCGCCTCCCCTGTTCCGATCCCCGCCTCTCCTGATCTTACCCAACCAACCGCAAGCCCGGAGATGATTCCTCGTTCAACGGCGTCGGTTCGCAGCCGGCCGCCAACTTCCTCGTCGCCAGGACGCCAATCATGGCCGCGTTGTCGGTGCAAAGCCTGGGCGAGGCCAGCCTCAGCTGAAGCCCGTTCCTCTCGCACTCCGCAGACAGGCCATCTCGCAATCCCCGGTTGCACGTGACTCCGCCGGAAGCGGTGACGCAGCGCACGCCTTCGCGCATTGCCGCCCGCGCCGTCTTCTTCACCAACACCTCCACAATCGCCGCCTGCACACTGGCGCAGAGGTCACGGATCTTCTTTCCATCCTCCAGGACCTCCGGGTTGTCGCGCAGGTGATAACGCACCGAGGTCTTCAGGCCGCTGAAGCTGAAATCGTCATTGGCGTCCCGCAGCATCGGACGCGGAAAGCGATGCGCCTTGGGATTGCCTTCCGCCGCAAGCCTGTCCATCTCCGGACCGCCGGGATAGGGCAACCCGATCAGCTTGGCCGTCTTGTCAAAGCATTCGCCCGCTGCATCGTCGACGGTCGATCCCAGGATCCTGTGCCGCAACTCCCCCTCGACATGAACCAGCATCGTGTGCCCGCCGCTCACGATCAGGGAGACGTTCGGCTCGAAGGCCCCAAAATCAGCGCGCGGCGGATCCCCGGCGATCCAGGGTGAATACAGATGCGCCTCGTGGTGATGAATGCCGATCAGCGGCTTCTGCAAGACAAACGACGCCGCCTGCGCGGCCTTGAATCCCACCATCAACGCGGCGGGCAACCCCGGCCCCTGCGTCGCCGCGACCGCCTCCAGTTGTTCGACCGCGATACCCGCCTGCGCCAACGCTTCGCGGCAGACCGGCAGGAGATTCTTCAGGTGTTCGCGCGTCGCCAACTCCGGCACCACGCCGCCATACTCCGAATGCAGCCGGATCTGGGAAGCGACGACATTGGACCGGACCTCGCCACCGACCACCACGGCCGCGCTGGTTTCATCGCAGGAGGATTCAATGGCGAGAAGGGTCATCTATGAAGACACTCTGAAAGATCCAGCCTCCCGTAGCAGCCGACGTGAGG
>JAYPGD010000319.1:0-6282 GCA_038126655.1 Verrucomicrobiales bacterium
TTCGAACGCCCCAAACGGGGCGTCACCCCGCCGCACTTTTCGGGCGGCGTTTACACAGTAGAAATCCAATGCCAGCCGAGACCCCGACCCGACGGCGGAAAAGTCGTGGGGCGATTCATCCTCAGAGATCCACAAGTTGTGAAAATAGGTTCTTCGCATGAGGAAACATGCGGTCAGCCAAAGACCAATCACCAACGCCATCGGCGCGGTGAGAATCGAGAATGGTTTCATTCCCCTCCCGCTCACACATCGCCCACGTAGTGCACGCGGATCTTGTTGGTCAGACCGGGTTGGCCGATCGGTTCGCCAAGGACGAGGACGACCGCATCGCCTTCCGCGGCCCAGCGGTTCTCGATCAGCATGGCGTCGATCTCGTTCACGAATTCGGCCGTGTTTTCCGGTTTGGCCATGAAGCGGGGGGCGACTCCGTAGAGGACGGACAGACGCCGCAGGGTCTCGGCGCTGGAGCTGTAGGCGATGATCGGCACGGCAAGCTTGTTCTGAGACAGGTAGCTGGCGCCGCCGCCGGTCTGGGACCACATGATGACGAGTTTGGCGTCGATTTCCTGGACGATGGCCTTCACGCCGGCGGCCAGGGCGGCTGTGCGGTATCTGGAATGTCGCGGCGATTGGGGTGGGTCGAAATTCAGGCCCTCGGTCTTGCGGAACTCATTGGTCCGTCTGGCAATGCGGCGCATCGTGCGCACGGCCTCCACAGGGTAGGCGCCGACCGCGGTTTCGCCGGAAAGCATGACGGCGTCGGAGCCTTCGAAAATGGCGTTGGCGACATCGCCGGCTTCGGCGCGCGTGGGAATGGGCGCCTCGATCATCGTCTGCAGCATCTGGGTGGCGACGATGACCGGTTTGCCGTGGTGGTGGCAGGCGCGAATGATCTGTTTCTGACAGATGGGCACCTGCTCGAGTTCCATTTCCACGCCGAGGTCGCCGCGGGCCACCATGACCACGTCGGTTTCCTCGACAATTGCGTCCAGGTCTTCGAGCGCCTGGGGTTTTTCGATCTTGGAGACGATGGGGATGAAGGACTCCGAGCCGCGGCCGTAGGAGGAGGATTGCGAGTTGGTCTCCGGTTTCGAGGCGGGGCGGGCTCCCAGGTCGCGGAGCCGCTCCTTCAATTCGATCACATCAGCCGCGCTGCGCACGAAGCTCAAGGCCAGGAAATCGAATCCGGCTTCCACCGCGAAATCGACACAGCGCAGATCCCAATCCGTGAGGGAGGGCAGGGAGAGTTGGGTGTCGGGCAGGTTGACGCCCTTGGCGGAGGTGACGAGTCCGCCATGCAGGACCTCGCATTGCAACAACCCGCCGTTCTCGGCGGCGGGGGCGGCGCATCTGAGTGAGACGGCCCCATCGTTGATCAACACCCTTTCGCCCGGGCGAACCTCGGTGATCAGGGCCGGTTGGTTGACCGAGAAGATGAGATCGTCGCTTTCGCCTGCGACCACGGTCTCGGAAGTGAGTTGGACGGCGTCGCCGGCGTTCAACTCAATGCCGCCGTCGATGACCTGACCAACCCGGAGTTTAGGGCCGGAAAGGTCGCCCAACGCGCCAATGTAGCGCCCCGTGATCTTGGAGGCCTTGCGGATGTTCGCGATCGCCTCGCCAAACTCATCGAGCGTCCCATGCGAAAAATTGACGCGGAAGACGCGAACGCCTTCCTCGATGAGATGGACCATTGTTTCGACGTCGTTGGACGCGGGGCCGAGTGTGGCGACGATCTTGGTGAGAACCAGATTGTGTTGTTGTTTTTCGTCCATTTTGCGTGGCGGAGAGTAGGCGAGGGACGGCGTGAGGTAAATGGGTTTCGGTGTTGAGCGATCCTCCGGTGTGGCGTTCAGGGCGTGATTCTGGTAGACGCATGGGCAGATGAAACAACGTCTTTGGAACTGCGCATGGCTGCTGTCGACGATGGTCCTTGTCGCCTTCCCGGCGGCGGCCGCCCCCAAGCCCAATGTCCTCATGATCGTGGTCGATGACATGAATGCCTGGGCGGGATGCCTCGGGCATCCGGTCGCCCAGACGCCGAACATCGACCGATTGGCTTCGCGTGGGCGGCTGTTTAAGCGCGCCTATTGCCAACAGGCGGTCTGTAATCCGTCGCGCGCTTCCGCGATGACGGGGCGACGACCCGACACGCTCAAGGTCTGGGATCTGCGGCGGCACTTTCGAGACACTTTTCCGGACATCGTCACCCTGCCGCAGCGCTTCAAGAACAACGGCTGGTTCACGCAGGGGATCGGCAAGATCTTTCACAATGGAACGACCAAGCCGCAGGGCGATCCGCTGTCCTGGAGCGTCCCGCAGACCTGGCATTGGGCGCCGCATTGGAAGGATTGGGTGGTTGTTGGAGGAGAGAAGGGGGAGGAACCGAAGAAGAAGGGCGGCGCGGTGCAACGATTGGATGTTCCTGACGATGCGTATTGGGACGCCCGGATTGCCTCGGATGCGATTGCGGCGTTGGGGGCTTGTTCGGAGCGGGATCAGCCGTTCTTCCTGGCGGTGGGATTCTGGAAGCCGCATCTGCCGTTCAATGCGCCGAAAAAGTATTGGGATCTCTACGATCGTGACGAAATCAACCCGCCTGCAAACCCGGATGCGCCGCGCAATGGCCCGGAGATCGCGCTGCACGATTGGCGTGAGTTGCGCAACTATGCCGGAATGCCGAAGAAGGGGCGGTTGACGCGTGAACAGACATTGGAGCTTCGGCATGGCTATCTCGCCGCGATCTCCTATGTCGACGCCCAGATCGGTCGGGTCCTGGACGCCTTGGACGAATCGGGCGAGGCGGAAAACACGGTCATCGCGCTTTGGTCGGACCATGGGTTTCACCTGGGGGAGCATTCGCTCTGGTGCAAGACCTCGACCTATGAAATGGACGCGCGCGTTCCGCTGATCATCTCGGCGCCGAAGATGGCGCAGCGGGGGGAGCCGACCCAGGCTGTAGTGGAGTTGATCGACCTCTATCCGACGCTGGTCGATCTTTGCGGGCTTCCGAAGCCGGAAGGGCTCGACGGCATGAGCCTGGCGCCTGTCCTTTCGGACCCGGGGGCCACGGTCAAGCAGGCCGCGCTGACGCAGCACCCGCGTCCGGCCTATTACAAAGGCCGTCCCGAGACCATGGGATACTCAGTCCGGAGCGGAAGCTTTCGCTACACGGAATGGCGCGATTGGAAGACGGGGCGGCCGGTCGAGGTCGAACTCTACAACCACGAACAGGATCCGCTGGAAAATGTGAATGCGGCCGGCGAGGAGGCGTATCGCGTCGATCGGGAAAGGTTGGCGCGCCTGTTGGGGAAGTTGACGTCGTCTCAGAGCCGGGATTGAACGCCATCGCCGGGCGTCGCCGGCTTGAATCCCTCGCGCCGATCTGGTAATTCATCCGGCCTCTCGATGAACGGTCGCGTCCATTACGTCCAAATCCCGCATGTCTGACCCCGCTGCTTCCAGGAACCGCGTTCGCGTTGATGGGAAGTTCTTCCGGGCGGGGGGGGAGAAATTCCATGTCAAGGGCGTCACCTATGGACCATTCGCTGCGAATCTCGACGGGCAGCCCTTTGCCTCGCCGGAGCAGACGAGGAAAGACTTCGAGCAGATCCGCAGCCTGGGGGCGAACATGTTGCGCATCTACCATGTGCCGCAGAAGTGGTTTCTCGATCTGGCGACGTCCTTTGAGCTGCGGGTGATTGTCGATGTGCCTTGGGACAAGCACGTCTGTTTTCTGGAGGAGGAGGAGAAAAGGGGGGCGGCGTTCGAGGCGGTTCGGACCGCGGCCAAGGCCTGCGCGGGGCATCCGGCGGTGATGGCGTTGAGCGTGGTGAATGAGATTCCGCCGGACATTGTGCGCTGGAGCGGGGCGTCGGGCGTTTCAGAATTCATTGACGAGTTGATCGACTGCGTGAAGAAGGTCGATCCGGAGTTGTTGTGCGCCTACGCAAACTATCCGCCGACGGAATTCCTGAATCCGCAGAACATCGACTTCCTCTGTTTCAATGTCTACCTGCACAACCAGAAGCCGTTCGAGAATTATCTGGGCCGACTGCAGACCATGGCGGGCTCCAAGCCGCTGATCCTGGGCGAGTGCGGGATCGATTCCATTCGCGAGGGCGAGGCCGCAAAATGCGAGATCCTCGGGTGGCAGATTGAAGGCGCGTTTCGCAACGGCCTGGCCGGCGTCGTGGTGTTCAGCTATACGGACGACTGGGTGCGCAACGGCCGGCAGATTGACGACTGGGCCTTTGGCCTTACCACGAAGGACCGTCGCCCCAAGGCTTCCTTCAGCGCGGTGAAGAAGGCCTTCGAAATGGGAGCGGACTTTGAACTGGCCTATTATCCGAAGGTTTCCGTTGTGGTCGCCAGTTACAACGGGGCCGCGACGCTCGAAGCCTGCCTCAAGTCGCTGCAAAAGCTGAACTACCCGAACTACGAGACCATTTTGGTGGACGATGGTTCGACGGACGAGACGGCCAGGATTGCGGCGAAATTCGAGGGCGTCCGATCGATCCGTTACGCGGAGAATCAGGGGTTGTCCGCCGCGAGAAACACCGGAATCGCCGCGGCGGTGGGGGAGATCGTGGCGTTCACAGACTCGGACTGCCGGGCGGACGAGGATTGGCTGAAGTATCTGGTGCACGACCTGATCAACAGCAAGTTCGCGGCGATCGGAGGGCACAACTTCCTTCCGTTGGACGATTCGTGGGTGGCGTCCGCGGTGATGGTCTCACCGGGCGGGCCGGCGCACGTGATGTTGACCGACCGGATTGCGGAGCATATTCCCGGCTGCAACATGGCCTTTTACAAGTGGGCGCTCGATGAGATCGGCGGGTTCGACCCCGTTTTCTGGAAGGCGGGGGACGACGTGGATGTCTGTTGGCGTCTGCAGGAGCGCGGCTACAAGATCGGATTCAGTCACGCGGGTTTTGTCTGGCATTACCGACGTTCGACCGTGCGCGCCTATCTGAAACAGCAGGCCGGCTACGGCGAGGCGGAGGCGCTGTTGGTCCGCAAGCACCCGGAATACTTCAACAACATCGGGGGCAGCGTCTGGCGGGGGCGGATCTATACGCCGGCGAAGACCGGCATCGAGACCGGGCCGCCGATCATCTATCACGGGGCCTTCGGCGGCGCGATGTTCCAGTCGGTCTATCGGCCGCAGAGTTCGGCGGCGCTGATGTTCCTCACGAGTCTGGAGTATTACATCGTCGTGGCGTTTCCGCTCATTGTGATCGGCTTGCTGTCCCTCAGTCAGGGGCATCCCTATTTTCTCACGCTGACGGTGTTGGGGTTGTTGGCTCCGCCGGCGATGTGCGTGACGGCGGCGTTGCAGGCCGAGATTCCCCGGCGCAAGCACAACTCACTCTCCCGGCCGCTGGTGGCGCTGCTGTTTATTTTTCAGCCGATTGTGCGCGGCTGGGCGAGGTATCGCGGGAGGCTGGAATTTGACCAGAAACCCTTGTCGGCTCACGAGACGCTTGACGCGATGGATCTGAACCTGAAACGGAGCGATCTGAATGAAATGATGTACTGGGGGGAGGCCGGCTGCGATCGGATGAACTTCATCGGCCGCGTGGTGAATGGATTGGAGGAGCAACAGTGGCGGTTTCGGACGGACGCCGGTTGGAGCGGCTACGACGTCGAGATTCATGGGAGTCGCTGGTGTCAACTGCGTTTGACCACGGCATCGGAGATTCACAAGAACAGCAAGCAACTCCTGCGTTGTCGGTTGCAGGCCGGTTGGAGCCTCTACGCGATGCTGGTCTTTTGGCTGGTCGCGGCGGCCGAAGCGGTGGCGTTTGCGTTCATGACGCCTTCGTTGGGCCTGTTCGTCGGCATGTTGGCGTCCCTGTTCCTGTTGGCCTGGACGTTGACTGAACAATGCCGCCGGTTGCAGCGGATCATTGCCCTGTTTCTTGGCTCCGTCGCGAAGGAACTTGGTTTCTCCAAGCTGGATCCGAAACAGATGGCCATGGCGAAGGAAAAGAAGCGGGAGGCAGAGGCCAGTGACCAGTGACCAGTGGTTCCCGACCTCCGATCACCGATTACCGATTACCGATTACCGATTACCGATTACCGATTACCGATTACCGATTACCGAATGCCGAATGCCGAATGCCGAATGCCGGATACTGAGACCTGAATACTTCTTCCCCGCCGGACATAAGCCTTGGCGATGGGCTTGGGATTGCCCAGACTTCAAGGGTCGTTTCCGTAGACCTGTGATTCTGATCTCGATCCGTTTATGCGCCAATATCTCGATCTGCTTCGCCT
>JAYPGD010000319.1:6292-7023 GCA_038126655.1 Verrucomicrobiales bacterium
CAGCGAGGGTGTCCTGAAACCCAATCGCACCGGCACAGGCGCCTATTCCGTGTTTGGCGCGCAGACCCGCTTCAAGCTGAGCGAGGGCTTTCCCTGCGTGACGACCAAGAAATTGCATCTGCGGTCGATCATTCACGAACTGCTCTGGTTTCTGGCCGGCGATACCAACGTCAAGTATCTCAACGACAACCGGGTCACGATCTGGGATGAGTGGGCGGACGAGGAGGGCGACCTCGGGCCGGTTTACGGCAAACAATGGACGTCCTGGGAAACGCCGGACGGCAGTCGGATCAACCAGATCAACGAGGTGATCGCGCAGATCAAGTCGAAGCCGGACAGTCGGCGACTCATCGTCTCGGCCTGGAATCCGGCCGATCTGCCGGATGAATCGGTCGCGCCGGATGAGAACGCGCGCAACGGCCGCATGGCATTGGCCCCGTGTCACACGATGTTCCAATTCTATGTGGCCAACGGCGAATTGAGCTGCCAGCTCTACCAGCGCAGCGCCGATCTGTTCCTCGGTGTGCCGTTCAACATCGCCTCCTATGCGCTGCTGACGATGATGGTGGCGCAGGTGGTCGGCCTGAAGCCGGGAAGCTTTGTCCACACTTTCGGCGATCTGCATCTGTATGAAAACCATATCGAGCAGACGGATCTGCAGCTTTCCCGGGAACCTCACGCGCTGCCGACGATGAAGATCAATCCGGACGTGAAGGACATCAACGCCTTCC
>JAYPGD010000320.1:0-7010 GCA_038126655.1 Verrucomicrobiales bacterium
ACCCCCCCCCCCCCCCCCCGGCCCGCCCCGCCCCCCGCGAAGTTTAGCGTGGCTGCGGCCAGCGAGTTGTACACCGCACGGGCCTCGGCCGTATTGTTCGCCGTCGCGTAGTCGACGCTGGACGCCAGGGCCGTCTGCCCGGTCTTGGTCACCGTGAAGCTCAGCGTGCCGGCCGCCTCGTTCACCGTCACGTCGTTCACCGAGAACGCCGGTCGGTCGTCGTCCTTGGCCGCGGCGGGATCGGTCGTTCCGTCTTCCTTGAAGACATCGCCGGTTCCATCGTCCTTGATCGTGCCGGCGCCGGTAAAGGCCGTGGCGCTGGTATCGGTGGCCACCAGGGAAAAAGAGTGGGCTCCCTCAAACAGCACGTCGTTGATGATCGGCGTGCGCACGAGCAGGGTTGTTTCGCCGGCGGGGATCGCCACATAGGTGTCCGCCACGTAGTCCACCCAACCGCCGGAGCTCATATTGGCGGTCGGATCGTAATACTGCAGCGCGGGGCCGAAATCCTCACTGCCATCGAGAACCGGCGTTCCATCCGCATCCACGGTGGCCGTGCCGTCCGTCAACCCCAGTTTCATCTGCTGGCCGGAACCGCCCGTGACGGTGAACACGACGTAGGGCGAAGCTTCGTTCACAGTGACATCGTTCACACTCAACTCGTCATCCAGACCACTGACGGTGATGGTCAACGTGGTGAAAGCTTTCCCTCCCTTGCCGTCGCTGATCGCGTAGCTGAACACATCCACGCCGTCATCGCCCAGATTCAGGGCCTCGGCTGCCGCCGTGTCCGCCACATAGGAGTAACCGCCGTTCGCCGCCAGGGTCAGATGTCCATACGTCCCTGTCAGGGACGAACCCACATTGGACGTCCCCACCGAAGCCGCATCCGCCGCCGTGCCGGTCTTCACGCCGATCACCGAAAGCGTGTCGCCATCGATGTCCGAGTCCACGCCGCCGGGAACACCCGTGCTCGTGATCACACCGTTGGCAACCGTCACCGTCAGGGTGGCGTTTTCATTCACCGCGCCCGTGTCGGGCTGCGCCGACGGGGCGTCATTCTGGCCGGTGATTGTGATCGTCAGGGTCGTGAAGGCCTCGCCGCCGTTGCCGTCGCTGATCGCGTAGCTGAACACATCCGTGACCGTGGCTCCCTGCGCCAGCGCTTCCGCCGCCGCCGTGTCCGCCACGTAGGAATAACCGCCGTTCGCCGCCAAAGCCAGATGCCCGTAGGTTCCCGTCAAAGAACCGCCCACATTCGATGTCCCAACCGACGCCACATCGGCCGCCGTGCCGGTCTTCACGCCGATCACCGTCAGCGTGTCGCCATCGACATCCGAGTCCACGCCGCCGGGGACGCCCGTGCTCGTAATCACGCCGTTGGCCGACGTGACGGTCAGGGTGGCGTTCTCGTTCACCGCGCCCGTGTCGGCCTGCGCCGCCGGGGCGTCGTTGACGGCACTGACGACGAATGTCACCAGCGCGTTCCCGGACGACGACGTTCCATCGGTGACCTTGTAGGAAAAGCTGTCCCCCGTGTGATCGTCCGCAACCGGATGATACTGGATTGATCCGTCGGCCTTGATGTAGGCGACGCCATGAGCCAACGCGACGACCTTCCAACCGACGAAACTGTCGACGCCGTCCGGCAGGCTGGCGTAGGCGGTCTCCGTGGAATTCACCGTGACACTCGACACGGTCAGCGAGGAAAGCGCGTGATCGGGATCGGAATCCTGCCCGGCGTCAAAGTCGTTGTTGCTGATGATGTTTAGGTTCGCGTCCGTCAGGGCGACATCCTCATCGGTGATATAGGTGTTCGCCCGGGCGACCGGCGGGTCGTTCTGGGCGGAAACGTTGATCAGGACCGTCGCCTCGTTGGAGGTCGCCGATCCGTCGCTCACGGCATAGACAAAACTATCGCCGTCCACAGAATCCGAAGCGGGCATGTATTCGGCGGCGCCGTTGTTTTTCAGGTAGAGGGTTCCGTTGGCCAGGACCACCTGCTTCCAGCCGTCGCCCGAGGGATGCCCGGTCGCGTCAGCGCTGGCCGCCAGGACCCCGAACGCGGCCCCATTGATCGAGACCAGCGTGAGCCCGGAGCCCTCGGCATCGCTGTCCGTTCCGGCGGAAGCGTCATTGTCCGTGATAATGTTGAGGTTCGCCAGCAAGGTGTCTTCCGTGGCCGAGTAGGTGTTGTTTTTTGCCACGGGCGCGTCGTTGTCGCCGATGATGGTGATCGCCAACACCGCCGCATCCGTCAGTTCCCCGCCGGGCGTGGTGTCGTCCTGGACAGTGTAGTTGAACGAATCAACGAGCGTCGCTCCGGAGGCGAGGGCATTGACCGTGGCATTGGAATCATCGACGACATAGGTGAAGCCGCCGCCTGCGTTCAGGGTCAGCGATCCATAAGTCCCCGCCAACGCCGCGCCCACCGTTCCGGAGGTCCCGGAGCCCTCCGTGGACCCCGTGCGCACGGCGATCACTGTATGAACGGCGTCATCCACATCGGTGTCGTTCGGCAGGACATCCCCGGACGCGTCCATCCCGGCATTGACGCCCGCCTCCACCGCGGTCGCAGTGTCGTTCCCGGCCACGGGGGCGTCGTTGGCGCCCTTGAGCGTGATCGTCAAGGTGGTCGAATCGATCAGCAGGTTGCCGCTTCCGAACGCGCCGTTGGCCACGCGATAGGTGAACGCCTCGGAAAGCGTGTCCGCGGCAGCCCGCAGAGCCTGGATGACCGGATCGGCGTTGTCGATCGTGTAGGCGTAACTTCCGTCCGAATGCAGGGTCAACGAGCCATAAAGTCCGGTCAGGGTCAGGTCCACACTGGACGGCTCGACAAAGAGCAGATTGACGGCGGAAGCGGTGGCGGTGGCGTTCTGACTGAGCGTGACGGTGGTTCCGCTTACGCCGCTGACCGTCGTGCCTCCGGGAATCCCCGACCCGGTGACGTTCATGCCGACGTTGATCCCCGTTCCCGAGGCCACGGTGACCGAGGGAGTCCCGGAGATCGTGTCGCCGGTGGTCGCCGCATGGATCGTGGTGTCTGTCGCGCCGCCCGCGGCCCGGGCGGCGATCAGGACGAGCGCCCCGGTGGGCGTCGTGTCGGCGACCGCCCCGGAGGCCCCCGTCCCGGTCAGGAGATTGCCCGCCGGGTTGACGCCGGCCGTGCCGTTGGCGACACCACCCGCCTCAACCGCGTCCACGGCATCCGCCTTGGCATTGGGATCGTTGGCGCCGGAACCGTAGACCAGGATGACCAGGTTGGCGGTCGAAGTCACATTCAGGGCGTCCTGCATGGTGTAGGTGAAGGTCTCCACCCCGGACTCGCCCTCGCTGAGCAGGGCGCTGTCGATGGTCGGGGTGTAGGTGTAGCCGCCGTCGCCCGCCAAGGACAGCCAACCGTATTGCCCGGTCAGCGCCTGGCTGAACGGGGCGGCAAACGTCAGGACCGTCCCCGCCATGCTGGTCAACTCGTTGTCCAACTCGACCTGGCTTGCGACGTCGCTGGTGTAGACGACCGAGGTCACCGAAGTCCCCGCCGGTACGCCGTCGCCGCTGACGGACATACCCGCCGCGATCGCGCCGGAGGTCGGCGTGATCGTGACGGTCGAACTCCCGACGGGTTCCGAGGTTGAAACCGTGGCCAACTTCTTGCCGCTCGTGTTGGTGAAGGAGGCTACATAGCTATTGTTGAACGCCACATCGGCGCCATTGGCGATGTCGGTGGAGGCGTCCGGCGTGGCGCTCAGGAGAATGGAATAGGTTCCGTCCCCGTTCTGTGTGTTGCTGGTGACCGTGATCGGATTGGTTCCGGAATCCACCACGGCGACGTAGGTCCCGCTCTGGTTGACGAAGATGTAATACCCGGGGCTGACGTTGTTCAACGTGGACGCTGCGGAGAAGCTCAGTTCCGTCGCGCCGCCATTGTTGACGATGACGTCGGCGATGGCCGTGGCGGTGAATCCGACAATGGCGGCCGTTTCCCCGTTTTCATCGACGTCGTCGTCGTTGGTCAGGACGTTGCCGACAGCGGTCATGCCGAGAGGATCGTTGGCGTCGTAATTGACCCCGCCCATGGGCAACGAGGCCGTCAGGGACTCCTTCGCCGTGTTGTAGTCGTTTTGGGCGCCGGGATTGTCGTTCGCGCCCTGGATCGTGATCATGAGGGTCGCGTCGTCCGTGTTCCCCCCGCCGTCCGTGATGGTGTAGGTGAAGGTGTCGACCAGGGTGTTGCCGCTCAGGCGCAGCGCCTCGACGTCGGCGTTGGCGTTGTCCACCACATAGCGATAGCCGCCAGCGGACAGAATCCTGAGTTCGCCGTAGAGACCCGCAGCGGCGGCATAAGCTGTGTCCAGGTCGTTGTGCGAACCCGTGACCGAGGTCGCCGTGGCGGTCTTCGCCAGGTTGACAACAGAAGTCACCGTCACGCTGGATTCCACATCGGCATCCGCCGCGCCATTGACATCCGAGCCTGCGGTCACGGTCACCGCGCCCGTGACCACGTTGCCCTCGGGATCGACGCCGGCCGTTCCATTGCCTGCGCCGCCGGCCTCGCGAGCCGTGTTCGCGTCGGCAACCGCTGTCGGCGGATCGTCCACCGCCGTGACATTGAGCGTCACCAACGCGGCGTTCGACTCGGCGTCGCCATCGCTGACCTTGTAGGAAAAACTGTCGCCGCCGGCGTCATTCGCGGCGGGAATGTACTGGAACGAGCCGTCAGCCTGGAGATAGGCCGTTCCGTGGCTTAGCGTAACCTGCTTCCAACCGGCAAAAGCGCCGGATCCGTCCGCCAAGCTGGCAAACGCGGTCTCAACGCTGCTGACCGTCACGCTGGCAACGACCAGCGAGGCGGTCGCCGTCTCCGTGTCCGAATCCGTTCCCGCGACCGCGTCGGTGTCGGTGACGATGTTTTTTCCGGAGAGCGTGACATCCTCGAGCGTCCCATAGGTGTTGGCCTTGGCCACCGGGACATCGTTGATTCCGAAGATCTCACGCCAGGTCTCGGACCCGGTCCAGGCGCCGCCGCCGATGTCGCCGTTGACAGAGTTGTCCTGCGTGGCCGACACGGCCGCCCCGAAAAATGTCCCGCCCGGCCACGCCCCAACCAGCGTCTCGTAGTTCACCGACGAACTCGAGGGCTCGAGGTGGTTGTTCATGTAGGCGACGAAGGCGTCGTAGGCGGTCAGTTTTAAGGAGAAGATGTAATCGTGTTCGACGTTCCCGTCGGAATCGAGATCCCCATTGTCGAAGTAGATCGCGACGGAGCCCTCGTAAGGATTGCCCGCAGTGTCGGCAAGCGACGGGCCCGCGCTACCGACCGAGTGCTCCCCGCCAACCGACTCAAAGATACTGAACTGCTCGGTTGTTCCGCCCTCGATGGTGGTGGTGGAGGGACTGATATTCGCGTCGGCTCCCCCATCGTCGCTGAGCGGTGAAAACAGGAGTTTGAAGTCGTAGGTGTTGGCCTGCACCACGCCGCCCGTCACATCGGCCGCGCCATCAAACGCGTTCGGCCCCGTGCCTTCCTTGACCGACATCGTCAGAGTGAATTCAGGAATTCCGTCGCTGTTCAGGTCCATCACCGTGTTGACGGCGGGCGCGGTCAATCCCGTCTCCCCCGCCTCCACCCGGATCTTGAAATAGATGGTCCCGGATTCGATCTGATACTGGAGGTAGGGCCGGGTCGGATCGACGCCCACCAGATCCGGGGCCGCGGCGGTCCAACCGCCATCGCTGGAATATTTGTTTGGATCTGCGGCCCGGCCCAAATCCTGCCAACCTCCCGAGGACGGCGTCGGGGCTGCAAACGCCCCGTCAGCCAACTGTAGGAGGCACGCAATGAAGACAACATTGGTCAAAAAAAGCGCTCTCCGAAGAACGCGTGGCGAAACAGATCGTGATTGGCGCAAAGAATCCTTGATAATCATATACTGCTGTCTTCGAAGGCCGACACTTCTCAGTCTTGGGTCCCTTGTCGGTACTGCGAAGCGTTTTCCTAATCACAAACCGCAACATATTCAACCTATAAACACCTCAAGACGGCCCAATCTGCGCGTCCATTCCTCAAGAAATGGAGCGGTCACAGGATGAATCGGCCGTTGATCCGGATACTTGAGCCGGACCTCCCTGAGGAATTCGCGATAGAACCTCCGAAATCCTAGCCCCACACCCGCAACGGAGACACTCCGGCTCAATAGCGCCAGAAAAAGGGTCAATCGAGGGAGGTATATCGCGCCGATTGTTCAACCTCGGCACCGGCGAGGCGGCAATGGAGCGCAAACCTTGTAGCTCCAAGGAGCCCTATCACGCGCCATCGTCAATCGCCCCGTGGCGACGTCTGTTACTCCTTCTCGTCGTTGTCGTTGTCGTTATCGAGCTCCCCGAGCAATCCGGAGAGACTCTCCACCGGGTTGTCGCCGAATGCGCCCAGTTCCTTCGCAATCTGCATCCCCGCCTGCACGCGCTCCTCCGGAGTCATGGACTCCATCTTCTGGGCCAGCTGTTCGGCCAGTTGCCCGGCCTTCGCCTGCAGCGCCTCGGCGGATCGCGCGACCTTCGCCCCCTCTTCCCCCAAAAGCTCCAGTCGCAGTTTCTCCAGGTTCTCCCTGCTCAGGGATTCGATGTCGTCCAAAGCGCCGCCGGAGGCGTTCTTCCACGTGCCGTCCTTCATGCGATAGGACTCCGTGCGATTCTCGTCGGGATCCTCGCCATCATCATCCTCGGCATCCTGCTCATCTTCATCGTCCTCGGCATCCCAATCGAGATCGTCCAAGTCAAAGTCGTCGTCCAACTCGTCATCATCCTCATCATCTTCATCATCGAAATCATCCTCATCCAGTGAACACAGCCGCAGGCAGTAGACCCGCGGATTCGAACCGATTGTTTCGATCTCCAATTCCTCCGGATCCAGCGGCTCCTTGACCTCCAGTTTCAGGTAGGACTCCACGTCGCCCGAAACCTCGTGTTTGAAGACGCAAAGAACCCCACCCAACCGGCCGACATACGAT
>JAYPGD010000321.1:0-6952 GCA_038126655.1 Verrucomicrobiales bacterium
ATCTGGATGTCGTCGACGATCAGCAGAATCTCGTGCCTGCGGCAGACGTCCTGGAGGTTCTGCAACCATTCGAGGCTCGCCGCATTGATGCCGCCTTCGCCCTGCACGGTCTCCACGATCACCGCCGCCGGCTTCGAGATGCCGCTGCTGCCGTCGCCAAGCATCTTGTCGAGAATCTCCGTGGTGTCGATCTTCTCGCCGAGGTAACCGTCATAGGGCACGAAATCCGATCCCAATGCAGGGAGCCCCGACCGCTCGCGATAGTAGCTGTTCGCCGTGACCGCCAGCGCCCCCGTCGAGACGCCGTGAAAGCCGTTGGTGAAGGAGATGACGTTCGAACGTCCGGTCACGCGTCGGGCGATCTTCAGCGCCGCTTCCACCGCGTTCGTGCCGGTCGGCCCGGTGAACTGCACTTTGTAGTCCAGTCCGCGCGGTATCAGGATGTTTCGCTCAAGGGCCTCCAGGAACGCGATCTTGGCTTCGGTCGCCATGTCCAGACCATGCACGACCTGGTCGTTGGCGACGTATTCCAGCAGGGCCTCCTTGAGTTCGGGATGATTGTGGCCGTAATTCAGGGTTCCGGCCCCGGCAAGGAAATCGAGATACTCCCGTCCGTCAGTGGCCTGAAGCGTTGCGCCTTCCGCGAGCGCAAATTCCTTGGGAAAGGAGCGGCAGTAGCCGCGGACTTCGGATTCCAGTCGTTCAATGGTCTTCATGATGTGTTTCGGGTGCGTATCAGTGTTTCGGGTGTTGCTTGGGTCTTGGTTTGAAATCGTGAACAGGCTCAACCTCCAGCGTCGCCTGCGGGGTAGATCGGACCGATCAGAACGAGATCCTCAGGCTCGTGAGATTCGGGTTCGAACAAGGCTACTGGAAATCCTTCCTTACGACTGATGACCGCGCTGCTCTCCCGGGCCGCTTTCTCAAACATGCGCTAGGACGCTGTATTGTCCGGAGAAACCGTCGCCTCGACAAATCGCCCCCCGTCCGCGCACTCCGCATTGATGAGGTCGGTCAGCATCTGCGGTCCCAGTCCCTGGCCCCGGACGGTGGAATCGACGGCGACTTGCCAAACAAACAGCACTGGGTCGGCTTCCGGTTTACGCATTGCCGTGACAAATCCGACCACTTCATCGCCTTTTCTCGCCACGCGGCAGGTTTGGCGAAACAACGAGCAGCAGAGCAGGTAGTCGTAGCGGGAGTTCACGTCCAGGACGCCGCTCGCTTGCGCCAGTCGGTGCATCTCGGCCGCGTCTTCGAGTGTGGGGGATTCGATGACAATCGGCCTCGCTGTATCAGACTCTCCGTCAGTCGCCATCGTTCTCGCCAAGTTTCGGCTCCAGATTGGCAGGCGGTTTCAGATCCGGACGCGACTCCAGAATCGGCGCCGCTTCCGCGGGTTGCGAGGACATCAGTTCGACAATTCTCTCCAAAGACATCGCCATGGTCGCCTTTTCGAGATCCGGAAGCTCGTGCAGGGAATCAGCGAAGGCCTCATGCAGCGGGGATGGATTTTCCGCCAGAATCTCCCGCCCTTTGTCGGTCAAGGAGACCCGGACCAATCGACGGTCTCGCACTGAACGTTCGCGCCGGAACACCCCGTGCCGCTCAAGCCGATCCACGATGCCAACCACCGTGCTGGGGCTGATGAACGCCTCCTCGGCCAACTGTTTCACCGGCAACGGCCCCAACTCGTCAATCTTCATCATGCAGACCAGTTGCGGAACCGTCATCCCCCGCTCCGTCGCCAGCTTCTTTGAATAGGTGTCGACCGAACGAATCAACTGGCGAATCGAGCGCAGAATCCTCAAATCGTAACGGTCTTTCGGAATCACCGGCAACTGCTCGATCTTGTCGAGCCCCTGCGATTCGGCCGCTGGAGGCCTGTTCTCCGCCTCTTGTGAAGTCATCTCGCTCATGTGCGCTTCACTACTGCCACCATATAATTTGAGGTCAAATGATTTATTGTGAAATGATTCTTTCTGATACTAATTATTGACACAAAACTACACAAATATGCTGATTCCAATGAGTTCCAGAGAATCAATCCGCCTATTTGGCGCGTTTGCTCCAGGCTGGGGCATTCGGATGGTCGGGAAATGCCTCGACCAGCCGGCGGTGAGCGACAGCGGCTTCGCTTTTTCGTCCGGCCTGCTCCAATCGCGTCGCCAAAGTCTCCAGCAGTCTCCCCTGTTGCAGCTGCGAGGGAGTCAGCGTCAGGGCCTTCCTGAAAGCCGCAACGAATTCATCAAACCTGTCCGTGGCAAAGAGCAACTCGCCCAGTTTTTCCTGCAGGACCGCGCTTTCGGCGGCGAGCGGTTGCTGCTCCAGGAACTCAATGATCTTGTCCGGATCCGCCCCGAACGCCAGCTGTTGATTCACAATGCGCAGACCGGACCACTCCACCAGATCGCTCTTTGAGGCGACCAGATGCTCGTGCAGCTCGTTGAGGTCGCGCTTGTAGGGTCGATAAAGCGGATCGCCGACGAAGGTCGTCATCCATGACAGGGAGTTGATCGAGGAATAGGCGGCCTCGCCGAAGTTGAAGCGTCGCGTCACGATGCGCTCCATGAACCGCTGCAGGGTCACCGTGCCGCCGAGATACGGTTCATAGACATAACCGAAGGTCACGGTCGCCCCCCGCTCCAGCAACGGCCCCACCCAATGCTGCCGGGGATTCCGGATGGTCGCGGCGCTGAAGGAATGAAGGTGATACGCAATGGAGCCCGGCATGAACTGAATCCGGCCGCTTTTGAACGGTCCGGTCGCGTGCGTCTCATACCATCCCAGATACACCGCGACATCGCTCAGCCAACTCTCCGGACCAAACACCTCCCCCCGCTTTTCGATCACGCACTCAAATCCCGCGACCCGACTCCCGAAAGCCGACTTCAAAATCATGTCGTCGCCCAACTTGTAGCCGCCTTCGGTGATGCCCCGCGCGTCAAAATAGGCGCGCCCCCACAACCCCTTCTCCTCCGCCTGCAACGCCTTGTCGACCAACCCCATGGCAATCCGCTTCGACGGCCCGTCCAAACGGGTCACTGCCAACACGCCGTTGGTGGGATGCACCCGGAAGGCATTCGTCGCAAGGTATGCGGGATTCGGCGTCAGACCGGCCAGCAACGGCCGCATCCGCTTCAACGGCAGCGCCGCCAACTCGCTGTCGACCGCAGCCTCATTGCGGCGAAACAAAGGGTCCAATCCCCTCGCCCCCTCCTCATTGATCGAGGTGTCCGCCTTGATTCGGAGGGGCGTGCCCAGACACAGAACGACATAACGGATCCCGGCCTCCGCCACCCGCTCCAAGCCTTCCTTCCCCTTCGCCAGTTCGTGCCCGGGATCGAGGCGCTCGAAACGGAACGCGCCCGTCCCGATGAGGCGCGCCAACAAAGGCTTCTCCAGTTGATCCTGAAATTCGCGACGCGACACCGTCTCCAACCGCGCCATCCGCAGCCCCAGCAGGTTCTCCTTCGGAATGCCGCGCTTCGCGGCATAATGCTCAGCCACCTCCTTCGACTCCTCCATCCGCTCGTTGTAAACGACGAGGACTGCATTCGACTCGTCACGAAACTGGCCCGAGGCGGGTAGGACATCAATAAAGACACAGACGACTGCCAGAAGCGCTCTTCCGTTTGCAAACAGCGACGAAAAGACGGCGCAGCAGCGCGGCAGCGTCCCGGCCTGCGGCGCAGCGCGGCGCCCACAATCCCGTCCCTTCCAAGAATGCCGCCGGTCGCTCATGCTTTCCATTCTTCCTGGGGATCTGACGCGGCTCATCCGGAACGGGTTCAATTCCGCATACGCTTTCACCCGCCCAAGGAAAACTTCAGCCCATCATACGCCAGTTCCACGCCCGGCGGCATCTCCTCCTGATCCACGTCGTGGTCATAATGATCCGTCAGGTGCGTCAACAGCGTTCGCTCCGCATTGATGCGGCGCGCGGCGGTCAACGCCTCATCCAGAGACATGTGCGTCGGATGGGGCTCCGGCCTCAGCGCATCCAGCGCCACAACCTCCACTCCCTGCACGGCCTCAACCACGTCGGCCGGAACGTCGTTGCAATCGTTCAGGTAGGCAAAACGCTTCACGCCATCCTGTTCGAATAGAAAACCCGTGGTGTCGAATCGTCCATGCGGCAGCGAGAACGGCGTCACCTTCAGATCCCCCAGCAGAAACGGGCCGTCGATGATCCTCGGATCGGGCGCAAAATATCCGGTCGGATGCGGCCCGTCATGAAAGGCGTAATCGTAGACCCGTCGCAACGAATCCATCGTCCCCTCCGCCGCATAGATCGGAATCTTCCCCTCCAGCAACACGCAAAACCGCCGACAGTCATCCAGCCCCATCACATGATCCGCGTGCGCGTGCGTGATCAGAACCGCGTCCAACCAGTCGATCTTCTCACGCAGGCACTGCAGACGGAATTCCGGCGTGGTGTCGATCACGAACTTCACCTCGTCCGTGGCCACATGCACGGAGGAGCGCATGCGATGATTCTTCGGATTCGCCAGGAACGACTCCGGATACTCCCGGCCGATGATCGGCACTCCCACCGAAGTGCCCGAACCCAGGATGGTCACATCAAATGCCATAAGCGGCCCCGGTATCGCCTCGGCCACATCGCCATGGCAAGGGAATTCAATTCGGCGGCAGTCGTTTAGTGTTTAACGTTGGACATCGAATGTTTAACGTTTGCCTCTCCAGCGGGGGCGCCTACCCAGCTCCCCGCCGACCGCGAATCCATAACCGTAAAGGACTGTCATGCTGACCGCCCTGCGCATCAAGAACCTGGCCTTGGTCTCCGACCTCACGCTGGAATTGCGCCCCGGCTTCAACGCGGTCACCGGCGAGACCGGTGCCGGCAAATCCATCATCATCGGCGCCCTCAATCTCGTCCTCGGGGAGCGCGCCGACCGCGGACTCATCCGCAGCGGGGCCGAATCCTGTTCCGTCGAGGCCGCCATCGATCTCACCCGGGTCTCCGCGCCCGTCGAGGCGTTTCTCGAGGAGAACGGGCTGGAGCCCTGCGAGGAAAACCTGCTCCTGCTCAAGCGCGCCTTCACCGCCGCGGGCTCCAACCGCCAGTTCATCAATGGTTCCCCCACCACGCTCAGCGTGCTGAACGCCCTGGGCGAATGGCTGGTCGATATGCATGGGCCACACGACCACCAGTCACTCCTCCACACTTCACGCCAACTGTTGATCCTCGACGCCTACGGCAACCTCGATCCCCTGCGCGACGAGTTCGCCGCCCTGGTCGCCCAACGCCAGGAACTCGAGGACGAAATGGCCGCCCTGATCGTCGACGAGCAGACCTACGCCCAGCAGCTCGACCTCCTGCGATTCCAGTGTTCCGAAATCGAGGGCGCCCGCCTGCAGGAAGATGAGGAGGAGGAACTCGAACTCGCCTATCAACGCGCCTCCAACGCCGCCCGCATCCAGGAACTCTGCCAGGGAGCCCTGCATGCGCTGGATGAGGACGAACAATCCCTGCTCACGCAGGCCGGAGCCGTCGGCCGGGCCCTGCGCGAACTGCGCGACATCGATCCCAATGCCGGCGAACTGCTCGACTCCCACGAACAGGCCGTCGGAATCCTTCGCGACCTTCAGGGCGAATTGTCCTCCTACGCCGACAAGGTCGAAATTGACCCCGCCCAACTCATCGAACTGGAGCAACGCGTCGATCTCATCCACTCCCTCAAGCGGAAATACGGGCTCACCCTGGCCGATGTGATCGCCTTCGGCGAAGACGCCCGGAACAAGCTCCAGGGCCTCGAGCAGCGCGATGAGGAAATCTCCCGCATCAACGACGCCATCGCGGAACTCGACCGGAGCCTGGCCACGATCGGCGGCAGGCTCAGCAAGGAACGCGGCAAGGTGATTCCGCGATTGGAAAAGGCGGTGATCCGGGAACTCAATGATCTCGGCTTCGCCCAAAGCCACTTCGCCGTCGCCTTGGATTCCTCGACCGGAAAACAGAACCCCGGCGGCTCTCCCACCGGACTCGACGCCATCGAATTTCAATTCGCCCCCAACCCCGGGGAGCCCACCCGTCCCCTGCGCGCCATCGCCTCCTCCGGTGAAATGGCCCGCGTCATGCTCGCCCTCAAGACCGTCCTCGCCGCCGAAGACCAGGTGCCCATTCTGATCTTCGACGAGATCGACGCCAATGTCGGCGGCGCGACCGCCAATGTCGTCGGCGGCAAGATGAGACAAATCGGCGAGAATCGGCAGACCCTCTGCATCACCCACCTCGCGCCCGTCGCCGCCGCAGCGGACACCCATTTCGTCGTCAGCAAACGCGTCGAGGACGGCCGCACCTTCTCGGACATCAAACCGATCGAGGGCAATCAACGGATCGACGAACTCGCCCGCATGCTTGGCGGTTCGGGCGAGGCGGCCAAGCAGCACGCCGTGGAACTGTTGCAGTAGGCCTCCGACCATGGCGTATCACCACGGCACACTGACCTGGCTTCGACACAAGGACACGATCCGCAAGTTTCTTGTTCGCGCGTTGATCACCCTCCCCTTCGTGCTCATCCTCGCGATGGTCGCCATCGACCTGCTCCAACCGAGACACAACGGCAAAACCACGGAGGAATGGATCCTCGAACTGCCAGCCAACACCGCCGACGCGGAAACCAATCTTGCGGAGATGGGCGCCGATGCAATCCCCGCCCTGAAGCGAATGCTCCACGCGAAGGACAATGCGCTGACCGAAGGCCTCCGCAAAGCGACCGGGAAGCTTCCCGCGCAGTTCCGACTGTTCGCCACTCCTGCATTTGATCGTCAACAACTCGCCGCGCTCGCCTGTTCCGCGCTCCACGACCAGGCTGATGAATTGGCTCCCATTGTTGTCGAACGACTCGCCGCAGCCGCCGGCCTCACCAACATCCACAACTTCACTGCCTTGAATTCCGCCATCGGAACATCGCCCCCGGGCGTCCGT
>JAYPGD010000322.1:0-6937 GCA_038126655.1 Verrucomicrobiales bacterium
AAGAAAGACGAGGAACCCGGGGTCGCCGATTTGTTCAAAAAACACCCCGAGACCGTCGCAACGGGGGCGCAGGATTCGAAGACGCCCAAGCCCGAACGCCTCAAGGCGCAACAGGCCCTGATCGCGGAACTCACCCGGACCCTTTCCAATCCGCCGCCCATCCCGCCGCGCGCCATGATTCCCGGCGATACCGACGCCCCCGCCGACGAGGCCATCCGCCGCGCCGGCGAGGTCGACAAGCCCGGTGACAAGGTCCCCCGCGGCTTCATCCAGGTCGCCTCCCGCCCCAGGAAACACATCGCGCAGATCCACGAGAAACAGAGCGGCCGCAAAGAACTCGCCGCCTGGCTGACCGACACGGAAAACGGCGCCGGAAACCTCACCGCGCGCGTCATGGCCAACCGCATCTGGCATCACCTCATCGGCCGCGGCATCGTCCGGACCGTGGACAACTTCGGCGTCACCGGCGAAGCCCCTACCCACCCCGAACTGCTCGACCATCTCGCCCGCGAACTCATTGATTCCAATTGGTCGATCAAGGCCCTGGTGAAGCGCATCGTCCTGAGTCGCAGCTTCGCGCTCGCCAGCGAGACGGACGCCGCCGCCAATGAAACCGACCCCGAGAACACACTGCTCTGGCGCGCGAATCGCCGCCGGCTCGATCCCGAATCCCTGCGCGACGCCATCCTTGCCGCCGCCGGCAGCCTCGACCTCGATTGGGTCGATTCCACCGTCAACTACCTGGGCGATCAGGCCACAGCGGTCGGCGCAAACAAGAACCGCCGCCGCACCGATTTCAATTGCCGCAGCGTCTACCTCCCGGTCATCCGCAACGATCTGCCCGAGGTCTTCGAGGCCTTCGACTTCGCGGATCCGCACAAGACCACCGGCGCGCGCTCCAAGACCACCGCCGCCGCACAGGGCTTGTTCATGCTCAACGACAAGACCGTCCTCGCCGCCGCGGACGCCGCGGTGAAGCGACTGTTTGCCGAGCGCCCTGACGACGCCACCGCCCGCTTCGATCGTATGTTCCAACTCTGCTTCAACGAAAAGGCTGGCAAGGACGAGCGCGACCAGATTCTGAAGTTCGTGAAGGCGACTGAACAACGCCTCAAGGCCGACGGCGCGGAGAATGCCGACAAGCAAGCCTGGTCGCTGGCGTTCCAAGCATTGATTTCATCAAGCCGTTTTCAATATCTCGATTGAATCGCGAAACATGAGTCACTCAACCAACAGCCCCGCCTCGGACCGCGCGATAGCGTCGTGGAGTGCGGCGCTGACGCGCCATAATCCGCCCCGTTCAAAATCTCGTTTCATGATTACCGCAGGGCCTTCGCGCCTCCTGCGCCTTTTTGCGGCCACAGAAAAATGAACTGCAATCGCTTCCAATCCGCCTGCACCCGCCGCGAGATGCTGCAATCCAGTGCCGGCGGCTTCGGGTCCCTCGCCCTGGCCGCGATGGCCGGCGATTCGGCTTCTTCCGCCCTCGCCCGCACCCCTGGCCCGACTCCGGCCATCAGTCCCCATTTCAAGCCCCGCGCCAAGCGCATCATCTTCCTGTTCATGTGGGGCGGCCCCAGCCACGTCGACATCTGGGACCCCAAACCCAAACTCAATGAGCACGCCGGCAAGCAGTTGAACGGCAAGGACGTCGGCTCCGATCGCGACAAACTCGGCCCGCTGCTCGGCTCCCCCTTCAAGTTCGCCCAACACGGCCAGAGCGGCATGGAAATGAGCGAACTTCAGCCTCATCTCGCCCGCCACGCCGACAAACTCTGCGTCGTGCGCTCCATGCACACCAACGGCACGGCCCACGGCGAGGCCCTGCTCTGGCTGCACACCGGCGCGGCCAACCTCGTCCGCCCCAGCGTCGGAGCCTGGGTCAGCTACGGCCTCGGCTGTGAGAGCGACAACCTCCCCGCCTTTGTCACCATCTCCCCGCCCCGCGGCCACGGCGGCGTGCAGAACTACGGCAGCGCCTTTCTGCCCGCGATCCACCAGGGCACGGCCATCGGCTCCGCCGAAATCCCTATCAAACAGGCCACGCTGCCCAATCTCTCCAACCCGCGCATCAAGCGCGATTTGCAGCAAAGCCAACTCGACTTGATTCAGTCGCTGAATCGAGACCACCTGAAGAAGACCCAGGGCGATCCCGGCATCGAAGGCCTGATCGGCAGTTACGAACTCGCCTACCGCATGCAGTCCACTGTCCCGCGGATCATAAGTCTCGACGACGAATCGCAGGCGACGAAGAATCTTTACGGCATCGATCAGGACCCCACCGACAATCTCGGCCGCCAGTGCCTCCTCGCCCGCAAGTTTGCCGAACAGGGCGTCCGCTACATCCAGGTCTCCACTGACTACACCTGGGACCACCACCAGAAGGTCAAGGAGGGCAGCGTCAAGGAATGCGCCAAGTCCGACAAACCCATCGCCGGCCTCCTCACCGATCTCGAACAACGCGGTCTGCTCGACGACACGCTCGTCCTATGGGGCGGCGAATTCGGCCGCACGCCGATGGTCGAGAACGCCAACGGCCGCAACCATCACCCCCAGGCCTTCACCGTCTGGATGGCCGGCGGCGGCGTGAAGCAGGGCTTCACCTACGGCGCCACCGACGACTTCGGCTACGCCCCCGTCGACAAGCCCACCCACATGCACGACCTCCACGCCACCCTCCTGCATGCCCTGGGAATGGATCACCTCCGCCTCACCCACCGCCACGCCGGCCGCGACTTCCGCCTCACCAACATCTACGGAAACGTGGCCCATGGGGTGTTTGGATGAATGAACAACAACTCTTCAAACGACGCTGCACCTGAAAATCAGTCAGGGATCAAGCGCTCTTCGAGACGAATCGCCAGTGCCGTTCTTGCCGCTATCGCTCTTGCCTTTGTTGTCGTCAAACATACCCCGCGAGAACCTGAAAGATTCGGACTATCCCTGACGCAGTGCCTGAACCTTCTGTTGGTTGATGACGGACTTGGGCCGACGACTGCGGTTCTGAACACGGATGCGAAACGATCGCTTCGCGCGATGGGAGATGACGCAATACCCCACCTACTGAGAATCTTAACGCCAGATTCACGCCTCAAGCAACAGGCTGACCAGCTGATGAAGGCAAATCCGTTGAAGAGTCATAGCCCGGCACGACATAGATCCCCAGCAACTTGGGAGATCGAGGCTGCGCGGTGGACAGCGGGCATCGCATTTCACTATTTGGGCAACGACGCAAGCAGGCCGCTCGACGATTTGGCAACCCTTCTCGAAAATCACCAAGGAACCACGTCATGGGAAAACCTATCCAGTATCCACGGGGCAGCGATAGCGATGGCGGCGATTGAGCCCGAAGGCGTTGACATCCTGATCGCACACGCAACTGGAACGGATCCAATTCTACGAAACGCGGCGATCGAGGGACTCGGATACGCACACAGTCCGGATTCTCGTCACATCATACTTTTGTTAAATCATGCTTTAGACAAGAACGTGCAAACTCGCACTCTGGCAATCGAAGCTCTCGGCAGGGCTCGGAAGGAGCCGAACCAGACGGTCCCCCTGCTGATCGCCGGACTAAAGGACCCCGCAATAGTGGCGCAGATATTGGCCGCGCGGTCACTCGGATGGTTGGTTCCGATGCGTCATCCGCTCTCCCTGCGCTCCGGCAATCGTCAAAGTCGACAAACTTCCTCCTCGCCGCGGAATCCCAAACAGCCATTAACACAATCGAAAGTGCGGTCGCGGTCGCGAAATGATCACCGTGCATCGCCCATAGCTGCTTTGCTACGAAATCCGGCGCGTCAATATACCTACCAAAGATCAATCCACCACAACAGTAAGCTGAACACTGCGGCGCGCCGGCAAGACAAAACTCCCGCCGACCTGTCGCGCCGTAGCCCAGCGAAGGAGGAACTGAACGCACGAACTCGCAGCCCCATGCCCAGCAAGCATCAAGGCCGTGCGACAACACACGCCTCCACTTCCCTTCACACCTCCCCATCGCGGGCTCGGTTCAGGTTCCTTGAAAAGCGGGTAACCTGAGCCGAACATTGGAATTTGCAAGCAAACGCTTAAGACGATGCTTGATGTTCATTTCCGCTCGGCGCGAAGCTGTTCTTTGGCGGCCGACCAATCCAATGGCTCTTCCTTCCCGGCCGCAACCCGCGCTTCTGTCTCCCGGAGCGCGTCCGCATGCCAAGCCGGGGACTCGAGTTCGTCTTCCGAAGATGCCAGATCCGACCAGATCATCTCCATGCCCCTTAGTTTCTCGTCCCTGGGCATCCGTCGAATCTGTTCCGCCGTAACCATGGTCGAACAGTATGGCGCTGTTACGGACGGCTCAAGTAATTCAGTTTTCCAATCACCCCCGCAATCTGCCCACCGCCACGCCGGCCGCGACTTCCGCTTCACCAACACCTACGGAAACGTCGCACACGAGGTGTTTGGGTAACCCGTCGAGCTACGATCTTGCCCGCATTTCCGCCCCCGCAATCGAGAGCGCGCAGATCGCCGCCGTTTCGCTGCGCAGGGTCAACTCCCCAAGCGTGACCGCCCGGGCTCCGGCGTTCTTGATCAACTTCATCTCATCAGGCGTAAAATCGCCTTCCGGGCCGATCCAGATGGCCGCCGATTCGGGCGCGCGGCCTTCGCGCTGCTGAAACGCCGCAAACGCCTCCCCTATTTCCATCCGTTCATCATCCAGTGCCGCAACCAACGAAAGCCGCCCCCCGGCTCCGCAGACTTCCGATGCGTCCTGTAGCGGCGTCGGTTCGTCCACCTCCGGCAGCCACGCGGAGCCGCATTGCTTGCAGGCCTCGATCGCCACGCCGCGCCACTTGTCCCGCTTGGCGGCGAACTCGGAGGGATCGGGCCTGGCGACGCTGCGCTCGGTGATCACGGGCGCGATACGCGCGACTCCCAGTTCCGTCGCCTTCTGCACGATCAGATCCATCGCCTTCCCCTTGACGACAGCCTGCACGAGAATCAGTTCGCCGTGCCCCCGCTCCTGCCTGGATTCACTCAACGCGCGAAGGCGGACCTGACGCCGCCCCACGCTTTCAATCTCACACCGCAGGACCCGCCCCGCGCCATCGAGGACAATCGCCGCCTCGCCTTCGCGCACCCGGAGCACGGAGGATGCGTGGTGCGCCTCGGCCTTGGGGAGATCGAACAATTCGCCGGCGCCCGGCGCATTTTGAAAAAAAAAGCGGTGCATCGAAGGCTCGCTGTTGGCGGATTGGCGCGTGATCCAGCCGGCTCACGCGCCCCCGGACGTTTCAGAAGAAGAAATTCTTCGCGTCATCCAGAAACTTCTTCAGCTTGGGATGATTCCCCTCGTCACACAGATCCGAGAACTCCTGGAGCTTCTCCTTCTGCGCGGAATTCAACTTCGCCGGAACTTCCAGATTCACGCGGATGTGCAGGTCGCCGACGCCGTGGCCCTGGACGTTCTTCACGCCCTTGCCTCGCAAACGGAAGATCGTGCCCGGCTGCGTGCCCGCCGGAACATTGATGCTGGCCTTGCCTCCCAGGGTAGGAACGTCGATTGTCGCGCCTAGGGCCGCCTGCACGAAACTGATCGGCGCCTCGCACAACAGATCATCGCCCTCGCGTTCGAAGATCTTGTGCCGTTTGACGCGCAACTCGACGATCAGGTCGCCATTGCGTCCGCCGCGCAGGCCAGATTCGCCGTTGCCAGCCGAACGCAGCCTGGTTCCGCTGTCCACGCCAGCTGGAATCTTCAGGGAAATCTTGGAGCGCTTGTTCACCCGCCCCTCGCCGCGGCACTTGCGACAGGGATTGTCGATGACGCGTCCGGCGCCATGGCACTGGGGACAGGTCTGGGAAATGCGCAGGAAACTTGATCCGCGAATCACCTCGCCCTGACCTTCGCAGGTGGGGCAGGTCTTGCGCTTGGCGCCCTCCGCCGCGCCGCTGCCATGGCAGGATTCGCACTCGGCGGGTTTGTCCAATGCAATCTCCTTCTCGCAACCCAAGGCCGCCTCCTCGAACTCAATCTCGATGGCGTAACCCAGGTCGGAGCCGCGCTGTGGGCCGTTCGGATCCTGGCGCTGGCGTCGACCGCCCCCGCCGAACAACTCGTCAAAAATGCTGCCGCCCCCTCCTCCTCCGCCCCCAAAAGCCTCGCGAAAGATGTCGAACGGATCGTGAAAACCGCCGCCGCCGCCGAATCCACCGGCTGCGCGCTTGCGCGGATCGAAGGCGTCGTGCCCGTATTGATCATAGGCGGCGCGTTTCTGTTCGTCGCTCAGCGCCTCGTAGGCCTCGCCCAATTCCTTGAATTTCTCCTCGGCCTCCTTGTCCCCCTGGTTCTTGTCCGGGTGGTACTTGACCGCGAGCTTGCGGTAGGCCTTCTTGATCTCGTCCTGGGACGCGCCGCGTCCCACCCCGAGAACCTCATAATAGTCGCGCTTGGCCATCGGGTTACTCCGCTTGGGGCTCTGCGCCCTCTTCCGCGGCCTCCGCTTCCTCGCCGCCGGGCGCCGTCGCCACCACGACGCTGGCCGCGCGAACCAGGCGGTCCTTGAGTTTGTAGCCCTTGCGCAACTGTTCCACGACCTGCCCTTCAGGCGCCTCGTCGGTCGCCTTCTGGGAAACGGCCTCGTGCAGGTTGTGATCAAAGGCCTCCCCGAGCGCCGCGACCTCGCTCAAACCGAAGTCCGTCAAAAGGTCGCGCAACTGCTTGGAGATCATGTTGACGCCCATCTTCAGGGAATCCACCGAACCCGCGGCGTCGTTGTTCATCGCGACCAAGGCGGCGTCGAAATTGTCCAATACAGGAAGCAGCTTTTCGATCAACGCCTCGTTGGCGTACTTCAGGGACTCTGTCTTGTCCCGCAGCGCGCGCTTCTTGTAGTTGTCAAAATCTGCGGTCAGACGAACCCACTTGTCATAGAACTGTTGCGCCTTGCCGGCC
>JAYPGD010000323.1:0-3483 GCA_038126655.1 Verrucomicrobiales bacterium
AGTTGGTGACCCGTGGGGCCGATAAGGATTGCAGGGCGCCCGGAGCGACGGCGGAATCTCCTATCAGGCCGACTACTACAGCTTTCTCCCGAGCCTCACCGAACGCTGCACGGTCCGCGGGTTTGGTCTTTGACTCATCCGCCGTCACATGGGCGGTGAGCAAGAAGCAGGCGACCAGGGCGGGGAGACCGCGTGGCAGTCGCGGAGAGGTAGGGGAAATCTCGTGGAATTGTTGTTTGAGCATGAGATTCAAGGCGCGATAGCAGTTACGTCGATCGATTCGTATTTATCTGCGTTCCGAGGTCTCTCATCAATTCCCAAGAGTCCGAGCCTGGGAGTTGGTGAGAACCGGATTTGGACAAGGCTGATTGCTCTGCTTCCTTTTCCGGATGCGGACTCGCGTGCAATGACCGGATTCTTCAATTATCGCTCCGACCCCGAGCACGTCGTGCTCTCAACCGCCGTTGGCTACACCTTCCACGCCGATCAACCAACCGGTTGAGCATTGTTGAAACTGCGGGACGGCGGAGCCTCCGTCGAATTGAGAACCTTGGATGCAAAGCACAAGCGCAACAGGACCAGGGCCGGACTTTCTTGGAGTTGTAAGTGGATGGCCAAAATCGCCTGTTCGGCCTGGCTTACGCGTCGTATTAATAGGCCCTTACCGATGACAACCTCACGACTCTGTCTTGCCAGCGCCGCCGTTTGCATTGTTCTCGGAGCGTCAAATGTCGCTTCGGCGAATGATGCCCATCCGTTGACGCCGAGCGACATCCATGTGTCGCTCTTCGCCCGCGACCCGCTGGTGCGCAATCCGTGCGCGATCACGTTTGATTCACAAGGACGGCTCTGTGTCGGGATGGGGCCGCAGTATCGCTCCCCCAAGCCGGATACCGCGGGCGACTCGGTCTACATCCTGACCGATCGGGATGGTGACGGAACGGCGGACGAACGGAAGCGGTTCGCGACCGGTTTCAATTCCATTCAGGGACTGGTCTGGAAGGGGCGGGACCTCTGGGTCGCCAATGCCCCGGATTTGACGATTGTCCGCGATTTGGATGGAGACGATGAGGCGGATGAATATGTCCGCCTCTACACCGACCTGGGCAATCTCGAACACGGCCTGCACGGGCTGAATTGGGGGCCGGATGGCAAACTCTATATGTCCAAGGGCAACTCGAAGGGACACAGTCGTCCGCCCAAGCCGGTGGCTCCCAAACCGTTTCGGGATCTCTGGGGAGTTCATCTGCCGGACGCGCCGGACTTTCCCAAGCCGGTTGTTTTTTCCAAGGGCGAATACGAAAACAATTACCACGATCCCCGTGATGACTGGGGCTTGTGCGGCGGCATCCTGCGTTGCGACGCGGACGGTTCAAATCTTGAGATTGTTTCCCGCGGTTTTCGCAATCCGTGGGACATCTGTTTTGATGACGGCTTCGACTGGCTGGGCACGGACAACGACCAGACGTTCGGCGACAAGATCTTCAACCCGTTCTATGGTGCGCATTTCGGGTGGGGGCACATGTGGAGCTACGATTGGAAGGGCGACGATCACCTGCCTTCCGCGCCCTCGGCCGGCCCCCTGTTCGAGGGATCGGGAACGGGCGTGATTCATTGCAATGTGCCCGGCTGGCCGGCGAAGTATCGGGACATCTTCCTGATCAACGATTGGCTGCGCCGTGTGGTTTATATCTATCGCCCCCGGTGGACGGGCGCCTGGATGCAACCGTCCAAGGAGAAGTTTGATTTGTTCGCGCATGCCGGAGGCGGTCGATCCATGCAGCAGAGCGCGGGGCGCAGCTTTGATCCGGTGGACATCGAAGTCGGCCCCGATGGCGCGGTCTACATCTCCAGTTGGGGCCGAAATTACGGAGCCGTGATGAAGGACGGCGAGATGGCCAATCAGGGCCGCGTCTATCGTCTTTGGCCCAGGGTGTTCGATCCGACGCCGCGAAAACTCAAACCAATTCTCGAACTCTCCGCCGCGGGATTGATCGAGGAATTGAAGGGCGTTCTGGCGGCGCGCCGGGTGGATGCGCAGGAGGAACTGGTGCGCCGTGGAACTTCGGTTCGGAGGGTGTTGTTGGCGGCCATGAAACGAGAGTCGGGAAACAAGCGATTGGAAACTTGGGGGCTTTGGGCGCTGGGACGAATGCCGGAGGGTTTGCCGTCGATGAAGCTCAACAGTGAAAACGCCCGCATCCAATCCCTGCGCATCCTCGCCCACCGCGGGGACGCGAGGGTGGCGAGGGAAATCGCCGGGCAGCTGAAGGATGATAATGCCCGGATTCGGCATGAGGCGGTGTTGGCGCTGCATCAATTGGGCGCGAGCGATCATGCGGACGAATTGATCACGCGCTCAGCAAGTGAGGCTGACCGCGTTGTTTACTACTCAACGTGGCAGGCGCTTCGCGCATTGTCGCCGCAATCGCAACTCCGGGCGTCACTCAAGGACAAACGTCCGGCTGTCCGGCGCGCCGCCCTCTTGGCCCTGCTGGAGGATGATCGGTTGGGCGACGATGAGATCCGGCTGTTCTCGAAGGATGCGGACGCGGGCGCGGCGGCGTTGGCGGTTCGACGACTGGGCGGCAAGGCGACGACAATCATCAAGGGTCCTGCGCTCGCGGGCAGGGCCGGCAGCGGCAAAACCACTGCGAAAAGAACAAAGGTGTCGGCGCCTCGGCCGCTTTATGTGGTTCACAGCGTCAAAACAGTTTCAGGGCGGAAGTATGAACAGGCGACTTTGGAGGACGGCGTCAGGGCCTACACCGATCGCGCTTATCGGATCACGGACATTCCGAAGATCCTGCTGGGTGAGACTTTCATTCGCGGAGCCAACGACGACGCCGATCAGGTCGCCGGAACGGGCGCGACCCTGGATCTGCGCTATCCCTCGACCGTCTATTTGGCGGACGACACGCGCGGGGAAAAGCCGCCAAAATGGGCGCGCGGAGTTTTCGGGAAGACGGATATGACGCTGAAGGTCGAAAAGCGACACACGATCTCTCAGGCCAGCGTCCCGGCGGGCAAACACTTCTTTGGACCGAATCGCGAGGACGTTGAGGGCCGCAAAGGGAACTACATTCTGATCGTTCAGCCGCAGATGTTGAGCCCGCCCGCGGAACCGACCCGGGGCGCCGACGTTCTTCCGTTGGTGGCCAAGGCGGGCGTGGAGCACGGCCGCAATCTCTTTTTCCAAATGTCCGGCGCGACCTGTTCGGTGTGCCACCGCATGGAAGGGCGGGGCAATGTCTTCGCGCCGGACTTGTCCGGCATCGGCGGGCGGGCGGACGCGGCGTTTATTGTGCGTTCGATATTGGAACCCAGCGCAGAGATCACCGAAGGCTTCGCGGCGCAGACTGTCACGTTGAAGAGCGGCGACGAATACTCCGGCATCGTTCTCGGGGAAACCGGCCGGGCGTTGCGGATGGCGGTTGGCGGCGGGCGCGCGCAGGAGATCATGAAGTCCGACATCAAGACTCG
>JAYPGD010000323.1:3493-6923 GCA_038126655.1 Verrucomicrobiales bacterium
CGTCGGCACGCATCAATCCGCCATGCCGAACATCTTTCACACGATTCTCAAGCCCGCCGATGTCGCGGCCATTGCGCGTTACTTGCTTGAGGCCAAACCTGTTGCGATCGCGGCCGGCAAAGCGCCGTCAAACCCTAACAGGAAACCCAGGGAGAATCCCGCAAAGCCGACGGCGCGTTCCGGTAAGCCGGATCCGCTAAGTGGAACGTCATTTGGCAATCAATCGGGCTTCGAATTCACCTGCACGGATGATCGACTGGAGATCGCCTTCAAGGGCCGGGACGTTGCGTCCTATTTCTATCGTCACGAAAAAGTCTGGCGTCCGTTCTTCGCCAATCTGAAGACGCCCGGCGGCATCCAGGTCACCCGCAACTTCCCGCCTCGGGAGGGCGATTCCCGCGATCATTGGGACATGCATCCGGGTTTGTCGCTCGGATTCGCAGTGTTGAACGGCGTCAATTTCTGGCACAACCGCGAAGGCTCCTCGGTCCATCAGGCTTTCGACGCCGTGAACGCGGCCGGTCGGCGGGCGGAGTTTATCGCCCGGAACCGCTACCTTGATGGGGATGGAAATGAACTTTGCACCGAGACGGCTCAATACCGTCTGCAACGCAATCAACACGGGTTCCTGATCACGATCGACGCCCGACTCCGCGCGTCGAAGGATATCTTCTTCGGTGTGAAGGAAGAGATGGGCCTCACACTGCGCGTCGCGACGCCCATCACCGTCAATTACGGCAAGGGATCGATCCTCAGCGCCGCCGGGGGCGCGAACGGGAAGGGCACCTGGGGCAAGGTCGACAAGTGGTGGGACTACTTTGGGCCCGTCGGCAAACGAAGCGTGGGCGTGCAGATCATGAGCGCTCCGGAGAACCCCGAAGTCTGGTCGCACAGTCGCGACTATGGAGTCCTCGTCGCCAATCCCTTTCCCGTGGACATCAAGGCAAACCGACACAAAAAGGTGAACATCGCCAAAGGCAACGAACTCCGCCTCCGTTTCGGCGTCCAGATTCATGATCATGCCGACCGTTCCGACTACGATCCGAACGCGGTGCATCAAGACTATCTGATTGAACAGAAGAAACCTGAGAGCACAGAGAACCAGCTGTAAACGCTAGAACCCATCCCATAAGGAATGGACCAAAACGTGGGGTCCAATCAACTGCAGGACAAGGAGACTGGCAAACGCGAGAGCCTTCATACCAAAAGCCGGCGGGTCCCTGAACGCCTTTTGAACGCGGGCATCGAGGCAGCCAGCCAGCCTCAGTTGAATCTTACTCCGGGAAGAGCCTACCTCTCCGCGCACGATCCCAAACTGGCAGAACGCACCTGACAGGACGTGATGAATGAGTGATTGGGGAATCAACGGCGAAGATCTGCGGTTGTTTCGCGACGTTCGTCGAGTCCCGGCAGGGGGGCGGACTGCGGGTCTTTCAAGTCGAGGCTACAGCGTGCCCGGTTTGCCGACGCGTCGGTTATTGAAGCAACTCGGAGATGCGGGGGCGGTCGCGTTTGATTTGGTCGAGATCCAGTCTGGGCAGCCCTTCAGACGCAAAGGCCTTGTCCAGGAATTTGTAAATCGGTTCGACGACGTTCCAGGGAACTTGGACCACATCCCTCGGCGCTGTTCCCTTGTTGTCGCGGGCATTCTTGTCTGCGCCGGCCTTGAGCAGGGTCTTTACCGCTTCCTCTTGACAGAAGAATGCCGCGATGAACAGCGGAGTGGAGCCGTCGTTGTTCCTTTGATCGATGTCGGCGCCATGTTCGAGCAAGAGCTTGATGGCATCGACGCAGCCGAAGGTTGCCGCGGCGTGCAGGGCTGTCCCGCCGTCCTTGGATTTGGGTTGGTTCACGTCGACTCCTGCTGCGATGGAGCTTTGAATGGCTTCCAGGTCGCCGCTCCCGGCCGCTTCGATCAGCAATTTGAAAGACGCGGACGTCGTCGCGGTTTCCGCACTGGATCGCTCGACGAGTTGCCCGGGCTTCAAATCGCGGGACATGGTCAGCGCGGAGAAGATTAGCGTGGCCGCCATGGCTAGAACGAGAATCGGCGAGGCGATATAAAGGGTCGCGAAACGCCCCGCCTTGACTGGCCAGGGAGGAAGAGGTGGCGGCGTCTTTGCGGCGGCGCCACCCGAAGGCGCGGACTTGAGAGGCGCAATTCCGAAGAACGGATGCAGCCAACGCAGCGGTCGCAGCACAAGCGCGTAGATCAAGGCGGACACGGTGAGGGTGGCGACCAAATGCAGCGCCAGAGTCAGCCAGGCGTTCATGTCCAGACGGAAAAGGAAATACGCCACGGCCTGCTGAACGGGCAAATGAATGATGTAGACGGCAAACACCGAACGGTTGAGCACGGTGAACAGTCGTGAAGGCTTGGAGAATATAATGGAGCCATAGCCCAGAAAGGCGAGCATGCCATAGGCGGATTCCATGGTCCGCAGGGCCACCGTGGACAGTCGTCCCTCAAAGTCGACGCCCTTCATGCGCAGCAAGTACAAGATCAACGCCGCAGTCAAGGCTGCATGGCAGACGCGCGATATCCCCCGCCAGAAACAATCGCCCAAGGAAACGAGCGCCGCTCCCGCAAGGAAACAGGCAAAACCATTCCAGAAACGCGAGAAGTGAACACCAAACATTTCGGCGGAGACGTGAGGCTCAAGAACGTATGTGGTCAGCGTGAGGAACGTCGGCAGCGCGAGCAGCCAGCCATACGGAGAAAGCGATCTCAGAATCCGAACGACCAGGTTGTCCCTGCGGTTCTTCAGGTAGAGCAGAGCGGGGGCTCCGAACACGAAATAGACCGTGAGGTTCCAAACGAACCACAAGTGGCCGGGATTCGGCATGTAGCCGGGATTGTCTCCTTTGAAGCTTTGGTAGAGCGCGGGCGAGATGGGAGCGATAAACAAGGCAGTAAAAAGCAGAGGCGGCACAAGTCGCAGCAGCCTGGACTTTAGAAGGCTTCCCACTTTGCGATTCTGCAACAGATAGCCCGCGGTAATCCCCGCGATAAGAAACAGGACGGGAATTCGCCAAGGGTTGAGGGCCTCCCCGATGAACCACGCGCCTTGGAGAGAATTAGGCGGGCCGATGAATTTGAGGAAAGCGGCGGACGGTTGGAGCGCCACGAAGACGTGGTAGAAAATGAGCAACAGCAGCGCGATCGAGCGGAGCGCGTCGATTTCGTGCCGCCGTGGCAAGGCGAATCTTGTCGATCGCGTTTCAGGCGCCGTGGTTTCGTTCATGATTCTCGTTTTTCTCGTTTGGAGTTGTGTGAATCGTTCACTCGAGATGAATCACTTCGCTTTCCTCAAGTGCCACCCTTCCAGTTTTTAGCTCACGCTGAGTGAGAAGATCTGAGTTTAGTTAAGTGTGGTGATTGGACCCCACGTTTCGGCCCATTCCTTATGAGACAGTTTCCGGTGGTTTC
>JAYPGD010000324.1:0-6657 GCA_038126655.1 Verrucomicrobiales bacterium
GGTGAATGCCGCCGCCGCCGCGGGCCGGATGTTGGCGAAGCTGGATGACAACGGCGACAAGACGCTGGATCGCGACGAGGCGCGGGCGGGATTGTTGACCGAGCCCTTTGCGACGATCGACGCCGATGGCAATGGCCGGGTCACACGCGACGAACTGACCCGCAGTCACGACCGCGTCGCAGACCGGCTCCCCAACGTCGCCATCCCGGAACTGAACGGCGTGGGCGCGCAGGAGATCTTCGTCACTGCGGCCCTGGGCACCTGCGATTTCATCAGCGCCATGGACACCGCCCGCCTGCTGGAATGGAACTGCTGGTATCACCTGCTGAACTGCGGCATGCCGGTGAAAGTCAGCGGCGAGACGGACTTTCCCTGCATGAGCGGGACGCGGGTCGGACAAGGCCGCGTCTACGTGCAGACCGGCAAGACGGACAAGGTCGATTTCACAAAGTGGTGCAATCAGTTGGCCGAGGGCGCGTCTTATGTATCGGACGGCTATGGCCATGCAATGGAATTCAAGGTGAATGGCAAGCGCGCCGGGGATGCGGTCAAATTGAACAAGCCGGGCAGGGTGACTGTATCGGCGAAGGTCGCGTTCTCTTCGGAGACGCCCTTGGAGGCGGCTTATGGCGCCATGCCCGAGGTGGCGCAACGCGTGGTCGGCGACACGGTGGTCATGTACGCGGACCCGCCGGCGCCCGGAGAGGGCGGCTATCGTCCGTCCACGCGGACCGTGGAACTCGTCGTCAACGGCAGGGTCGTGGAAAGGCGTCGCGTTCCGGCGGATGACAAGATTCACGAGGTTGAGTTCAAGACAAGAATCGACCGCAGCAGTTGGGTGGCCTTGCGGGAGTTTCCGCAGATGCACACCAATCCGGTCAATGTATTGGTCGGGGGAAAACCCATCCGTGCGTCGCGCCGCAGCGCGCAATGGTGCATCGACAGCATCGAGCATCTCTGGGCGGTTCGCGGTAGACGCATCGCCGACGACGAGCGCATGGCCGCGAGTCTGGCTTATGACAAGGCCCTGAAGATTTATCGGACGATTGCGGAGGAATCGCCGGCCGATCGGTGAGGGCTTATGGGGGATACCGTGGAAGAGGGCAAGGCGTCAGAGGAATCGCGCTTGGCGAAGCGCCGGAAGTGGGCGATCTCGGTGTTCTCAGTGGTGTTGACCTTGGTGGTTCTGGAGATCGTTTTCCGTGCGTTTGCGATCGATCGGCAATTGGAATACGAGTTCGATGAGGAGCTTTACTGGCGGTTGAAACCGAATCAGGTCGGGCATCTCTGGATGGGAGGAGGGAAGTTCCGGTCTCCGCGAATCGGGATCGACTTCCAACGATTCCGGGCTCATGGATACCTCTACGTTGGTCATGCCTACAGGGATCCGCCGGAGGCCCTTTTATTGGGTGATTCCTACACATTTGGGTTGGGCGTGAAGGACATGGAGACCTTCAGTTCGAGACTGGTGGACAAGCTCAGGGCCTTTGGGTTCATCCCTCACAACGGAGGCAATCCCGGATACGGAGTGTTCCAGTCGGCGGCCTTGTTGAAACGCGAGTTCGAAGCCGGGCGTGTTGCGGATGTGGTCATCTTCACGATTCCGACCGGCGACGTCCTGCGGCAGCCCTTCTCGGATGAGGCCTTCGCTCAATATCGCGCCACTCAGAAACGCCGTAAACGACTACGAAACGTCAGCCGCGTGGCGACATTTGTTTATCGGCGATTGATCCATCTGAAACAGCGGAAGGCGGACGCTCCGCGCGCGGTGCCGAATGAACTAAGCGCAAGAGCGGCGGATGCCTTCCGTGAACTTTGGGAGGCCGATGCGCAACGCATCCGGGAGATGAAGGCGCTTTGCGATAAGCACAACGCCGCCTTCCTCGTGCTGCATTGGCCGCAGCCGTCCGGCGAGGGGTGGAACGAGATCGTGGAGTCCGTGGTGGAATCGTTGGCGGAGGAAACGGGACTGATTGCGCTGACGGGACTGAATGAGCGTTTTGCCGGGCATGAGGCCGCCGAATTGAGCATCCCCGGCGACGGGCATCCTTCCGTTCTCGCTCATGAGATTGTCGCTGGTTACCTTGCGGAGGAACTTACGCCGCTGTTGCGGGAGAAGGGTTTTGAAGAGAAGAAGAAAAACGACTGATGATCGAGAGAGGCAACCGGACCACGGGACTTTGACCCGCGGCTGCCAAAGGAACACCTGCGGTTGGATCTGCTCGCAGCCTCGGTGACAACAGGAGCCGCTGCGGCTCGGAGAGCCGCGGTCCGAGTCGTTTCGAATGATCATGAAGACTGAATTGCCTCCATTGACTCCGGGGACGCTGTATCTGGTCGCCACGCCGATCGGCAACCTGGAGGACATCACGCTGCGCGCCCTGCGCACCCTGCGTGAATGTGATCGCGTGGCGGCGGAGGACACCCGGCGCACCGGCCAGTTGTTGAGGAACTTCGACATCTCCAAGCCGCTGCTCAGCTATCACAAGTTCAATGAAGCCAAACGCAGCGAGCAGATCATCGAGTCGCTGCGGGCGGGGGAAACCATCGCCCTGGTCAGCGACGCCGGCAGCCCTGGAATCAGCGACCCCGGCCAACGCGTGGTCTCGGCGGCGGTTGAAGCGGGGTTGCGCGTCGAGGCCGTGCCGGGCGCCTGCGCGCTGGTCGGCGCCTTGACCGCCAGCGGCCTGCCGACCGATGAGTTTCATTTTGTCGGCTTCCTGCCGCGGAAGTCCGGGCAACGGAGGCGGAAGTTGGAGGCGTTTTCGGAAATCGATGGGACGGCGGTTGTCTACGAATCGCCGTTTCGTATCAGCAAGCTGCTGGGGGAGTTGCAGGAGGTCTTTCCCGAACGGACGGTCGTGGTCGCGCGTGAGCTGACCAAGAGATTTGAGGAGTTCCTGCGCGGGACCCCGGCGGAGTTGATCGCGCAGATTGGCGAACGTTCGTTGAAGGGGGAGATTGTCGTGCTGATCGGTCCGGAGAATGCCGGGTGATTTGGAGTCGTGTCCGTCTGATGGCGTCGGAGCGTTCTGCCGAGATTGGAGCGCCGGGCATTGCCCGGCAGGGCGCGTGGGGGGCAGAATCATGCCGAGCAATGCTCGGCGCTCCGGGATTTGGAGATTCGCTTTCCCTGCGCCAACCACACCGTGTAGCCGCCTTCGCAGGAAGATGGAGGACGCTGCGCGCGGATTGAGGCCACGCTTTCGCGAGTGCGGCTACGCCAGTCGCGCCGGCGTGGCGGTTTCCTGCGCGATCTTGCGGAAACGGCGGCGAAGGACCGGTTTGCAGATCCGCATCCAGAAGAGATTGGTCCCGACGCTCAGTCCGCCCCACAAGATCAGGAACAGGGAAAATGACGCCCCGCGACCGTCGGTCGCCCAAAGAAGAGCGATCCAGATCACGATGAAGATGCCGGTCGGCATCAGGACCACATAGGCAAAGGCGTTGCCGCGCACATGCGCCCATTTCTTTTTTGCGCGCAGCGCTTCCCACATGCCGACATAGGTCAGGGTGTAGGCGTCCATGACCAACGTCGCTGGAAGGTAGATCCAGCAGAACAGCAGATAGCCATATTCCTCGACCCGGTGTTGCGGGATGTCCCCGATCGTGAGTTGGAAGAGGCAAATGGAGGCAAATGCCAGATCGACGATCAACAGAAGCGTCAGTGGCGGGCTGTAGGATTGTCGCAGCGCCTGCCAATGGGCCGCGACGATCTCGCGCGGCCTGACCCGCGTGACCAGGATATGCTCCAGGGCGCCGGAGCGTTTTTCCTCGTAGATCCCGACAGACGCCTGTTCGCCGAGCTTGGCCTTGAAGCCGGCATGCGCCAGAAAGGCGATCCAGACGGTGGCGACGGCAACCTCCTCGAAGGAGTCCGAATTCGAAAGGTCAACGACGATCACGGCGAAAATGCCGGCGACGATCAAGATCAACCATGGCGTCAGGGGGCTCCAGCGATACCTGGTCAACAACCAGGCAAAGGGGGAATCGTTCAGGAGTTTTCGCCGCTTCTGGTTGTGGTCAGGGATCGGCGCCGCATGTGGTTCAGATTGTTTGGGCGCTGGTTCGGAGGCGGCTTGAGCGGCGGCCGGCAATGGCGGAGGCGCGAGGCCTGCGCCTTGCCCGCCTGTGGCGGGGAGGACGGGAGCAACTTGCTTGAAGTTTCGTTCCTGCCAGCGACGCGGCGTGAACCAGCAGGCCAGCGCGATGGCCGACCAGGCCACGCCGTGAGACACGGCCAACTGCGTCCAGATGGCGGGCGTCACCGGGGAGCCGATGGTTGCGAATGTCTGCATCAATGCCGGCCCGGGACCGACTGCCATGAGGAAGGCCGGCGCTGCTGTAAGGCTGGAGAAGGCCACGAGCAGCCCGGCGGTGATCGCCGGCAGGATGCAGGTGAACAGAAGCCAGAGCATGGTCACGCCGACCGCATGTTTGCGTTCGCGGCAGTAAGAGGATCCCAGCAGTCCGGCCGCCGCGCCGCAGAACAGGCAGTTGCCGATGCCCAGCATGATGCGCAATACATCCTGCCAGGTGAAGCCTCCGGCCAGGACCAGCATCGCCGCCAGCGGCAGCATTGCCAGCCAGGAGATGAAAATCTGCGCGCAGGCCCCCGTCAGCTTGCCGAGCGCCACGTCTATGCCCTTCAGATCGGTGAGAAACAACAGCCCCAGCGTGCCTTCGCGCTTTTCCTCCGAGATGCAGTCGCAAGTCGAAGTGGCCCCGGTGTTCAGGAGGATGAGCATCAGGAACGGCGAGAAACCCGCCATGATCGCCCCAACCGAGATGAAGCCTCCCATGTTCTGAATGGCGAGGACCAACGGCACCGCCAGACACGCGCCAATGCCCACACCCACGACGCGCGACCAATAGGTCCAACGCCTGCGCGAAGCCTGGCGCAGCGTGGCGTCGACTATGGGGAGGATGGTCATGGCCTTGTCGCGTCGAGATGATTCCGGACGCCGGGGAGATTGGATATGATCAGGAGGCGCGTCAACCTGGTGGTTCACGGCTTAGGGCATGAACAGCAATCGCAACAGCTTCACAGATGTAGCGTCGGCTGCGTCAGCCGTGAAGTGGAACGAACATGCGACAGCGCGTCGTCTGCGCTGACAAAGCGCGCTCTACAACATGCCTTTTGGGATGGCTTCTGCAACTC
Organism: Verrucomicrobiales bacterium; assembly: GCA_038126655.1. GTDB lineage: Bacteria > Verrucomicrobiota > Verrucomicrobiia > Limisphaerales > JAYPEY01 > JAYPEY01. The sequence goes on from JAYPGD010000324.1 coordinate 5,162, forward strand.
ATGCGAAGCCCTGCCTGGTGGTTGGGAGTGTGGCGCGCGGGACCTCGGAAACCAATCGCGCTCCAAGACTTGGGATATTCCCCAAGGCCGCGGTTGCGCTTCGTTTGCCGGCCCGTAATATACGCGACTGCATGAAGTCCGACGCATCTCCAGACGACCCTCAAACCGACGGTGATTTGAATTCAAGCGAAGCCAGGCCGCCAGCGGCCGAGATCAAGGCCCGACGCCTGCAATCGCTGGACGCCTATCGCGGCTTGATCATGATCTCGCTGGCCTTCGGCGGATTCGGCCTGGCCAAGACCGCGGCGAGATTCCTGGAGGCAAATCCCGATTCCGGATTCTGGCGGACCGTGCGGTATCAGTTCTCGCACGTGGAGTGGGTGGGCTGCGCTTATTGGGACCTGATCCAGCCGTCGTTCATGTTCATGGTCGGCGTGTCGATGGCCTACTCCTACGCCAAGCGCGCGCAACTCGGGGATTCGTATCGCCGCATGCTCGGCCACGCCTGGAGCCGGGCGGGCATCCTGATCCTGCTCAGTTGGTTCCTGATGTCCCAATGGGGAAGTTCGACCAACTTCACGCTGACGAACGTCCTTGGCCAGATTGGCCTCGGCTATGGTTTCCTGTTTCTGTTGTGGAACCGCCCGATCAAGACGCCGGCGATCGCCGCGGCCGGCATCCTGGTCGGGACCTGGCTGTTGTTTGTGGGCTATCCCGGATCGGGGTTGGAGGCGTCGGGGGATCCGGAGGTTGGCGTCAAGGCGGAGTGGGTGGGTGAGCATCTGGATGGCGTGCGGAAATCCTGGCACAAGTCGGCGAACGTGGGGCAGGCCTTCGATCTCTGGTTCCTGAATCTCTTTCCGCGCGAGGAACCCTACGCCTTCAATCGCGGCGGCTATCATACCCTCAATTTTCTGCCCTCGCTGGCAACGATGTTGTTTGGCTTGATGTGCGGCGAGTTGCTGCGGTCGAAACGATCCGAACTCGAGAAGCTGAAGATCCTCGCCATCGCGGGCGTCGCCGGATTGGTCGTCGGGCAGTTGTTGAACCTCACCGGCATCTGCCCCCTGGTGAAGCGCATCTGGACGCCGTCGTGGGCCCTGTTCTCGACCGGATGGTGCTGCCTGATCCTCTGTGCGCTTTATGGCGTGGTCGATGTGAAGGGCTATCGTAAGTGGACCTACCCGTTGGTCGTGGTGGGGACGAATTCCATTGCGATCTACTGCATGGCCCAGTCGCTCAAGTCCTATGTGGCGAAGCAGTGGAAGACCCATCTCGGCCAGGACGTGTTCACCCTCTGGGGCGCGGTGGGAGAGAACTGGGAACCTTGCGTGCAGTCATGCCTGGTCGGGACGGCGTTCTGGCTGGTGTGCTGGTATCTGTACCGGAACCGGATCTTCATCCGGATTTGAGAGGTGTGAACGCCGGTCCAAAAGTGCGGCGCCGGCGAGGAAAGCTGGAAGCGCCCCCCCCGGGGGGCGGGATATCATTCTTTT
>JAYPGD010000324.1:6667-6919 GCA_038126655.1 Verrucomicrobiales bacterium
CGGAACCGGATCTTCATCCGGATTTGAGAGGCGGACGGTGTCGCAGGCGGGAGGGCAAGTCCGGGCGGACCCACCCCGATTTACCGCCTCAACACCGACTGCGTCGGCGGCGGTAAAAATCCCCTCCCCAGAACTGTGCATTACCCAGAGGGGACCTGCGCGTTGGCGCGTCACCCCGGTTCCATGCCTTCCTGATTTCGGAGCCTGATTGGGCCCCCGCGAACTGGCCCATTGCGAATGAGATGATTTTCC
>JAYPGD010000325.1:0-6918 GCA_038126655.1 Verrucomicrobiales bacterium
CAGGTTACAGAACGCCCGTGAATTTGTCGGATTTCGACTATTCTTTGCCCCCGGAGAGAATCGCCCAAGAGCCGGCCGAGAACCGCGCTGGATCCAGGCTGTTCGCCCTCGATCGCGCCCGGCGCGATTGGCGACATCGGGCCTTCGCCGATCTCCCCGGCCTGCTGCGGGAGGGCGACCTGCTCATCATCAACAATTCCAAGGTCATCCCGGCCCGCCTCAACGCCGCCAAGGACACCGGGGCGCAGATCGAAATCCTGCTCGTGGAAGAAACCGCGAACAACGCGTGGCGCTGCCTCCTCAAACCAGGAAAACGCGCCAAACCCGGCACAGAACTACGCCTCCAAGCCCCCGATGGCCGCGAGACCAACATCTCCGCCAAGGTCGTCGACAAGAATGAAGACGGCCAATACCTGCTGGAATTCCGCGGGACGAACAATTTCCTGGAATCGATTCAATCCATCGGACAACCGCCGCTTCCGCCCTACATCAAGCGAAACTTTAACGATACCGGCAATTCGGACAAGAACCGCTACCAAACCGTCTTCGCCAGAGCGCCCGGCTCGGTCGCCGCCCCGACCGCCGGACTGCATTTTACTCCGGAACTGCTCGATTCCTTACGGAACAAGGGAATCGAAACTGCGGAGGTCACCCTGCACGTGGGGTTGGGCACCTTTCTGCCGCTGAAGACCGATGACCTCTCCGAACACAAGATGCACTCGGAGAGGTTTGAGCTCTCCCACGCGACCAAGGCAGCGATCAACCGCGCCAAATCCGAGGGAAGACGGGTCGTCGCCGTCGGGACGACCTCGGTCCGCGTTCTGGAAAGCGTCGCCCGGGACTCTGGCCTGCCCTTGCAGCCTGCCAACGGACGGACGGATATCTTCATCCGCCCTCCCTACGACTTCAAAGTCGTGGATGCCCTGATCACCAACTTCCACCTGCCCAAATCGACGCTGCTGATGCTGATCAGCGCCTTCGCATCTCCAGGCCAGGCCGACGGACGCGGATTCATCCTCGACGCCTACGCCGAAGCCGTGCGGGAGGAATACCGCTTCTTCAGCTACGGCGACGCCATGCTGATCGAATGAGACCTTACGTCCTCATCAACATGGGAATGACCGCCGACGGCAAGATCGCCACGGCTGATGGCGCCCTGTCGTCCTTCGGCAGCCGGAAAGACCACGACCACCTCCTCGACCTGCGCGCCACGGTCGATGCGGTCATGTCCGGCGCGCGCACGGTCGACGCCCATTCCGTCGATCTCGGTCCCGGCGGCCCGCGTCATCGGCGCCTGCGCCTGCGCAACGGTCTGGCGGAATACAACCTTCGCATCGTGGTGAGCGGCTCAGCGTCGCTGGATCCCCAGGCCGCAATCTTCCAAGCCAATTTTTCGCCGATCATCATCCTAGCAGCGGAGAACGCGCCCGAGCGACGCATCGCCCGACTCGAGAAGGTCGGGGCCGCCATCGCGCAGTTCGGCAACTCCGAGGTGGATCTTGCGCGCGCGTTGAAATGGCTGCACAAGCAACACGGCGTCCGTCGCCTGCTTTGCGAAGGCGGCGGCAAACTGAATGACGCCATGCTGCGCGCCGGACTGGTCGATGAAGTCCATCTGACAATCTGCCCGATCGTCCTTGGCGGCCGCGACGCCTCCACAATCTCCGACGGTCTAGGGTTCCAACGGCTCGGCGACGCCCGCCAATTCAAGCTGCATTCGCGAAGGCGGGTCGGCGATGAGTTGTTCTGCGTCTATCGGGCGGCCACAGCGCCATCCAACGCCCCCACGGGGAAATGACCGCCTCCGTCCTTTCATCCGCTCCGGATCGCAACGCCGCCTACGACGCGGATGCCGCGGCAAAAGAACGTCGCGTCCACGAAGCCCTGACCGACGTCGGAGCGCACGATGCATTCGCCGGCCTTGAGCGATGCCCGACGCTCGACGGATTTCGCGGCCGGGCCCACTTCAGCATCGAAACCGTCGACAGCCAACCGCACCTTTGCGGCGTCGATCCGCAAACCGGAGCAGCGCCATTCGAAGAGGCAAGGTGGATTCTCCCGAAGTTCGCCCAGTTCCTCGTCGGCCGCGTCTTCGAGCGCATTCTCGAATCCAATTCCTTCCCCGCCATCAACGGCTTCGACCTGCGCATCGCGCACGGGAGGAACGAATGCCACCTTTCCTTGACCGCGCAGAAAGCCTACGCCGCCGACCACGCAAAACTGTGCGAAACGCTGCTCCGTGAACTGCCCGAATTGACCGGCGTCGCTGCGCCTTCAAAGGGCATCGAACGCGGCGCGGTTTCGCTGACGCATCGCCTGCTCGGCTGTGAAATCGCCCAACATCACACCGCCTTCTTCCAGACCAACCTCCATCTGACGCCGACGCTCGCGCAAGCCGCGCAGAATGCGCTCGGCTCTGAATCCATACCCGAACTGGTCGATCTCTATTGCGGCGTCGGGCTGCATTCCGTCCTCGCGAAAGACAAGGCGCGGCGCATCATCGGCGCGGACAACCATCCCGCAGCCATTGAATCGGCCCGACAAAACGCGCAACGCGTTGGCTTGAACGACGCCGTGTTTCATCAACAGTCCGCCGACGACTTCGCCCGCTCCTGCAAGCCTGCGCCATCCGCCATCGTCATCCTCAATCCACCCCGCGCCGGATGTTCCGATAGCCTCATTCGCTCCGTCGCCGACTGGAATCCCGCGCGCGTCGTCAATGTCTCCTGTTGCCTTGAAACACATGTTGAGAACCTCCGCCTTTGGCGAAAGCTCGGCTGGATCCCCGTGAGCGTTCACGCCTTCGACATGTTTCCCTTCACCCGTTTCGTGGAGACCGTCACCCTGCTCAAGCGGGAACCATGACAGTCCATTCCACTGTTGCGACCAAACTCAGTTGAAATAGAATCGGCGTTGATTCCATTCATGAAACGAATTTCAGGACAGTTCCTCGTCGCGGCGGCGTTGATTCTCATGATCCCGCTGAGCGGTGTCGCGGCAATCCGCCCCATCGAATTCAATCGCGATATCCGCCCCATCCTCTCCGACAACTGCTTCGCCTGCCACGGCCCCGACGCCGACGCCCGCAAGGCCGGCCTGCGACTCGACACGGATACGGGCCTTTTCTCCAATGCGAAGAGCGGCCACCCCATCGTCGCCCCGGGCTCCCCTTCAGACTCCGACCTGTCTTCCCGATTGGTCCACCCGAATCCGGACGACCGGATGCCCCCGCCAGAATCAAAAAAGAAACTCACCCCGATCCAGATTGAGACGATCAACGCGTGGATCCAACAGGGAGCCAAATGCCAGGGACACTGGTTCTTCATCCCCCCCAAGAAGACGAATCCGCCCAAGACGAAGAACTCCGCCTGGTCGCGCAACGCGATCGACCGATTCATCCTCGCCCGCCTCGAACGCGAAGGTCTGAATCCGTCGCCCGAAGCCGACAAACGATCCCTGATCCGCCGACTGCATTTCGATCTCACCGGACTGCCGCCCAAGCCGGATGCCGTCGAGGCCTTCGTGGCGGACGATTCCCCAGACGCCTACGGGCAGGCCGCAGACCGCCTCCTGGAATCCAGACACTTCGGCGAGCGCATGGCCTTGCATTGGCTGGATCTGGTTCGCTACGCAGACACCGTCGGTTACCACGGCGACCAGGAGATGAACATCTCGCCCTATCGCGACTATGTCATCCGCGCCTTCAACGACAACCTGCCCTTTAATCGATTCACCATCGAGCAACTCGCCGGCGATCTGTTGCCCGACGCCACGATGTGGCAGAAGGTCGCCTCAGGTTTCAACCGCCTCAACATGACCACCGAGGAAGGCGGCGCTCAACCCGGCGAATACCTCGCCAAGTACGCCGCCGATCGCGTCCGCGCCGTGGGCACGGTCTGGATGGCGGCCACCATGGGCTGCGCCGAGTGTCACAACCACAAGTACGATCCCTACACCCAGAAGGACTTTTACAGCCTCGCCGCCTACTTCGCCGATCTCAAGGAAGTCGGCAAATACCCCGGACGTTCCGGACGCCCCCCGGAAATGCTCGTGCCCACGCCCGAGGAGTCCGACAGGTTGAAGGAACTCGACGCCCGCATCACCGACCTACAGGCCAGTGTCGACGCCATGAAAAAGACGCTTGCCGACATCCCCGTCAAAGGCGAACTCAAGCTCGCGCTCCGCCTCAAACCGGAAAAGCGCAACAAGGACGACCAAAAGACCGTCGCGGAATTCTACCAGAAACACTCACCCGAACTCGGCAGGACCCAGCGCGAACTCGATGACCGGATGAACGAACGCAAGGCGCTGAAGGCCGCCATCCGCCGCACGCTCGTCTCCGAATCCACCAAACCGCGAACGATCCGCGTCCTCCATCGCGGCGACTGGATGGACAGGTCCGGCGAGATCGTCCAACCCGCCACGCCGGCGTTCCTGAAAGGCGACCGAACAACCGACGAACGCAAATCCCGCCTCGACCTCGCCCGATGGATTGTCTCCCGCGACAATCCCCTGACCGCGCGCGCCTTCGTCAACCGGCTCTGGAAACTCTTCTTCGGGACCGGCATTTCCAAGGCGCTCGGCGACCTCGGCTCCCAGGGCGAACTCCCCACCCACCCCGAACTGCTGGACTGGCTCGCCGTCGAGTTCATGGACAGCGACTGGGACATGAAACACATGGTCAAACTGATGGTCATGTCCTCCGCTTACCGGCAGTCCTCCGTCGCGCCGGACGAACTCATTGAACGCGACCCCTACAACCGGCTCCTCGCCCGTCAGTCCCGTTGGCGACTCGAAGCCGAATTCATCCGCGACAATGCCCTCGCCATCAGCGGACTGTTGGTCGACAAACAGGGAGGCGTCGCCGCCAAACCTTATCAACCCGCCGGCTATTACAAGCACCTGAACTTCCCCACGCGGAAATACCAACCCGACAAGAACGACAACCAATACCGCCGCGGCGTCTACACGCACTGGCAGCGCACCTACCTCCATCCGAGCATGCTCGCCTTCGACGCCCCCAGTCGCGAGGAGTGCGTCGCCGAACGCCCCATCTCGAACACGCCTTCCGCGGCGCTGGCCCTTTTGAACGACCCCTCCCAGGTCGAAGCCGCCCGCGCCTTCGCCCAACGCATCCTCGCCGAAGGGGGAGACACGCCCCGATCCCGTTTGGACTGGGCCTTCCTTCGCGCCGTCTCCCGCAAACCAAGTGATCGCGAAGCCGGAATCCTGACCAATCTGCTTGAGACCCAATTGAATGATTTCCAGCGGGACAAGGCCGCCGCCAAGGCCTCCCTTGAAGTCGGTCTTTCCAAACCGCCTCCTGAATCGGATCCGGTCAAACTGGCCGCCTGGACCGCCGTCGCGCGCGCCATCCTCAATCTCAACGAAACGATCACCCGCAATTGATCGCGCCATGAACCCACTCGCCGCCCATCTCAATCGTCGAGCCTTCCTCCAACAAGGCGGCGTCAGCCTCGGAGCCGCCGCCTTGTCGTCGTTGATCGGGACCAACGACGCCCGGGCAGAACAAACCGACGACGCCCCCTGGCCCGGCGCGATCAACCCGCTCCACCTCGCCCCCAAGGCCAAGCGCGTCATCTTCCTCTGCATGGCCGGAGGCCCCTCGCACCTGGAAACCTTCGACTACAAGCCCGAGTTGGCGAAGATGTCCGGCAAGCCCATGCCCGAGTCCTTCACCAAGGGCCAGCCCATCGCCCAACTTCAAGGCGCGAAACTCGAATGCCAGGGCCCGCTCGTCGAATTCAAGAAACACGGCCAGTCCGGGCAGATGATTTCGGACTACCTGCCCCACACTTCGCGCATCGCCGACGAGATGGCGATCGTGCGCTCCCTGCGCACAACCCAGATCAACCATGATCCCGCGCACACGGTGATGAACACCGGCACGTCCATCTCCGGTCGCCCCAGCATGGGCTCCTGGGTCACCTACGGACTCGGCAGCGAAACCCAGTCCCTGCCCGGCTTCGTCGTGCTCACCTCCGCCTACGGACGCAATCCGCAACCCATCTCCCAACGTCAGTGGCACAACGGCCTTCTCCCCGGCCGCTTCCAAGGCATGGAATTCCATTCCTCCGGCGACCCTATCCACTATCTCGGCAATCCCAAGGGCTACAACCGAAGCCGCCAGCGCGCCGTCGTTGACGCGGTCAATCAACTCAACGGCGTCCGCAACGAATCCGTCGCCAACCCCGAGATCGCCACACGGATCGCGCAATACGAAATGGCCTTCCGCATGCAGACCAGCGTGCCGGAACTCATTGACGTCTCCGACGAACCGAAACACATCCTGGACATGTACGGCGCCAAGGGCGGCGACGGCAGCTTCGCCTCCAACTGCCTCCTCGCGCGCCGCCTCGCCGAACGCGGCGTGAGGTTCATTCACCTCTACCACCGCGGCTGGGACCATCATGGCGACCTCGACCGCTACATGAAGATGTGCTGCGGCGCCACCGACCAGGCCACCGCCGCCCTCGTCACCGACCTCAAACAACGCGGCATGCTCGACGACACCCTGATCATCTGGGGCGGTGAATTCGGACGCACCCCCATGTTCCAGGGCAAGGGCAAGCAGGCCGGCCGCGACCATCACATCAAGGGCTTCTCCATGTGGCTCGCCGGCGGCGGGATCAAGGGCGGAACCACCTATGGCGCCACCGACGAACTCGGCTACAACGCCGTCGAAGACATCGTCCCCGTCCACGACCTCCACGCCACCATGCTCCACCTCCTGGGCATCGACCACGAACGCCTCACCGTCCGATTCCAAGGCCGCGACTTCCGCCTTACCGACATCGCCGGCGAGGTCGTGGACGGCATTCTCGCATAATCCGCCGCCTGTCAGCGCTTGCGTTGTTGCTATCCGCGGCGGCCGGCGCCGACGCCTTCACCGCCGAC
>JAYPGD010000326.1:0-6628 GCA_038126655.1 Verrucomicrobiales bacterium
GGGTGCGGTTGGAACTGGGATGAGGAGCGCGGTTGTGTCCCGTCATCGGGACCAGCCGAAGCGCCCAGGAATCAGATGCGCGTGCGGTCTGTCCTGGACGCCGGCGGTTTGCTTCGCTGCTGCGACTGGTCTTCGACACAGTCGCGCTCCATCCGCGTTGCCTCATCCTCCCATACCCTCATCCTCCCATACCCTCATTCTGCCATCTGCCATCTGCCATTTGCCATCTGCCATCTGCCATCTGCCATTTGCCATCTGCCATTGCCTCCACTAGACTCCGCGCCATGCAAAACATCCTGGTCACCGGCGGGGCTGGCTTCATCGGCTCCAACCTGACGCTCGAACTCCAGCGCCGCCATCCCGACGCCCGCATCGTGGTCGTAGACGATTTCCGCTCCGGCGACTTCAAGAACCTCCAGGGCTTCCGCGGCGATTTCGTCGCCAAGGATGTCTCGCGCATGGACTGGCAGGCGCAGTTCAAGGACCTGAAGTTCGACGCCATTTTCCACGAGGCCTCGATCACCGACACCACCGTCCACGATCAGATCCTGCAGACCCACGACAACGTGGAGGGCTTTCGCCGGTTGCTCGAATATGCCGCGCCGAATCAGACGCCCATTGTCTACGCCTCCTCCGCCGCGACCTACGGCATCGCCGCCGGGATAAATGTCGAGGATCAACAACCCGCCCCCGCCAACATCTACGCCTTCTCGAAAGTGCAGTTGGACAACCTGGCCCGCGCGCATTGGAAACAGTTCCCGGATTGGCGCATCGTCGGGCTGCGCTATTTCAACGTCTACGGTCCCAACGAGCCGCACAAGCTCAAGGCGGCGAGCATGATCTACCAGCTCTACTGCCAGATGAAGGAGGGCCACCGCCCCCGCGTCTTCCGCGCCGGCGAGCAGAAACGCGATTTCGTGTATGTGAAAGACGTGGTCGCGCTGACGATCCGGGCCTCGGAAGCGGAGAAGACCAACATCTACAACTGCGGTTCCGGCCATCCCTTCTCCTTCAACGAGGTGATCGCCGAGTTGAACAAGAACCTGGGAACAAACCTGGAGCCCGATTACATCGACAACCCCTACGCCTTTTACCAACCTCACACCGAGGCCGACATGTCACTGGCCAAGGAGGAACTGGACTTCGCCCCCTCCTTCACCCCGGCCACCGGCATCGCGGATTACGTCGGATTGCTTGAGGCGGAAGCCGGCGACTGACGATAGGAGCGCCGAGCATTGCTCGGCACAAATCGGATATCTCCAACGGTCTGCCGAGCAATGCTCAGCGCTCCGTTCACAACTCCGCCTGCAACGCCTCGACCAATCCGGCGATCGTGTGTTCGGTCGCCTCGATATCCGGCTGAAGGCCAAGCTCCGTGATGGCCCTGCTGGTTTCCGGCCCGATCGACGCCAGCGCCATGTCCGGAAACTTCTTCACCATCGCCGGCAGGTCGAAGCGAGCGTGAAAATTCTCCACGGTCGAACTGCTGGTGAAGGTGACCACGTCCGCGCCGCTCTCTGAGAAATCCTCCGCGTGCCCCGTGACGTCCTCGGTTTCCATTACGGTCTGGTAACAGGGGATGTCGTCCACGATCGCGCCGAGCTCCTCCAGTTCCTTGGGCAGGTCCGGATTCGCCACCTTGGCGCGCGCCAGGAGAATCTTCAGGTTCTCCACATTTTCGTGTTCATGGATCGCCTGGGCGACTTCCTTGGTCAGGTATTTCTGCGGCATGACGTCCACCGCGAGATGCAGGTCCTTGAGCTTGGCCGCCGTCGCCGGCCCCACCGCCGCGATGCGCACGCCGCCCAGGTCGCGCAGGTCCGGGAAGGCCTTGAAGAACATGTCAAAGAACATGTCCACGCCGTTCGGGCTGGTGAACACGAGCCAGCTGTAGGAATTCAACTCCATCAACGCATCCACGACCGCCTGCCGATCATCCGCCGGCTCCACCCGGATGGTGGGAATCTCCAGGACTTCCGCCCCCAGTTCGGACAGCTGGCTCGACAGCCGACTCGCCTGCTTGCGCGTCCGCGTCACCACAATCCGCTTGCCGAAGAAGGGCCGATTCTCAAACCAGTTCAACTCCGAACGCAGCGTCGCCACCCCGCCGATGATTGTCACCGCCGGCGCCTTGAATCCGGTCTCCTCAACCACATCGGCGATCGTCGACAAGGTCCCGTCGATGGAACGCTGGCGGCCGGTCGTCCCCCAGCGCACCATGGCCACGGGGGTTTCGGCGTCCATGCCGTTTTCGATCAACCGCTCCGTAATCCGGCGAATACGCTCCACGCCCATCAGCACGACCTTGGTGCCCGAGGCCTTGGCCAGTTGCTCCCAATCGATGCTGCTCTCCTCCTTGTTCGGATCCTCATGCCCCGTCAGCACGGTGAAATTCGCGCAATGATCCCGGTGCGTCACCGGGATGCCCGCGTAGTTCGGCGCGGAATAAAACGAGGAAATCCCTGGCACGACCTCGAACGAAACGCCGGCCGCCTTGAGTTCCTGCGCCTCCTCCCCGCCGCGGCCAAAGAGATATGGATCGCCGCCCTTCAGGCGCACGACCGTCTTCCCTTCCTTGGCCTTGTCGACCAGGAGCTGGTTCAATTGGTCCTGGGGAATGGCGTGCGCCTTGGCGCGCTTACCGCCGTAAATGATCTCGGCGTCCGCCGGCGCCAGACGCAGCAGGTCGGTGTTGACCAGCGCGTCGTAGACCACCACATCGGCGCGCTTCAGCAATTCCGCGCCGCGCATCGTGAACAAACCCGCGTCGCCGGGCCCCGCGCCCACGAGATAAACTGTGCCTGTCTTGTCGCTCATGAAGCGCGGGACTGTATGCGGATCGCGGTGGACGGGCAACCAATTGCAGAGAGTGAATCGCCTTCAGGAATTGAGCCGGGTGCAATAAATCCAAAGCTCCAAGTTCCAAATCCCAAAGAAATCCCAAGTTCCAAATCTCAAAATGGCCGGACCGAAGCCAACTCATCCGTCCCCACGTTTCACCGGAGTTCGATGGCAACCTGCTCCCCGATGCCAACAGCCGCGTCAACATCCCCCATGATCTCCGCGTCGCCAAACTCACCGCCGACAAACGAAACCGCCTTCAGCGTCAGCGAATCGTCCTCAGTCGTCGCCCGCGCCGCCACCGGCGTCGCGCAACCGCCGCCCATCCCCGCCAGAAAGGCCCGCTCAGCCGTCACGCAGGCCAGGGTTTCAGCGCAATTCAACTTCGCGCACACCTCTTCGATCCGCGGATCGTTCTCCCGGATCTCAATCCCGATCGCCGCCTGCCCGACACACGGCAGCATTTCATCAAAATCCAAACGCCGGGTCTTCACGCCCTCCGGCACATCCTCGCCGGACAAAGCCCCATCATCCGCGATCGTGTATCCCAAACGCTTCAACCCCGCGGCGGCCAAGATTGTCGCGTGCAATTCAGACTGCTCTTTCAGCTTCCGCAAGCGCGTGGCCACATTGCCGCGAATCTCCACGATATTCAGATCCGGACGCAACTTCAGCAGTTGCGCCTTCCGACGATTGCTGCTCGTCGCCACCGTCGCGCCTTGAGGCAACTCCGGAAGCGCGCCGTCCGCAGCCACGCCATCGCCATGCGACCAGACCAGTGTGTCGCGGGCATCCTCACGCTTCGTCGCCGCGCCCAACGTCAGACCATCGGGCAATTCCGTCGGCAGATCCTTCAGACTGTGCACCGCCAGATCCGCCTCGCCGTTCAACAAGGCCACTTCCAATTCCTTGGTGAACAAGCCCTTCGGCAAGGACTTGCCCGGATTGGCCAATGAAGCTGTAAGATTCTTGTCCCCGGTCGTCTTGAAGGTCTGGATCGTAAATGTCTTGTCCGGAAACGCTGCGCGACAAGCATCCAGAATCTGGTTGGCTTGCACGAGCGCCAGTGCGCTGCCGCGGGTGGCGATCACTATTGTATCATTCATTGCGTTCATTTCTCATTTTCCGGCGCTAAGATCTCTATCGCTTCGCCGCCATTAGCCGGACTTGTTGCAGCGACGAGTTGCCCTCCTCGCTCCAGGAGTTTGTCAGCCAACTCGATCACCATCCCATTGGGAATCACTTTCCCGCGAGCCCTCTCGACCAGTTGAACTGAATCCCCTTCGCTACCCTCACCAAGCAACCGGGTAAGTATCGCAATCGCGATGGCCGGCGAACGACTCATTCCCATCGTGCAATGGACCAACAACCTGTTGTTGGAATCACTCAATGCGTCACACCCGATTTCGATCGCACGCCGGACTTCCAATTCACTTGGAGGATTCACGCCCAATTGGCGCGCTTCTTCCAAGCTTTCCACATCTCCGAAAAACACGCTTTCATGTTCCCCCTCAAACCATCGCGGTGGCTCTTTAACTGGGGGCTTGTTCTCAATCGAAAGCAAGTGCGTTACCCCGAATGGTCGATGATCGTCCAACTCGGGACGCCCGCAGACGATGATCCGTTTCGCGACCTCCTCACCACGCAACACGCACCACGTCTTCATTGCCCAAAAGCCAGCTTCCCCCCGCCCGCACCCTGGGGCGGCCGCCCCGCCAGGACCGCATCGGCCTTCTCCCGGATGATCTCTTCACAGCGCGCAATCTCTTCCTTGCGCTGCGCCTTGTTCTCGTCGGCGATGGTCTGGAGGTCGTCGACATTGTAGAGGTAGACGTTCTCGACATAGTTGACCTCGGGATCAATATCGCGCGGCACGGCGATATCGATCAGGAGCAGGTCGCGATGTTTGCGGCTCTTCATCAGCGGCTCCAGTTTCACTCGGTCCAGCACGTAATGCGGCGCCGAGGTGCTGCTGATGACGATGTCGATGCCGTCGAAGACCTGCTCCCACTCATCGAAGTGAATGGCGCCGCCGTCCAGTTCGCGGGCCAACTCGACCGCGCGTTCGTGGGATCTGTTTGAGACGATGATGCTGTGCGCGCCGCGGCTGAGCAGGGCCCGCGCGGTCTTCTCGCTTGTGTCCCCCGCCCCGATCACCATCACGCGACACTTGGACAGCGACTCAAAGATGTGCTCGGCCAGTTCCACGGAGACCGAGGCCACCGAGACGCTGCCCCGCTGAATGGCGGTCTCCGTGCGGATCTGCTTCGCGGCGTTGAACGCCTTCTGGAACGCCTTGTTCAGCTTCCCTCCGGTGAACTTGCCTTCCAGCGCCACCTTGTAGGCCTGCTTGAGCTGGCCGAGGATCTCCGTTTCGCCCAGCACCATGGAGTCCAGTCCCGAGGCCACCCGGAACAAATGCTCCACGCTTTGCGGTTCGCCGAAGGTGTAGAGTTCGTCGGTCAGCGGTTGCTCATTGCGGCTGGTCTCGATCAGAAACTCGCGCACCGCCTCGCCGCCGTTTGGATCGTCGGTGTAAGCGTAAATCTCGACCCGATTGCAGGTGGAAAGGATCACTGCCTCACTGGCCGCGCCGGACTTGATCATCTTGTCCAACGAGTCCGGCAAACCCGCCTCAGGGAAGGCAAACTGCTCGCGCAGTTCGACCGGCGCGGAACGATGGCTGAGTCCTGTGACAACGATCGGCATGCCTTGAATCAGGGATTGTGGACGGACGAAAGCAGGTTGACGCCCCAGAAGGTGAGCATGATGAAGGCAAAGCCCGCGATGGCCGAAATCGCGAACCGCCGACCGCCCGGCGTGAACTTCCAATGCATGACCAGCATTGCCAGATACGCGAGCCAGACAACAACGGTCCAGATGGTCTTGGGATCGGACGCCAGGTTCAACGTCGGATCCTGCCTGGCCAACAGCGGCACCACCGCCAGACCCGCCGTCCAGAAGCCAAACCCAGCCACCATCATCCGCACGACCGTCTTTTCCAATCGTTGCACCGGCGGCATCAAGGACCGCAAGGCCCGCATCTTGTTGATCCGCAGATCGTGATCGACAGACAGGTACATCAATCCCGCCACCGCGCTCAGACCAAGGGCGCCGTAGGCCAAAAGGATGAAGGCGACATGCAGACTGACCCATTTGATGTCAAAGACCTGTTCCTCCGTCGGGGGATCCAACCCCGGCATCAACGCCAGGACGCCGATGGCAAATATCACCGGCGAAGCAAAGGCTCCTAAAAAACGGAACCGGGACGAAATCCCGATCACCAGGTAAGCCGCCACGATCGTCCAACCAATGAAGGCGATCGCCTCGTGCAGATTGTGGATGGGACAACGCGACAAGGAAAAGCCGCGCGTCGCCAGCGCGATGGTGTGAAAAATGAAGCCCGCGGCAAAAATCCCGTAATTGACCCAGTCGTCGCGCCGAAAGCCCTTGCGCCACAGCAGGACCGAGTACACCACGCTGACACCGTAGCAAAGCACGGCGCACAAGAAGTATCCTTTGTCGGTTGGCTCGTTCAAAGCCGGATAACCTAAGGAAGTGAAGCCGGCTGGAAAAGAGGAATTGTCAGCAGGGCTGGGCGTGAACAGCAATCGCAACAGCTGCACAGATGTAGCGTCGGCTGTGTCAGCCGAAAAGCGGGACCATCAAGCGACTGGCAAAGGCCAGAACAATGCCCCCGGATATCAGCCGAGCCGCCGCGCGAGGGAACGACCGCCGGAAACCCAATCCCCGCGATGCCTCAGCAACCAACTGGTCAGGGCCTCCT
>JAYPGD010000326.1:6638-6915 GCA_038126655.1 Verrucomicrobiales bacterium
AAGTTCTCCAGCACGGCGTCATACAGATCACGTTCCTTCTCGGAAACCTGACCGCTGGTCTTGTCTTCGTTCAGCTTCATAAAACAAATCGATGAATTCTTTATTACTTCGGCGCCTTCACGCCTCGGCTTGAGCGCGGATCCCTCGACCCGCGCAAATCTCTTTCACGCACTTCGACGAGGCGCAACCCGCATTATTCATAAAACGGTGAATTTCACCTGACCGTTACAATTCCCGGTCTGTTTTCGACGTTTCACGTTCAACCCTCCGACGAAAC
>JAYPGD010000327.1:0-3813 GCA_038126655.1 Verrucomicrobiales bacterium
CTGTCTATGCCTGGGTTTGCGCCCGTTCAATCGCCACCCACTTTCGTTCACGCCCCCGCATGACGGCCTACTCCGCGGTCAATTCCACGAAATTCTTCAACAGCTTCAGGCCGACCGCCTGGCTTTTCTCCGGGTGAAACTGGGTGGCGTAGACATTGTCGCGCCAGACGGATGAGGCAAACTCGCCGCCATAATCCGTCCGCGTCGCCACAATGGAGTCGTCGGCCGGACGCGGAAAGAAACTGTGCACGAAATAGACATGACTTCCGTTGGGAATCCCCCGGTACAACGGACAGTCCTCCCACTCAATCGCAATCTCATTCCAACCGATCTGCGGGACCTTGAACCCCGGCTCCTCCCTGAACTTCACAACCTCGCCCCCGAAGACGCCCAATCCCGCGGCGCAACTGTTGAATTCCTGGCTCCGTTCGAACAAGGCCTGGTAGCCCACGCAGATTCCGAGAAACGGCCGGCCGGTCCCGATGAATTCACGCGCCGCCTCCAGCAATTCCTGTTTCTGCAGGGCGTTGATGCAATCGTCAAAGGCCCCGACGCCCGGCAACACCACGCCAGCGGCGTCCTTCACGCCCTCCGGTCCCGCGACGAGCTCCACCTCGGCGCCGACATGCAACAGCGCCTTCTGCACACTCCGAAGGTTTCCCGATCCGTAATCCAAGAGAGCAATCATCTTATTCAATGCCATTGAGGATGCAGGAAAATCGAAATCCTAAAACCGAAATCCGAAACAAACTCGAAAAATCAAAGCTGCGGGGCTCGAACAGAAGCCCCACGCCCGAGCCAATCGAAATGCGTCCGAGCCGATGCTGCGGAATCTCCCGCCTCGGGGCTTCCGTTTTCAAGAGTCGGGTTTCGGCTACGAAGCCGCGACCGAATCGGCCTCCGCCATCTCCCGTTCCTTGCGCAAGCGCAACTGTCCGCAGGCCGCGTCGATGTCCGTGCCCTTTTCCCGTCGGACGGTGACCGGCACGCGGTTGTCCTTCAACCCCTGGAAGAAATCGTCGATCGCCTCCTCGGAGGGACGCTTCCACTCCAGCCCTTCGACCGGATTGTAGGGGATCAGGTTGATCTTGGCGTCGAGGATGTGGGAGATGTGCGTCAGCGAACCGATATGCTCCAACCCATCGTTCACGCCATCGATCAGGATGTACTCCAGGGTGATCATCTGGCCGTGCCGATCCTTGTAGTACTCCAGGGCGTCGATCAGGTCATCCAGCGGGTATTTCTTGTTCACCGGCATGATCTCATCGCGGACATCGTCCGTCGCGCCGTGCAGGGACACCGCCAACCGGACCTGAATGTCCTCGTCCGCCAGCTTGCGGATCTCCGGCGCGAGGCCGCAGGTGGAAACCGTCATCTTCCGCGCCCCGATGTTGCAGCCCCACTGCGCGTTCAAAATGAAGAGGGCCTTGACCAGATTGTCGTAATTGGCCAGCGGTTCGCCCATGCCCATGACCACGAGGTTGTCCACGATGTACTTGGACACCTTCTTGTTCCGACGCCCCCCCGCGCGATTCACCATCATGGCGATCAGCCGCTCCTCATCCGTCAGTTCCGAGGGATCGGCCTGCGGCTTGGAATTGACGGATTTCAGATTCTCCCCGTACCAGCGCTCCACGGCCACGACCTGCTCGACGATCTCATTCACCTCCAGATTGCGCTTCAAGCCGTTGAGACCGCTGGCGCAGAACTTGCAGCCATAGGCGCAGCCCACCTGGGTCGAAATGCAGAGCGTGTGCCGGTCCGAGCGATCCCCATACAGCCCCATGCTCGCGGGAATAAGCACGCTCTCAATCAGATTGCCGTCCTTCAGCTTCCACAGGAACTTGTTGGTCGAATCCACCGCCCCCGTTTGCTCGACCAGATCAAATCCGTAAAGATCCAACTCCTCCTGCATCCTCTTGAGCAATTTCGCCGGAATGTTGCTCATTCGATCCCAGCTCTTGATGCGTTGACGATAAAGCCACATCAAGATTTGGGTCGACCGATACCCTTCAAACCCCCACTCCTCCAATGCATCCTGAACATCCAGCAGATCTAGTGATTTAATGTCGCACTTCATGTTTTCAAGACAATGCGCGGCACACTCACGGAAGGCAGTCCAAAGAGCGATGCACAACTTGTTTAAGTTAAACGATCCGCATCAATTGATTATCTAAACGCGACATGTATTCAAGCAAATCAACGGGTTACGTAGAATTTCTCCACGTATTCCTGAACCATTCTCCAGGTGTTGTATTGGTGGTTCATGGTTGCCATGGCGTGGCGGATCTTCTTGATCCATTGGCGCGGCAGCCCGGCTGAATCGCGTTGGTAGAAGCAGGGAATCACCTCTTCCGTGAGGGCGCGATAGAGGTTCTCGCTGTCGATCCGGTCCTGTTCCTCAATGGAATCGGGGTGGGAATCCTCGCCGATGGCGAAGCCGTTATCGCCGTCGTAGCCCTCGCGCCACCAGCCATCAAGGATGCTGAGGTTCAAGCAGCCATGCACCGTGCACTTCATGCCGCTGGTTCCCGAAGCCTCCAGGGGACGGCGCGGATTGTTCAGCCAGATATCGCAGCCGGACACCATCTGGCGGGCCACATGGACATCGTAATTCTCCAGGAACACCAGGTTCCCGTTCAATTCGCTGTGCTTGGCCAGGTGGATGATCTTCTGGATGAAGCGCTTGCCCTCGTCGTCGCGCGGATGCGCCTTGCCCGCGAAAATGAACTGCACCAGGCGCTCCTTGTCCTTGGCCAGTTTCACAATCTGCTCAAACTGCTCGAAGATCAGCGGCGCGCGCTTGTAGGTCGCGAACCGACGGGCAAACCCGATCGTCAGCGCATCCACGTTCAACAACTGGTCGAAGGCGATGAAGTGTTCGCGATCCACCCGATGCCCCTGAAGCAGCAGACGCCGACGGCTGAACTCGATCAACTGCCGCCGCAGGCGATAACGCAATGACCAGATCTCCTCGTCCGAGATGAACTCCGGATCCTCCATCTGCTTCCAGAAATCCGCGGAGTTCCACTGGGCTTCCAGGTTCAGTTCGGTTCCCCGTTTCCAGAAGCGGGTCTGTTCCCCTTCCACCGATTCAATGTCCTGGATTTCCTCGCGCCCATTGCCATTCCCCTCGCCCAGCTTGCGCCGCCAGAAACGCCGCACCGTGCCGACCATCCAGCCAACGAGATGGATGCCGTTGGTCACATGCCCGATCGGGACCTCCTCGACCGGCTTGTCGGGATACATGCACTGCCACATCTCCCGGCTCACCTGGCCGTGCAGTTCGCTGACGCCGTTGGCCGCGCGCGTCGTCTTCAACGCCAACACGGTCATGCAGAAGGTTTCGCTCTCGTCGTCCGGATCGACCCGGCCCAATCCCATGAACTCCTGTTGACTGATCCCCAGTTCCTTCGGAAAGAAATGCGCCGCGTAGTCCATCAGGTCCGGCGTGAACCGGTCGTGCCCGGCCGGAACGGGAGTGTGGGTCGTGAAGATGCATTCCTCCCTTGTCGCCGCCATCGCCGCCGCGAAGTCGGAGCCCGCCGCGAGTTTCTCCCGCATCAATTCAAGACTCAGGAAGGCCGCGTGCCCCTCGTTCAGGTGGAACACGGACGGCTTCACGCCGAGTTCGCGCAGCAGACGCACACCGCCCACGCCCAGCAGGATCTCCTGCATGATCCGGGTCGTGCTGTCGCCGCCGTAGACCCGCAACGTCAACTCGCGATAGTGCTCCTCATTCTCCGGCAGGTTGGTGTCCAACAGATAAACCGGGCAACGGCCGACATTCACCCGCCACGCGCGAAAGTAGAC
>JAYPGD010000327.1:3823-6914 GCA_038126655.1 Verrucomicrobiales bacterium
AAAGTAGACCGTGCTCATCGCGATCCGCACCGAACAGACGACCGGATCGCCCTTGGCGTCCAAGACCGGCTCCAACGGCAGGTTCTTCGGATTCAACAGCGAGTAATATTCCGTCTGCCAGTTGTCCTGGTTGATCGCCTGCTGAAAGTAGCCTTCGCGATAAAAGAGACTGATGCCGACAAAGCCGATATCCAGATCGCTCGCCGACTTCGCGTGATCGCCCGCCAGCATCCCGAGGCCGCCGGCCGCGATGGGCAGCGTCTCATGGAAGCCGAATTCCGCGCTGAAATAGGCGACCGGATTCTCGCGCAACTCAGGCGCATTCTCATCGCCCCAGGTGTTCTCCTCGTTCAGGTAGGCGTCAAACTTACCCAAAACCGTTCGCACACGATCCGCGAAACCGTCGTCCAACAACCGCACCCGCAACTCGTAATCCGACACCTCATGCAGGATCGCGACGGCGTTGTGATACAGATTGCGCCACGAGCGGGGCGACAATTCCTGAAACAGCTCCTGCGCCTCCTGGTTCCATGTCCACCAGAGATTGCGGGCCAGACGATTCAAACCAGCGACCAGTTCGGTCGCATCATTCCGATTGTTGTTTTCTGCGCTCATACAAAAGTCCAATTTTTCGTGAAAAATCCGGGTTTTCCGCCACGAATTGATGCAGCGGAACGCGGAAGCTAGAGACCGATCCAAAACGCAGCAAACAAATTCTTGCGACGTTTCGGAAAATCCCGTTTGGCTCTCCGTCGACCTTCCAATAGCCTACCGCATCGCCCTCGCCGCCATGACCTCGAACTTCTCATCGAAACGATCGACGCGATTCATCGCGCTCGCCTGTTTTTTCGTGGTCGCCACGGTTTCCGCAGCGGACAAGACGCCCGGACGCCCGGACGCCTCGGCTCTGAAGAAACTGAACCCCGGCGTGTTCGATCTCCGCGGCGTCACGCTGGACAACTCCCGCCAATCCGTCTCCTTCCCCGCAGCGGTCAACATGACCTCCAACCTTGTCGAATACGTCGTGGTCTGCGACGACGGCAAGACCCACGAAAGCCTGCTCAAGACCTCCGTCGAACCGTGGGACATCCACGTCGCCATGCTGCTGATCGGAGCCGAGGGCGCGCCGCCTCAACAAGCCGCCAATCCGGACAAGGACAAGGTCCTGCAGGGCGACAAGGCCCGGGTCTGGATTCATTGGCGCAGCAAGGACGGAGAAAACGAACGCGTCCGGGCCGAGGAACTCATCCGCAACGAACAGACCAAACGCCCCATGAAACCGGGCGACTGGGTCTACAATGGCTCCTGGATCTTCAACGGCAGGTTCGTCGCCCAGACTGAACGCTCCATCATCTCCATCATCTTCGACCGCGACGCCCTCATGAACAGCGCCCACCCCCAACGCGGCGACGATGAAATCTGGTTCGCCAACACAAAAAGAATTCCGAAGCTCGACCACCCCGTGCGCGTCGAAATCGAATTGCTGAAGAACGACGAACAGAAAACCTCCGACCAGGAATGACGCATCCCATCCGCAGCAAGATTGCCGCGCTGACCGCCGCGGGCCTCGCCCTGGCCGCCACCGCCGCAGGCCAAACCCAACCCGCCGAAAACCTCTCCCTCAAGCTGGAGATCACGCGCGCCGTCGACAAGGGGCTCGACTGGCTGGCCGGGAACCAGAACGAGGCCGGTTGGTGGTCCACCGAGGATCACCCCGCCATCACGGCCCTGGCCCTGACCGCCTTCCAGCGCGAACCCGGCGACCACAACCGGACCAAGCACGCCCGCAAGATCGAGAATGGCTACTTCCACCTGCTCGGCTGCGCGCACGAGGACGGCAGCATCTACCGCAAGAAGGAACTCGTCACCTACAACACCTCCTGCTCCATCCTGGCCTTGGTGTCGGCCGACAACCCCGACTACGACATCACACTGCGCAAGGCCCGCAATTTCCTCGTCGGCCTGCAATGGGATTTCGATGAAAAAGGCAAACTCGACAACCCGCTCGACGGCGGCATCGGCTACGGGGGGCGCTACCCGCACTCCGACATGTCGAACACCACCCTCGCGCTGGAGGCGCTCTACTACACCTCCCACCTCGTCAGCGAGGACAAGGACGCCGACATCGAGATGAAAAAGCTGAACTGGAAGGCCGTGCGCCACTTTCTCCAGAACAGTCAGAACCTCCCCTCGGTCAACGGCCAGAAATGGGCCTCCGACGATCCGGCAAACAAGGGCGGCTTCGTCTACTTCCCCGGCGACACCAAATCGGAGACCGTCACCCTGCCCGACGGCCGTCAGGCCCTGCGCTCCTACGGCAGCATCAGCTACGCCGGGCTGCTCAGCTACATCTACGCCGATCTCAAGAAGGACGACCCGCGCGTCATCGCCGTCTTCGATTGGCTTCAGAAGAACTACACGCTCGAGGAAAACCCCGGCATGGGGCCGCAGGGCCTGTTCTATTACTACCACACCATGGCCAAGGCCCTCGCCATGCACGGTGTGGATGAACTGCCCACCCGCAACGGCAGGAAAGTCGATTGGCGCAAGGACCTCGCCCTGAAGCTGATCAACCTTCAGAAGACCGACGGCCACTGGATCAACGACCAGCACGCCCGCTGGTGGGAGAACGACCCCGCCCTCGTCACCAGCTACTCTCTCCTGGCGCTGGAAGCAATCCATCGGGATCTGTAAGCCACACAGAAAGCGGCGACATCCCCGTCTCTCCGGGCTTTGGCTAACGCCATGCGATTAAGAACGGGCGGCGCAATTCCAAGTCCCAAAGGGACGCTGCCGGCGCGATGATCCCACGGGAGTGATATTGGGGAATGACTGGAGTCTTGCCGCGTCCCTCTCGGGACGCATGTCGTGCGGGGGGGGGAACCACCGGTTGAAACCGGGGCAACCTTGCCTGACCGCTTCGCGGTCCCGTTGCACTGGCGATACACGGTGGTGTGGGATTACCCCGTCGCGAAGCGACGATGGAAGGTAGCCGTCGGTTTCCAACCGGCGGTCTGGCGGCCCCAGAAGAACCGCGTCCCGGAGGGACGAAAAGAAGGTAGCCGGTGTGTGGAAGGCGCGTCAGCGCCTG
>JAYPGD010000328.1:0-6900 GCA_038126655.1 Verrucomicrobiales bacterium
GTTCGCCGTTGTCAACTTCGGCGACGCCTCCATCCCCGGCGCGCGGCAGGAGTGGCTCGACAAGCTCGCGCGCGCAGCTTGATCAGGACCGCGCTGACGTCCGTCGCCGCCTTGGGGTCATGGCCAGCCATCGTCTGCAGGCCCTGGATGGGAATCCAGATGACACGGTCCGCCGGGGTGTTGGTCGGCTCCAACACGCCGACGACCACATAGACATCCGCGTGCCTGGCCTCCTCATCGAAGATCAGGCCGTGGTAGGGATTGAACTTGTCGCCAACCTTCAGGCCGAGCCTCTGCGCAGCGAAACTCCCGACCACGGCCTCCTTGTAGCCGTCTTCGAAGATCCGTCCGCCCGGTCGGACCTGGTAGGTCTTGGCGCCATCGTAGGCGTGGTTGAAGAGATTGGTTTCCGTGCCGACCAGGCGATAGCCGCGATAGTTGTCGCCGACCGCAAGGGGGACAGCCAGCTGCACGGCGCGGTTCTTCTTGATGAACTGGTAATCCGACCAACGGATGTTCCCGGGCGAGGCCTCCAGGTGGAAGATCGCGTTGAGGACGAGCTGCAGTTTGCTTCCCCGCGCGCCGAGCACCGCATCGAAACCAGCAGTGACGTTGGTGAAGGTCGCGTGCGACTGCTCCTTCACCACCCAGACCGTCATCAACAACCCGACCGCCAGCGCCAGCGAGAGCGCCGTCACCGCGGTGGACAGCAGGTGCTGGCGCAGACTCTTGAGAACGATGCGGAGCAAGGTCATGCCTCCGCCTCCCCGGGTTGCAGCGCCGCGCGGTTGATGTCGTGCAGCGCGTGGACATCCTCGAACTGGTCCAACACGGGCTGGTCGTGGCTGACGAGCAGCAGGGCCGCGCCATTCTCCCGGCAGGCCTCGCGGATCAGCCGCAGCGACTCGCGCGAATTCCGCGGGTCCAGATTGCCCGTTGGTTCGTCGGCCAACACCAGCTTCGGGCGATTCGCCAGGGCGCGGGCCGCGGCGACGCGCTGTTGCTGGCCCGTGGAAAGCTGCCTCGGATAGTGGTTGAGCCGGGACTCCAGGCCGACGCGCTTCAGCAGGGCCGTCGCGAACCCGCGGTCCGCGCCCGGGCCGAACGACATGCCCAGCAGAACGTTCTCAAGACAGGTGAAACCCTGCAGCAGGTTGAAGGTCTGGAAGATGTAGCCGACCGTCGTCGCCCGGAGACGGTCGCGCGCCGGTTCGCCGAGATCCGACATGGCCTTCCCGTCGATGACGATGTGACCGGAATCCGGTTTGAGAATGCCGGCGATGAGGTTGAGAAAGGTCGTCTTGCCCGAACCGCTTTCACCGCGCAGTCCGACCTGCTGCGCTTCGGCCAGCGAAAATGACGGCACGTCCACGACCGTATGCGTCCCGCCCTCGGGGGATGGGTAGGCCTTGATCAGGTTGGCGATTTCCAGCAACGGCACAGCGGGGGACGATAACGGTTTGCCGAAGCCACGCCAATGCCGATTCTCCATCCCAACAGGGCGGGCAAAGTCGACCAGTCCGCGGATTGCGTTTGAGGGAAGGCGGTCAAGTTCATACCATGCCGCCATGACCAAGGCCCTTGAACGCCTGACCAAGGCCGAGTTGATCGAGCGACTCCGGAAACTGGAGTCGGACAGCGATCAATCGTCGCAGGCGTTCGAGCGCGAGGAGCGGCTGCGCGCCATTCTGAACACGGCCGTGGAAGGGATTGTCACCATTTCCGAGAACGGCGTCATCGACGCCGTCAATCCCTCGGTCTGCAAACTCTTCGGCTATTCCGAGTCGGAGCTGATCGGGCGCAACGTCAACATCCTCATGCCCGAACCGGATCACACGAAACATGACGGCTACCTCCGGAATTACCGCAAGACCGGACGCGCCCGGATCATCGGCGCCGGGCGCGAGGTGGTCGGCCGCAGAAAGAACGGGGAGGAATTCCCCCTGGATCTGGCGGTGAGTGAAATCCGGCTCCCGGACCGCCGCCTCTTCACCGGGTTCCTCCGCGACATCACCGAGCGCAAGGAGGCGGAGGCCGCCCTGCGGCGCTACGAACGGATCGTCTCAGCCTGCGACGACATGCTGTCGTTCGTGGGAAGGGATTATGTCTACCGGGAGGTCAACGACGCCTACGTCCGGTTTCACGGAAGACGCCGCGAGGAAATCGTCGGGACCACCATTGCCGAACTGTACGGGCAGAAGTTCTTCGAACGGGAGATCCAGCCCCGGGTGGACCGCTGCCTGACGGGCGAGGACCTGCATTACGAAACCATGTTCAACCTGCCGCGTCGAGGGGCGCGCTGGCTGGACGTGCGACTCAGCCCCTACCGGCGTCCGGACGGCTCGGTCACGGGCTTTGCGGTGAACGCCCGCGACATGACAATCTCGGGCAGCAGCTTACCGGGATCGAATTCATGAGCCAGGCGCTCTGCGACCGGCTTGAGGCCACCTCGAACAAGCATGCGGTCGATGCGGCCCAGATCGCCGAGCTGACCCGGGAGGCCGTCTCACATACCCGCGCGCTGGCCCGCGGACTGAACCCCGTGGTCTTCGAGGCGGACGGGCTCATGGCGGCGCTCGAGCAACTCGCCGAAAACAGCTCCCGCCTCTTCAAGACGGACTGTCGCTTCCTCTGCGACAAGCCGGTGCTGGTTTCCGACAATTCGGTGGCGACACACCTTTATCGGATCGCGCAGGAAGCCGTGCACAACGCCATTCGCCACGGCAAACCCCCCATCGTGGAGCTGTCATTGAGCCAGACCCGCGAGCGGATCATTCTTTCCATCCGCGACAATGGCCGAGGCCTGCCCCGGCGGCTCCCCAGGAAGCGCGGCATGGGCCTCAATGTCATGCATTACCGGGCCACCCTGGCCGGCGGTTCGCTGGTCGTGCTGCGTTGCGAAAGCGGCGGCACCGAGGTGGTCTGCACCATCCACAAGACTCCGGGCGCAGCCAAGGCCGTCCGATCCCAGAAAAATGACCGCTAAGAAGAAAGTTCGAAAGACCGCGGCGCGGGCGACGGGAAGCGAATCCGGCGCCCGTTCGCGCGGACGTCGGGTTCTGGTGGTCGACGACCATCCCATCATGCGCCAGGGCTTGGCCTCGTTGATCAACAGCGAACCCGACCTCAACGTCTGCTGCGAGGCCGAGAATGTCGCCGACGCGCTCTCCATGGTCGAGCGCGACACCCCGGACATCGTGATCACGGACATCAGCCTTCCCGGAAGAAACGGACTGGAGTTGATCAAGGACCTGCAGGCCCTGCGGCCGGAGATCCCCGTCCTGGCCCTCTCCATGCACGACGAGACGCTCTACGCGGAGCGGGTCCTCCGCGCCGGCGGCCGCGGATACGTCATGAAGCAGGAGGGCGGGCTCAAACTCATCGAGGCGATCCGCCGCGTGCTCGAGGGGCAGATCCACGTCAGCGAGAAGATGTCCTCCCGGATCCTGGAGATCTTCTCCGGCAAGCGCGGCCAGTCCTCCAAGTCGCCCATGGAGCGGCTGACGGACCGCGAGTTCGAGGTGTTTGAACTTCTGGGCCAGGGGCTCGGCACGCGCGAGGTCGCCGGGCGTCTGAACCTGAGCGTCAAGACCATCGAGGTCCATCGCGGCAACATCAAACAGAAGCTCGGAGCCAAGTCCGCGCCCGACCTCGTCCGCCAGGCCGTGCGCTGGGTCGAGATGGAACAGGGATAGCCCGGATCCCGCTTTTCGAGGATCGGTTTCCCCGGGCGGCCCAAGCGCCGGCCTAGATCCCGTTGTTGATCAGGTCCAGGATCGGCAGGAACAGGGCGATCACAATGCTCCCGACGATCAGAGCCAGGAACGCGATCATGATCGGCTCCAACAGGGAGACCATCCCGGCGACCGCGTTGTCGACCTCCTCATCATAGTTGTCCGCAATCCTGGACAACATCTCCGGCAGCGCTCCGGACTGCTCCCCGATGTCGATCATGCCGACGACCGTGCCGGGGAACACGCCCGAGGCGCGCAGCGGCGTCGAGATGGTCTCCCCTTCCTTCACACTCTCGTGCACGGCGCCGACGGCGCGCGCGACAACCGTGTTCCCCGCGGTCTCCCTGACGATGGTCAAAGCCTGAAGGACCGGCACGCCGCTGGAGATCAATGTGCCGAAGGTCCGCGCGAAGCGCGCGATGGCCAGTTTGCGAAACACCGGCCCGAGCAGGGGCATGCGCAGCTTGCCGCGATCCACCGCGTTGCGTCCGAAGCCGGTCGCGGTGAATGCGCGAAACAGGACTAGGCCCGCGAGCGCGCAACCGACGGTCGCCCCGAGATGTTCGCGGAGCGTCTGGCTGATCTGGAGCACAAGCAGCGTGAACTTCGGCATCGCCCGCCCCTCGGCCAGATCCGCAAAAATCTCCTGGAACTTGGGAACCACGTAGATCATCAGCAGCGAGAGAATCGCGACCGCGACCGTCAGCACCGCCACCGGATAGAACATTCCGCTGATCACCTTCCCCTTGATGCGCTGCGCCTTCTCAAGGAATTCCGCCAGGCGGTTGAGCACGACCTCCAGAACGCCGCCCAGTTCGCCGGCCTTGATCATGTTCACATAAAGCTTGTTGAACACCCGCGGATGCCGGGCCATGGATTCACTCAGGGAGGCGCCGCCCTCGATGGAAACCATCAGTTCTTCGGTCACCGCCCGAAGCCGCGGATTCGTCTCCTCCTCGGCGAGGATCTTCAGGCCGCGCAGCAACGGCATCCCCGCGTCAACCAGGGTCGCGAGTTGGCGGGTGAAGGCGGTCAACGCCTTCGGCTTCACGCCGCCCTGCAGAAATGGAATCGAGATTCTGAAATCGCGTCGCAATCCGGACTTTGATCGCGCGCCCGGCGGCGATTGCGCCTCTTCCTCCCCGGCGGCGCCGCGCCTTTCCGGCTTCGCCCTCGCGGACGCCACCTTGGTGGGAAAGAAGCCCAGTTCCTTGATGCGGCGGATCGCCTCCGACTGGCTTCCGACATTGAGCGATCCCCGCATTTCCTTCCCCCGGGAATCAAGGGCGACATAGTTGTACTGCGACATACGACCTGGCAGATTGGGTCCCCGCCGACCGGGAACGTGGTTGGGTTTGCTTGTGAGGAATCAGACAGGGCCGGAGGCGAGGCCTCACGCGACAGCTGAACTCTTCCCGGAAACAAACTCCCGGATGACATCGATCTCCTCGGGCTCAGCGAAGCCGTGCTGCTTGCGGAACTCGCGCCAATCGATCTGAAACCCGGCGTCCTTCAATGACTGGATCTGGGGACGCGTGGTCTCGATTGGAATCACGGGATCGGCGTCGCCATGCGTGACCAGAAACCGCTGTTCCCGCGCGACGGGCGACGCCTCCTCGATCAGGGACGCGGGTTCGAAGACCTTGCCGCTGATCCCGATCAAGCCACCGTAGCGTTGTTCCAGCCGGGCGCCGACATCGAGGGTCATGAGGCAGCCCTGCGAAAAGCCGAACAGGAAGGTCTCTTCGATCGGATGTCCCTTTTCGGCCACGACCCCCAACAGCTCGAACAACAGTTTGCGACTCCGGATCACGCCGGGTTTCACGTCTCCGTCGTAATCGTACCAGGAGTAG
This sequence comes from Verrucomicrobiales bacterium, assembly GCA_038126655.1. GTDB lineage: Bacteria > Verrucomicrobiota > Verrucomicrobiia > Limisphaerales > JAYPEY01 > JAYPEY01. The sequence goes on from JAYPGD010000328.1 coordinate 5,588, forward strand.
CCCATGTAGTACCCGTCCGGGGCGTTGACCAGGATGTAGTTCAAGTCCTTCAAGCCGAGCGCGTCGGGCAGCCAGGTGTAGCCGTTGGCGCTGTCGCCGAGTCCGTGCAGCACGATCATCACGCGGCGGGACGCGGCGTCGGGAGCCGGAATGAAGTAAGCGTCAAGCATGCCGGGAGTTGAACCACAGCCGCGCGGCGGCTCCAAGCGCCAAGTTGGCCGGGGCGGGCGATTCGGGGCGCCGGCAGACCCGCCCCTCCCCGGCTTAAAACGCCTTCGTTTCTCCGGGCACGGCGACGGGATACCAGCCATTGGCGTCAGGGAGGACGGGCGGGGTGGAATCCATCGTGAGTTCCCGGCCATAGGGGACCAGCTCCAGCTGCGAATTGAGGGCGTCCTGGAATTCGATCTTCTTGCCGGAATAGGTGGCCATGCGGCCGAGGATGGCGGTCATCGTGCTGAGCGCGCCGTACTCGGCCTCCATGTGATGGTTGTTTTCACGGATCGCCTTGAACAGGGGATAGTGCTCGAGTTGGTGGCCCTGCTCGCTCTTCTTGAGCCGCTTCGTCCAGGCATTGGGACCGGTGATCTGGAAGAGCTTCCGTTGCTGGACAAGATCCGCCGCGCCCTTCGTGCCCACAGCGTGTTCGCTGACGCTGGTCCAGCAGCCGCGGATCTGGCGACACTGGCTGTAACAACGCGCACCGTCGGCGAATTCATATTCCACCTGATGATGGTCGTAGATCTGGCCGTTGATGCGCTTGTTCCGCACCTGGCGCCCGCCCATGCCCTGCGCGCGCACCGGGAATCCGCCCTTGATCCAGTTCATGACGTCGATGTTGTGGATGTGCTGCTCGACGATGTGGTCGCCCGAGAGCCAGGTGAAGTAGTACCAGTTGCGGATCTGGTAGCGCATTTCCTTCTCGTCCGGCAGGCGTTCCTTGCCCGCGCGGGCATTGCCATCCCAGTAGACGCGCATGGAAACGATGTCGCCGATCGCGCCGTCATGGAGTCGGCGGACGGTCTCCTGGTAGGTGGGTTGGTGGCGTCGTTGCATGCCGACGCCGACCTTGAGCCCCTTCTTCTTGGCGATCTTGGCCGCCTCCAGAACCTTGCGCACGCCGGGCGCGTCAGTGGCCACGGGTTTCTCCATGAACACATGCTTGCCCTGCTTCACCGCCTCCTCGAAATGGATCGGGCGAAATCCCGGAGAAGTCGCCAGAATGCACACATCCGCCTCGGCAATGGCCTTCTTGTAATCCTCGAATCCGGTGAACTGCCGGTCCGGCGGCACATCCACCTTGTCGTGGTGCT
>JAYPGD010000329.1:0-6856 GCA_038126655.1 Verrucomicrobiales bacterium
ATAGACGCCGGAGTCGCCCACCACCGGATCGATGCGCACCTGGTTCGTGCCGCTCAACTGAAACGCCGCGGACGCAAACTGGAAGGGCAACCCGAGATCCGAAACGCCTTCCCGCTGCGAAAACGACTTCGTGGTCTCCACCTTCAGCCCCGCCGTCTGGGCGACCGAGATGAAGTTGGTTTCCAGCAGGAAACTGCCCTTCTTCTCAGCGGTGAGTTTCTGGGCCTCGGTGTAGAGGTCGTTGGCAAAATCGGACGCGGCCTTCCGCGCGGCGCGCAGGGCAAACGGCTCAAGCGCCTCCTCCCGGATACGCTCCTTCGCCTTCTCCTCGGACAGGGCCTTGCCCTCATCGTCCTTGAAAGAGTCGGCTCCCTTCTCCTGATACTCCTTGTCCACCGCCGCAGTCAGGTTGGTCACCGTCTCCTCAAACCGCTCTTCGGCCTCGGCCAGGTAGTTGGTCGTGTCGAATCGGACGTAACTCACCTGCACCTTGGCGTCCGTCCGGTAACTCGCAGCGCGATTGGTGAAGAAGGTCCGCAGCGCGTTCGTCTCCACATTCGCCTTGGCGAGGAAATTCGAGGCGTTGAAGAAGACGGCCTCCGTCCCCAGGCGTTGGTTCTCGAGGCGGAAAGCGGCCTCCGCCGCCGCCCGCGTCACCAACTGGCCGCGAACCGCCACCGTGTCGCGAAGCTGCTCCATCGCCGCCTCGCGGCGGACAAAACGGTAGAGATCCTCCCGGTCCATGCCGACCCGCTGCAGTCCGTTGGAGACAAAGCCCTGATAGATGGCCGGATCGTAGACCCCGTCGTTGTTCCGCATCATCAGCTTCAACCTTGCAACCACGGCCTCCTCCCCGACCTCGATTCCCAACTCCTCGAGCTTCAGGTTCGCCGCCACACGCTGGATCACATTTTGGTTGAAATTCGTGCGGATGAAATCGGGCGCGCGACCGCCCGTCTGGGAAGGCCATTCCCCCCAGTTCAGGAAATACCGGATCGCCTCCTCGTCCCGCGCGGCAAAGAACTCGCTCCGCGAAACCGCGCGTCCGTTCACCGTGCCGAAGTCCACCGGACCGCCGCCCCCTCCCGTGCCCACGTCCGGGCTGAAGAAGACGACAAAACTGATGATGACCACCCCGCAGATCAGGATGAACAACCACTGCTGGTGTTTTCGAATCGTGGCAAACATGACGGCAAACTCTGACGCTGTGACAAACGCCGCCCCGAAGACGCTCGGAGCGGGCGAAAGGGCGACAAAGTAAACGTCAGCCATAAACCGGGTCAAACGGAAAAGACAGGCCCGCCATTACCGCTTTACAACGATCGGAGACCCGTGGCACGCTCGCGCTCTATGATGAAGGCCTCCAAAGCTCTGCTTCCCGCCCTCGCGGCCCTGCTGCTGGCCGGTTGCGCTTCCAGCGCGCCCACCCGCTCCAGCATCACCAATCTCACCCCTCCGGAAATCTCCCGGAACCCCGAGAATCAATACGTGGTCGAGTGTGTCTGGAGCAGCAACCAACAGAGCATCCGGAAGGAGTCCTTCAAGGCTTACGTGATGATCGGCCTCACCTTCTACGAAATGCGCCGGATCCCGATGATGAAAGATCGTTGGGAAGCCATTGTTCCCGGCCCAGAAGGCAGCGATATCCTCAATTATCGGATCAAGTTCGACTACCTCTACAACCGCATCCCGGAACCCAGGGCCGACAGCAAGCTTTCTCAGCAATACCAGTTGCGGATCGTGGATTAATTCGGCGCGCCGCATTTCGGCGCCAGCCCCCTCCTTCACCCCGCTTCCCAACGCAGGATTGGCGCCGCTGGGCGCTTCCCCTTCGTCACACGCGACCGGAAGAAACAGTAAATGCCGGCGCGGCTTGAAGACGGGGGCTGCCTCTGATTCCGACTCAGTCGCCGCCTCCCAGTTCCCGCCACCCGGCGCAGCTTCGATCGCCAAAGGATTCCAGTCCCTCAGCATTAACCGATTGGAAATGATCCCCCCCCGCAAAACAGCGGGCTGGCGCGGGGGGTAAGGAGAAGATTCGGAGGGAGACAGCCTATCGGCGGATCACCCGATAGAATCGTTGCCACGCGCGATCGGCCAAGGCGTCATTGAAGCTCAACTCGCCATTGACCGCCTGCACTGTCCCGACCGGCGCCCAGTTGATGAGGTCGCTAGATGCCTCCACCACATACGTCCCATTGTCCGGCGTCTGCATGACAATCTGGAATCCGTCGCTCGGGTTGGAATCCAAGGCCTTGGTAACCGCCGTGCGGCGGGCGACAATCAAGGCGGAGGCCGTGTTGTTGGCCGGATTCAGATCGAGTTCGTCGGCGGTGGCGGTGAATGAACTGCTCAGGGCCCCGATCGAGCCGACCTGAACCGTGGCGGTCACCTGGACGGATTGCCCACTGACGAGGCTGCCCAAGGAGACATTGAAAGGATCGGAGGCCGCATTGATCGTGGCGCCGGCCGGCACATCCATCGCCGTCAACGGCGTCAGACTCAACCCCGTGGCGATATCCCCGACGAGCGTCACGTTGTTGGCGGTGGAGGGTCCGTCGTTGCGGACGGTGATCTCGAAGTTCTGCAGGTTGCCAAAGAGGAGCGCGCTCTCAATCGGCGTCACAGAGACTGCAATCCCCGCGCTCGAACCGACCGGGCTGACCGTGTCGATCGTCATGCTCCAACCGCCGGCGACCGCGCCCATATCCCCGGTCGCGTCGTCCACCACAAACAAGCGCCAGGTTCCATTGGGATCGACGCCGTTGAAAGCGGAGAGACTCGTGGAATAGGGCCCGCTGGGCGCGCCGGGATACGTGTCCGGCTCGGTCTCGACATGATCGGTCGGCTTGTAGGTTCCCGAGACAATGCCCTCCAACCTCGGCAATCCGGCGGCGGCGCTGTCGGCAAAGGTCAAATCGACGTCCACAAGGTCGATGCCGCGTCCGGCGTCGGACATCAGAACCACGCCGGCGTTGTTCGGTCCGACCAGCAGGATGTCCAAGTCCGAGGGGAAGGTGTGGCTCACGTCATTCAGCGTGACCTGCAGCCGGTTGACCACCAGGTCACTCAGGCCGCTGATCACGATTTCCGAGACCGTTGCGGCCCCGGAATCAGGAACGGCAATTGAGGCGGCGTTGACGGCGGCGGGTTGCGTGGCTGGAAGCGCGAAACTCCCGGTCGCCATGCCCAGGTCGTGGATCGCTGTCGGCGTCATGTCAGTCAGGAGAACGGTCACCTGAACGGATCCGGAGGCGGCCGCATCCACGGTGAAGGTGAAATCGCGCTGCGCCTTGGCGCCATCGGCCAGGGCCCCATACGATTGACTCTGTGAGCCGCCCGCCGGATGGACATCGGAGGAAGCCATCAGTGTCGCCACAATGTTCGTCGCAGGCACTGTCCCGGTGTTCTGCAACTCCAGTGTCAAGGTGACGGTTTCTCCCGGGTCGAGGGATCCGTTGGCCGGAGAGATACTCTCGGAGATGAGATTGAAGGAATACTTGGCGTTGTCGACGACCACCATCGGCTCATCGACGGTGGTGGCCAGCATGGCCGCGTCGTTGGCCGCGTTGCTGTCGGGCTGATCTGATGTGACGGTCGCCGTGAAGTTCAGCGCGTCCAGGGTATTCGGTTTGGCGACGATCTGAAGGGCCGTGTTCTGTCCAGCGACCGCCAAGTCCCCCAAGGCGAAGGTGAGCAGTCCGTTGCCGTCGTCGCTCGCCACCGGAAGCGTGGCGGAAACGAAGTCGACAGTCCCCGGCAACTGCGCCGCCACCACCACGTTCTCCGCGGTGTAGGTCGCGCCGAGATTGTCCACTGTGATGTACCAGGTCAGTTCGTGCTGTTTGAAAGCGGGATCCTTGTCGCCGGCAACCTGGATCCCCAGATCGACCAGGGTGTCGTCATCCTTCACCGTCACCGTGCCGCGCGACTTCGCAAAGGTCGCATTCACCGGAGCGCTCAGAACCACCTCGAAGGCCTCATCGCTCTCGGCGGTGTCGTCGCCGTTGACGACGACGCTGACCTGCTTGCTGGTCTCCCCTTGGGCAAACACCAGCGTCGAGGGCGTCAATGCGACGTAGTCTCCGTCGGCCATGGTGGCACTGCCGTCTTGCGTGGCGACGTTGACATTGACCGGCGTCATGCCCGCTTCGCTGAGGGAAACCGTCAGGGTGGCCATGACGGAACCCCCTTGCGCGCCCTCGGTCACGGTGGCGTCGGTAATTGAGATAATGGGGCCGTCGTCGTTCACGATGGTCACATCGGCCGTCATGTCGCCCGGCGTCGCGAAGTCAGGATTGGAAAGGGTGACGGTGAAGACTTCATCCGCCTCGGGATCTCCGTCTCCGTTGATCGGAATCGCAATCACTGCCGACTGCGCGCCGGCAGGAACGCTGACAGTGGCGGGAACCACGCCATAATCGGAGTCCGCCGTCGTGGCAGTCCCATCGGCGGCGGAGACCTGCGCGGTGATCGCAAGTCCGCTGACCTCGCTCAGGGTGACCGGGACCATCGCAGTCGCGACGCCGGAGTCGCCTTCGGTGACCCGGGTGTCGACAATGGAGATTGTCGGCGCCGTGTCATTGTCCGTGATCGTGCCCACGCCCTCGCCGTCGTCGATGGTCGCCCCCTGCTCATTGAGCAATTCGAACATGAACGTTTCGTCCTGTTCGTGGGTGGTGTCGCCGAAAATGTCGATATTGACCGTCCGGACCGTATCACCGGCCTGGAAGATCAACGTTCCGGAATTGGCCTGGTAGTCGCGGCCCACACTGGCGGTGCCGACGCGCGTGCGGTAATTGACCACGGCCGGCAGTCCGCTCGGCGTGTCCAACTGCACGTTCATGGCCAATTGGGTCTTCCCGCTGTCGCCTTCGGTCAGGCTGGCGTCGACCACGCTCAGTTTGGGTTTCGGATCGTCGCCGACCGAGTTGAGAATGGTCATGGTGACCAGGTTGGTCGACAGAATGGCGTTGGTGGGGTTGAACAGCCGGATGCCGAAGGTCTCGTCGTTCTCGTAGAGGGTGTCCCCATTGATGCTGAGCGTGATGATCTGATTCGTAACCCCGGGGAAATAGGTCAGGGTTCCCGACTGGGCAATGTAGTCGCCGACCGTTCCATTGGCCTTGGCCGTGAAGTTGGTGGTGGCGTATTCGACGGTGATTTCCGACACGCCAGGCTTGGTCAAGGTCACATCGACCACGACATCGTGGAACCCGGCGCTCCCTTCCACAATTTCCAAGGGCTCGACCCGGACGCGCGGTTCGTCGTCGAGAATCGTGCCGACACCGCGCCAATCGAGCACGGAACTGAAGGTTGCGTTGGTGAGCAACAGTCCGAAGGTCTCGTCCGGTTCCAACAGATCATCGCCGAGCACATCCACGGTGACCGTCGTGCTGGTTTCGCCCGGGGCCAGGGTCGCGATGCCGTTGGTGGAGAGGTAGTCCAAACCGACCGTCGCCGTTTCGTCAGCCGTGTAGAAAAACACGGAGACCGTGTTGGTGCTGACCTCGGAGATGGTCAGATCGAACGTCACGGTGTTGGTCGCGCCTGAATCCGCCTCCTGCACGCTCACGTCGGTGATGCTCCAGACCGGGCCGTCGTCGTTGAGAATCGTCCCCAAGCCGGTGTCGTCGATAATCTGCGCCTGGGAGGCGTTGAAGATGGTGACGAGAAAGGTCTCGTTCGACTCCACATCCTCGTCGCCGTTCACCGGGACAGTGATGGTCTTGGTCGTTTCGCCTGGAACAAAGATGAGCGTGCCCGCGGCCGGGCGATAATCCTCCACCGGAATGGCCGTGCCTCCCTGCGTGGAGTAACTCACGTTGACGAACTGACTGACCGGCTGCGAAAGCGTGACGGTAAACACCGCGTTGGTCCTGCCCGAATCGCCTTCCGTCACGGTGGCGTCGGTAATCGTCAGGTCCGGCACAACATTCGTCGAAGTGCCCCAGACATCGAGTTTTGCGTAATCGAGGGTTCCCGACCCGCCGAAGCCGCGGTCCGCCACCTGCAGCGTCCAGGTGCCCTTGGCCAGTTCGCCCCAATTCCTGACCGACATGAGCTTCCAGCCGTTGTAGTCGAAGACCGGTGTGAAATCGCGCTCAGCAAGACGGCTCTCCATGCCGCTGGGGGAGATGAGCTTGATCTCAAGATCGCCGGCGAAACTGTGCGTCGTGTCGATCGTGACGGCGACGTGCTCGACCCGGAAATCGTCCGCCTGCAAGTCGAAGTTGACCGAAACCCCCGTGGGCGCCAAATCAGGCAGCGCGAGGTTCAGATTGGTCTGCACTGCGGAGATGACCAGATGATCCGGGAGATTGGTCCAGGTCTGGGCCATGGCGACGGCGGATCGCGCATCCACCATGCCGGCGCCGTATTTGTTGTTGAAGCTGAAGCCAGCCGCATTGGACACCCAGTCGCTGTCGAAACGGTCGTTCTGAGTGGCGCTGGCCATCAGGATTTCCTGGACATCGCGCCAACCGAGATTCGGATTGGCCTCCAGCATGAGCGCAATGACGCCGGAGACCACGGGCGCTGCGGAAGAGGTGCCGTTGAAGGCTTCGGTGTAATCCGCGTCGGCAAGGTCGCCGCCCGTGCCATCGTTGAATCCGGCCAAGCCCACCGTGTCCGTCGTGGTGGTCGCGTGAGTCAGGCCGCCCAAGCTGATTTCGCCGCCGGAAGGCGCGGAGACGACCAGAGCCGCTCCACGATCACTGTAGTCGGCCTTCTCACCCTGGTTGTCCAAGGCTCCTACAGCAATGGTATAAATCGAGTTAGCGTAACCGTTGTAGTTGACGTTTTCGTTGTCCAGGTCCCCATTGCCGGCCGCAAACACAAAGATGCTTCCCAAGCC
>JAYPGD010000330.1:0-2207 GCA_038126655.1 Verrucomicrobiales bacterium
TTTTTCAACAGCCTGCTAGGTTCGTGGGCATGAAGACATTCACGCCCTTTCGAATCGTGTTGGCCTTCTGTCTTCTGGGATGGGCGCAAGCCATTTGCGCGGCGGAACGGACGTCGGCGCGCGGCGGCGCGCCCGAATCCGAGGGGAGGCTTCGCTTGGGGTTGCGGGACTGGGCGTCGGTGGACGCCCCGGCCGCGAGTCCGCCGTCCTTGTGGTATGTTTCCGAGGGGGTCGTGAAACAGACGGAGAACACGATCGTCAACAACAAGAAGGCCCTGAAACCGGATCCGACCGTGGAGCGCGAGGGCACCATGTTTGTGTATCAGGCCGGTTCGTCGTTTGCCGACGGGGAACTCACGTTCGACGTCTACGCGACGGATGACGACGGGATCGGCGCGGCGTTTCGTTGGAATGCGCCGGACAAGTATTACCTGTGGTACATGGACGGTCAGCGGCGCTACCGGACCCTGGCCGCCAAGGAGGGGTTCACCTATGAAGCGCTGGAGTCGAATCGGAGGGGATTCGAAACCCGGCGTTGGTATGCGGTGAAGATCGTCATGGAAGGGCCGAGGATCGAGGTGTATGTGGACGGTGAAAGGGAGTTTGCGACGCTGGACGCGCGACACAAACAGGGGACGGTGGCGTTGTTCTGTTGGGGGAATTCGGGGGCGATGTTCCGTGACATCAGTTTTGTCGCCAAATCGGCCGGGCCGGCGAAGGGGGCGGCTGACGGCGTCGGGGAAAAGAAGGAAGGGAACTGAGACCCGCCCAAGCGTGAGGCCGGAAGCCGAGAATGCGGCGGATCCTGAGCTTTCCCGCCGCGTGCGGGAACTCAGGGAAGAGCCCATGTTGGAGCACCCATGGGCCGGCCTGGAGGACAGGTTGAAAAAGGATGGCAGCGGTCGCTTGCGTCTGATCGGTTACGGGAGTCTGGTCAATGCGGAGTCGGCGGCCATGACCTTGGCGGAGGAGGTCGCGCAGAATGCCGGTCCGGTGATGGCGTATGGCGCTCGTCGGGTGTTTGATTACCGGATGGACGCCGTGAATTCCCGCTACGAGGATCCCAAGGCCCCGGATGCGTTGGCGCTGCTGAATGTGCGGCTGAGGGGGGATCCGGGCGATTGTTTCAACAGGGTCGTCATCGAGGCTCCGCTGGAAGATCTGCCGGCCCTGCGTGAACGGGAAACCGACTATTGTCTGGCGCCGATTGCCTACCGGCGTTGGGACGAGTCGGAGATTCAGTCAGGTTGGGTCCTGACCTGTGTTGAGGGGACGCCTGGCGGCGCCTCGAGAATCCGGCGAAACCTCACTCCAAATCCGCGCTACTACCGCGTGTGTCGGGACGGGGCCGGGGCGTTCGGCAAGGCGTTCCTCGCGACCTGGTTGGAGTGCACGTTTCTGGGCGACGGAGAAACCCCCGTCCGCGATTGGGAACGGGATGCGGGTGTGAGGGTGTGACTCTCCCGTACCCCAACTCTCCCATACCCCCATACCCAACCACGCCAATTGGCTGTGGCTCAATTTCCGGAGATCAGGCGTTCGAGGACTTGTTCGTGATTGCCGAGAGTCGTCTGCACTTCCTGGAGTCCGTCATTCAATTCGGCCATCCCCTCGGCCACGGCGCCGAGTTGTTCGGTGATGGTGGCGAGTTGGCGGTTGAGGTTGGCGATATCGGAGTCCAGCGCGGAGATTCGCTGATCGGCCCGGTTGGAGATTCCCGGAGACTGGGATGACGCCGGACGGGTCGACGCGGTTTGGGTTGCCATGTCCGCGATCCGGTCGTCGCGTCGATCGAGGGCGCGGATCATCGTCTCGAGGGTGTTGATGCGGTTTTCGAGTTCCGCGATCTTTGCGGCCGAATTGGACGAGGAATTGGACGAGGCCGCGGGTTGGGGTTGGTTGCAGGCCAGCAGGGGAGCCACGGCCAGCAGGCAGAGAAGTCGTTTCATGTTGTTGGATCGGCGTTGCAGGGAGTGCAACGTCCGGCCGGAGCGAAAAGTTTCTCAAATTGAGCCGGATGGCGCATGGCGGAGTTTGAAATTGCGCGCTGGTTGGGGCGTTGACCATACTCGGGCATGCGTTTCCGATTGTTTTTTGCCGGATCATTGGCCTTGAACCTCTTCCTGCTGGTCGTTCTCTTGACAGGAAGGCAGAGGGAAGAGCGGGAGGCCGGGGCGGGCGAGGGCCCCGGCGCTGAGCGGGATTTG
>JAYPGD010000330.1:2217-6788 GCA_038126655.1 Verrucomicrobiales bacterium
AGGAAGGGCCTTCATCCGAGACGAAGGGGGGCGACTGGGGCGGTCTGGAGTCGCTTGGTTTCCCGGAACTGGTCGCGCATTTGCGGGAACGCGGCTGCCCGGAGGATTCGATCCGGGACATCGTCGCGGGCCGGTTGGACCGCTACCTGGCGGAGGAACGGGGCGATTCGGCGGCGGGTCCGGACCTGGAATGGTGGCGGGCGGATGCGGACGAACGTTTGCGGGCCTTCATGGATCGGGAGCAGGACGCCCTGCGGCGCGAGCGCGTGAAGCGCCTGGCGGAGCTTCTCGGGGCGGAGTCTCAACCGCAGGGGGGGGCGGCTGCCGTTCCGTTCTACGGGAAAACCCTCGTCTCCATGCCGGCCGCCAAGAAGCGGATCATTCGCGGCATCGAGCGGCGCTATGCGGAGAAGATTGCGGCGGCGCTCGTCGAGACAGCCGGGGCGGGCAAGGCGGCTGGCCGGTTGGCGGTCGCCCGGTTGCGGGAGGAGGAAAGGGCCGCCTTGGAGGCGGCCTTCAGCGCAAAGGAGTTTGAGGCCTATCAACTGCGATATTCAGAGCTGGCCAGGGCAATGCGGAGGGAACTGGCGATGTTCAACGCCAGTTCGAACGAGTTTGTCGCCATCTTCAGGATCCGGGAACCGATCGAACGGGAGATCGCATTGAAATTTCCGGGAGTGGATGCGGGAAGCGCGAGCGCGCGCAAGGATCTGGAACGGAAGGCGGCCGACGAAATACGCCGGACCCTGGGGGACGAGCGTTTTCGGGAATATGAATTCAATCTCGACCCGGTCTACCGCAGCGCGAGTGATTTTGCGGCGAAGGTTGGCGAGGAGGCGGGCAAGGCCATGTCGCTGTATGAGATCGGGGGCTGGGCCCGGCTCGAGCGTCAGAGGATCGAGCAGGATGCGACGCTGGACGATCTCTCCCGACGCGCGGCGATGACGGAGACCCGGCGTCGTCTGGATCAATTCCTGCAGCAGATACTGAGTCCCGAGGCGCGACGCCGGAGTCGGGAGCTGGAGATCGATTTCCTGGATTCGCTGCCGAGGTAGGCGGCGCGCTAATTCTTCAACTGCTCCAGAATCTCCTTGGGGGCGTCATTGTTGAGGGTCGCGAGCACTTCCTCCGTCCAGTCGTTGGAACCGTCGCTGAACAGGACGACCGGGGTCTGATTGATGGTTTCAGAGGCGGTGTCGATGACGAGGGAGACGCCGGCGGCCTTGGCCTTGCGGCGGACATGATCGCGAATTTCATCGAGCAGGCTTCCGCGGCTTTGCCGTCCGAGTTCGTCCAGGGTGGCGCCCGCAGTGTTCTTGAACTGGATCATGCTTTGTTCGAGTTCCTTGGCCTTCATGATCCGGGCCTCGAAGGCTTTCTGGCGCTTTTCCTTTTCCGGCGCGGAGATCAAGGGATCCTTGATGCCCTTTTCCAAGGCGGGGAGATCCTTGGTCTCCTTCTGGAATTCGTCGCGCATCTTGGCCAGTTCCTCGTCGAATCCCTTGGCGCGCTCCTTGAGCTCCTTGTCCGCCTGAATGCGTTTCCAGTAGTTGTCGAAGACCTTCTTGAGGTCGATGGTGGCGATTTTTCCCTGCTGGGCCTGCGAGGCGGGGGCCAGGGAAAGGGTGAGGGCCAGGGCGCAGAAGAGTGCGGTGCGTAGTGTCATCATGGTTTCAGGAATTGGGATGGAAGTCTGACGGCCGGTCGCGCCGGGCCATTCAGAAGCTCCGGTTGTAGCCGGCGCCGAATTGGAAGCGGCCGCTGCCGTCATTGCGGCCGTCGCCGGTGAGCGGAAAGCCGTAGTCGAGTCGCAGCGGGCCGATCGGCAACTGCAGCCGGACGCCGATGCCGATGTTGTCGTTGTAAAAGTTTGAGTCGTCGAGAACGGTGGCGCCCACGGTGTTCTTGTATTTGTAGGCGGAATCGAGGCTGTAGGCGTCCTGGTAGACCATGCCGATGTCGTAGAAGGCGGCCGCGCGCACGCGCCGGATGATGGGAATGCTGTACTCGGCGGAACCGAACCAGTAGGTGTTGCCGCCGATGGATTCGTTGGTGTCGTCGCGGGGGCCGACCTTGCGGAAACGGTAGCCGCGCAGCGTGTTCTGTCCGCCCAGGAACCAACGATCGAACAGCGGCACGCGATTGGAGCCGTGATTGTCCGTGACGCCGGCCGCGGCGTGCATTTCGAAGATGTGTCCGTTAAGGAAACCGGGGACATACTGTGAGGTTTTGAGCTCGAAGCTGTAGGTGTCGGTCTGACCGCCGAGCGGGCCGCCCGAGAACGCCGTGCTCAATTGGGTCAGGTTGCCCTTGTTCGGCGTGAGGACATGATTGCGGGTGTCCCAGGCGATGGTGGAGAAGATGCGGGACGCCATGCGGCCGCCCTGCTCGTCCTTGATCGCCTGGGAAGCCGAGGGCGAGACATCCTGGATCGCGATGCGCTCCAAGGTGTAGCCGGCTGTGCCCTCGAGGTTCGGATGCCAGAGGCGTTTGCGCAGGCTCACCCGGCCGCCGGAGCGTTGTTCGTCGAAGAAGTCGCCCTTGAAGTCGAGTTCGCGATGGTAGAGGTCGACCTCGAGTTCGAGGCGGCGTTCGAGGAACCAAGGTTCGGAGAAGGTGACCTGGAAGTCCTTGCGTCGCGTGCCGATCTGGGCGCGGGCGCGGGCGCGTTGGCCGCCGCCGGTGAAGGTCGGCGGCTTGAAGAGGTCGAAGTTGCCCTGGGTGACCTCGACAAAGCCGACGAGGGCGTCGACGGAGCTGAATCCGGCGCCCAGGGTCAGGTTGCCGGTGTTCTTCTCTTCGACATTGATCACGAGGTTCCTTCGATTGGGGACATCCGTGGGTTCCGCGGAGGTGTCGACCTTCTCGAAGTAGTCCATCTGCATGAGGACGCTCTCGCTGACCTTGACATTGACCATGTTGAAGACCTCGCCGGGGGCGACCGCCAATTCGCGGCGGATGACCTTGTCCTTGGTCTTGTCGTTGCCCCGGATCTCGATCTTCTCGATGTAGGACTTGTCGTTCTCCTCGACCTCGTATTCGAGGTCCATGGTGCCGGTTTCGATGTTGGGCACCTTTTTGGGGACGACGTCGGCGTCGATGTATCCCTTGGCGCCGTATTGGTCGCGGATGCCCTCGAGGTCGTCGGAGAGACCGCCGGGGGTGAAGGTGGATCCGGCGCCCATCCGCAGGCCGGCCTTGACCTCGTCGGCCGAGAACAGGGATGTGCCCTTGACCTCCACGGAGCCGACGTTGTAGCGCGCGCCCTCGGACACCTTGATCCGGATGGTGATCCATTTTTCGGAAAGCTTCTCGAATTCGACGTCCTCGATCTGGAAGTCGATGTAGCCTTCCTCGCGGTAGAACTCGGCCAATTTCTCGCGGTCATCCTCGAACTGCTCCTCCTTCAGCACGCCGCTGCCGGTGAGCCACGAGAACATCCACCTGCGGCGGGTCTTGATCTCCTTGCGCAGTTTGCGCTGCTTGAAGACGGTCGCCCCCTCGAAGATGACGTCCTTGATGCGGATCTTGCGGCTCTCCTCGATGCGGAAGGTGACGGTCGCCCGGCCGGAGGCCTCGGTGATGCTGGGAAGGTATTCGACCTTGGCCTGCTGGAAGCCGGCCTTTTGGTACATGTCCAGGATCGCGCGCGTGTCCGCAAAGAGCTTCTGCTCGTCATAATGCTCCCCGACCACGGAGCTGATCTTCTTGCGGAGCTTGGAATCCTTGTACTTTTCGTTGCCCTCGAAATGAATGTCGGTGAGCAGCGGCTTGCCCTGGACGCGGTAGATCAGGTCGATGCCCTCGGGCGACAGGTCGGTCTGGGTGAGGATGTTGTGGAAGTAGCCGGTGCCGTAGAGGTTGCGGATGTCGTCATCGACGGCCGTCTGGCTCAGGGTGTCGCCTATCTTGACGCGGATGTTGGCGCGGATCAGGTCGTCGCTGACGGCGGGCGGGCCGACGTGGACGATCTTGATGGATTTGACCTTGGCGGCGGATTGTGCGAGGCCGCAGGGAATCGCCAGGCTCAGCAGGAGCAGGGCGGCGGCGATTCGGCTGATCGTTGATCTCATGTCGCTGTTCTATCTGTTTGGCGGCAGGTCGCTTTCGTCGATGTCGATCCTGCTTTCGTATCTCGTGAAGCCCTTGAGGAACGTCAACCGGACGTCGCCTGTCGGGCCGTTGCGCTGTTTGGCGATGAGCAGGTTGACGCTCTCGCCGTCGGTGGGCTCCGCCGGGGCGTCGCCTTCATCTTCGCCTCCGGAACCGGGCTTGTAGAGCAGGCCGACCAAGTCGGCGTCCTGCTCGATGGAGCCGGATTCACGGAGATCGCTCAGCTTGGGTTTGGCGCCCTCGCCGCGCTTCTCGACATCACGGTTCAACTGGCACAAGACAATGACCGGGACGTCCATTTCCTTGGCGAGGCCTTTGAGCCCGCTGGAAATGTCCGCGATTTCCTGCTGGCGGTTATCGGCGGCTTTGCGCGCAGTAGAATGGAGCAGTTGGAGGTAGTCAATGACAAACAGTTTGACCCCGAATTGCTGGCACATCCGGCGCGCCTTGGCCCTGAG
>JAYPGD010000331.1:0-5499 GCA_038126655.1 Verrucomicrobiales bacterium
TGCTCATGATTGTCCGTGGTTTTCTCGTTCGTTCTCAGGGTTCAAATTCGCGGGGGAAAATAGTGGGCGTCTCCGGCCTTTGGAAGGAATTTCTTCGAAGTCGCCCCCCGCAAGATTGTCGCAAAGCGATAATCGTTTGGGGGTGATTCGCGGTCCGGCGTCATCGAGGATGGAGCTTCGACGTCTGAATGAAAGGACCCTTTGTCTTCCCCGCGCTGGCGCTGATGGCCGGCATCCTGATCGGCGATTGCCTCGATGCGCCGCTGCCCGTCCTGTTTGCCGCCGGTTTCCTGCTTGCGATCGGATGCCTGGCGGGGCGGAGGCCGGAGCGGCGATGGCTGGGGGCGCTGTTGGTTGTCTTCGGCTGGACGAATCTGGCCTGTCGCACGGCCGTCCTGTCCCCGCACGATGTCCGGGTCATCCTGGACGACCAACACGAGATCGTCCGATTGCAGGGCGCGCTCGCGTCGGCGCCCCGGCGCCTGATCACCGAACGCGACGGCGAGGCGTTCCGCCATTCGCTGGCCTTGGTGAAACTGGACGCCATCACGCGGCGGGGTGAATCCGTTCCCGCGCGCGGCCTGGTCGTGGCGCATACGCCCGCCTGGCTGGACGCGGAGTTTCATTCGGGTCGCCGGGTCGAGCTGACCGGCGTGATCGGGCCGCCGAAGGGCCCGGCGGCGGAGGGGCTGTTCGACTACCGCGAACACCTTCGCCGGCGCGGCGTGTATTTCACCGTGGATGTCGAAGGGCCCGGCGACTGGACGACAACCGGCGACGACGGCGCCCCCGGGCGGCCGCTGGCAGTCCGGTTCCGCGAATGGGCGCAGGCCTGCCTCGCGCGGGGGCTGCCAGAGGAGGACGACACGGTCCGCCTGCTCTGGGCGATCTCACTGGGCTGGAAGACCGCGTTGACCGACGAGGTCGCGGAGCCCTTCATGCGCTCCGGGACAATCCATCTTTTTGCCGTGAGCGGCCTACATGTGGGGATGATCTCGATGATCCTGGTCGGATTGTTGCGTTCCCTTGCCCTGCCGCCGGCCTCGCGCGGCGGGCTCACGATCGCGGCGTTGATCTTCTTCTGCGCGGTGACGGGTCATCATTCCTCGACCGTGCGGGCGACGATCATGATGAGCATCGTGATCGCCGGCTGGTCGCTGGAGCGGCCGGTCGACCTGCTCAACTCCCTGACGGGCGCCGCCTTCATCATTCTGACCTGGGAGCCGAGGCAGCTCTTCCACGCGGGCTTCCAACTTTCATTCTGTGTCGTGCTCGCCATCGCGCTGCTGTTGCCGCGTTTCGATCGATGGCGCGAAGCGCTGCTGAGTCCTGATCCGTTCCTGCCGCCGGAGCTGCGGCCCGGATGGCGGCGGTGGCTGGACGGTCCCGCTCGATGGTTGTCGCTCAGTCTGTGCGCCTCCCTGGCGGCGTGGCTGGGATCCGCGCCGTTGATCGCCTGTTACTTCCACCTGTTCACGCCGGTCAGCCTGCTGGCGAATCTCCTCATCGTCCCGCTTGCGGCCCCGACCCTGGCCGCCTGCCTGGGAAGCTTCATCTGCGGCGACTGGCTGGCTCCGGCGGGCGAACTGTTCAATCACTGCGCGTGGTTCGCCATGTGGCTGATGGAAGCCCTCAGCGGATGGGCGGCGGATCTGCCCGGCGCCTGGCGCCACGTGGCCGCGCCCCCCATCCACGCCATGGCCCTCTACTACCTCGCGCTGTTCACCGGTCTGAATCTGGATCGCATCGAAGACGCGCGGCGGCGGTCCTGGGCGCTCACGGGCATGACGCTGGCCGCCTGCCTCTCGCTCGCGGCGCTCATCCGGCCCGCCGCTCCGCGCATCACAGTCCTCGCCCTGCGCGGCGGCGGCGCCATCCATGCCAATCCGTCGGGACGCTCGAACGATCTCGTGATCGACTGCGGCGACGTTTCCGGCGCCCGCGCTGTGTTGACGCCCTTTCTCCAGGCCCGGGGCGAAGACACGATTCCCAGCGCGATCCTGACGCACGGCGACGCCGGACAGGTCGGCGGATTCGAGATCCTGGCGGCCACGCTGCCCGTCGAACGGGTCCTTTTCAACCCCGCGCCTTCCCGCTCCTCGGTCTACCGAAGGATCGTCGACGGCCTGCCTCCCGGATGCGGCCAGGCTGTCTCGCGGGGCGACCGGATCGGCGACTGGGAGGTCCTGCATCCGGCCGCGGACGACCGTTTCCCCCGCGGAGACGACAACGCCCTGGCGCTGCGCGGCGAGATTGAGGGCGTGAGGATCCTGCTGCTGTCGGACCAGGGCGACGAAGGCCAACGCGCGCTCTTCGAACGGACGGAGGATCTGCGCGCCGACATCGTGATCGCCGGTCTGCCGGAATCGGGCGCGCCGTTGAAGAACGGGTTGCTGGCGGCCATCCGCCCCAGGCTGATCCTGGTCGCCGACACACGCCCGGGCGGCGTCGGACGCGCGGATGAAGCGCTGCGTTCCCGCCTTGCCCGTCAACCGGCGCGCGTCCTCTACACCAGCGACTGCGGATCGACGACCCTCGAGATTCAGGACGGGAACTGCCGGATCTCGACCATGACCGGAGCCGGGGCGGAACAAATCTTTTGATCAACGACGTCCGTCGCGCGAATACTCGGGCATGGGCAAGCGGGATCCTGGAAATCAATCGGGCGCCTTTCTCGGCGTCGAGTGCGGCGGAACGCGCACGGTCGCCATGCTGGTCGACACGCGAGGCGCGGAACTTCGTCGGGCCGCCTTCGGTCCGGCCAATCTCCGTCTGTTGAGCGACGCGCAGTTGAACCGGCATTTTCGCGCGGTGAAGCGGGAGTTTCCCACGCCGGCGGCCATTGGCATCGGCATGGCCGGGGCCCGGACGGAGGCGGACCGGGAACGCATTCGCAACGCGGCCGCGAGGGTCTGGAGGAAAGTCCCCTGCCACGCGACGAACGATCTCGAAACCGCCCTTGCGGCGGACGGGGACGCCCGGTCCGGGGTCGCCGCGCGGGTCCTTGTCCTCAGCGGAACGGGCTCCTGTTGCCACGGCCGAAACCGCGAGGGAACAACCCGGAAATCCGGCGGCTGGGGGCACCTTCTCGGCGACAAGGGCAGCGGCCATGAGATCGGCATGCGCGCGCTCAAGGCCGCGGTCTATTATCTCGACCTCGACGGGCGCTGGACGACGTTGGGACAACGCATCCTGCGGGCCTTGAATCTCAACGAGCCGGACCAGTTGATCGACTGGGTCCGCGACGCTTCGAAGGACGATGTGGCGGCGCTGGCGCCCGAAGTGTTTGCCGCGGCCGCCAAGCGGGACAAGATCGCGACGGACATCCTTTCGGGAGCCGCGTCCTCGCTCGCCAAGGATGCCGTGAACTGCGCCGCGGGACTGGCGCCCAAGGACGGGAAGGTCCGTTTCGTCTTCCATGGGGGGGTGTTGTTGAACCAGCCCGCCTTTGCGAGGAAGGTCGCCGCCAGGATCCGCGAACGCTGGCCCGGCACCGAATGCGCCCCGCTCAAACGCGACAGCGTCCGAGGCGCCGTGGAACTGGCGATGAAACTGACGCCGAACGTTCCCCCGACGGCGGGACCGAAGGCGCCGGCCTCCGGAGCCCGGCCCGCAACTCCAAAGCCCTGGGACGCCCGACACCTCGCGCAATCCGTCACCGAACAACGTCACCCGGCCTCCATGAATCTGGACACCATGCCGGTCGGCTCCGCAATCGACCTGATGCTGGCCGGCGACGAGTCCATTCCCCTGGCCATCCGCAAGGAGAAGCGAAAGATCGAATGGGTCGTGCGAAAAGTGGCCGCCGCCTTCGACGCCGGGGGGCGGCTCTTCTACGTCGGCGCCGGCACCAGCGGTCGACTGGGCATTCTCGACGCCAGCGAGTGTCCGCCCACCTTTCGCGCGGATCCTGAAATGGTGCAGGGGATCATCGCCGGCGGCGCCCGCGCCATCGCCCACCCGATCGAGGGCGCGGAGGATGACCCCGACGCCGGCGCGCGGGCCCTGCGCTTCCGCGGCGTCGCAAAGAAGGACGTCGTGGTTGGCATCGCCGCGAGCGGGCGCACGCCTTTCGTCTGGGGAGCGCTCTGGGAGGCCCGGAAGATCGGCGCCGCCACCGCGCTCCTGTGTTTCAATCCCAACCTGAAGGTCGCTCAGGCCGATCGACCGGACCGCATCATCGCGCCGGACATCGGCCCCGAGATTCTGACCGGATCCACCCGCCTGAAGTCCGGCACGGCCACCAAGCTGATTCTGAATATCTTCACGACCCTGGCGATGGTCCGCATCGGCAAGGTCGTCAGCAACCTGATGGTCGATGTCAAACCGACCAACGTGAAGCTGCGCGACCGGGCCGTGCGCATCGTCCGCGAGATGGCCGCCTGCGACGCCGAAAAGGCAAGGGCCGCGCTGGTCAAGGCCGCCTGGAACGTGAAACAAGCTTGTGCGATCGCCGGCGTTCGCCGATAGATTTCCCCCATCAGAACACTCGCAATCGGCGACATCCACGGCTGCCGCAGCGCCTTGGTCGAGTTGATGGAGGCGGTCCATCCGACGCCGGCGGACCGGGTGGTCTTTCTCGGCGACTACGTGGATCGCGGTCCTGACTCGAAGGGCGTGATCGACTGGATTCTTGCGAACCGCGACCAGCGGGAGACGATCACCCTCCGCGGCAACCACGAGATCATGATGCTCGATTCCCGCCGCTCCTATTTCGATCTGACCCTCTGGCTGCCGTCCGGCGGCCAGGCGACCTTCCAATCCTACGGCATCGAATCCGACCGGTCCTGGGCGCATCTGGTTCCCGACGCGCATTGGGAGTTCATGGAACAGACCACGGCCTGGTTCGAGACCGACTCGCACATCTACGTCCACGCCAGCCTGGATCCGGAGCGGGAACTCGCGGACCAGCCGGAGGAAGCGCTCTACTGGCTCAAGCTCGACGCCATGCGCGAGCGGCACCAGTCGGGCAAGACCGTGGTCTGCGGCCACACCCGGCAGGCCTCCGGCGAGATTCTGAACCTGGGGCACGCCATCTGCATCGACACCGCGGCCTGCGGCGGTCAATGGCTCACCTGCCTCGACGCCGAGAACGGCGATTACTGGCAGGCGAACGAGGCGGGAGAGACCCGCTCCGGAAGGCTGCCGGACCCAATCGCCGGTTGATCGCCGCGGGGCCTGAAATGCTCACGACCCCCGATTGCCGAACGCGCGATCGAGCGCCCCGCGTTTGGCGGCATGCTGTTCGGAATTCGTCATTCGGATTTCTTTCGGTTTGGGGTGGTTGGGTGTTTCGTCATTGCGGCGCGGCCCGGACCTCCCATTTCCAACTGCACGCCCTCGCGCCCCGGACGTTCGAGGATGGATTTGACAACCCGGACGGCGCGTGTCATCGCTTTTTTTTACGCCCATCCGGACAGGTGGGACATTGACGAGGGCAGTCCCGGCGGGCGCGCCGCTCAACACCAATCAGGCGAAGTGAATCCCACCACCGGTTTC
>JAYPGD010000331.1:5599-6763 GCA_038126655.1 Verrucomicrobiales bacterium
CGGCGGGCGCGCCGCTCAACACCAATCAGGCGAAGTGAATCCCACCACCGGTTTCGATCTCATCTTCACGCGCGAGGACCTGCAGGCGGCCCTCTTCGTGTCGTTGTTGAACGCCTGTCTCATCGTCGCGTTGCTCGTCTTCCTGAACCGCTTTGCCCGGCGGCGCTATTTCACCATCTGGACGGTGGCCTGGGTCTTCTACGCCTTGTGGCTGCTGTTCAACTTCCGGTTGCTGGACGACCGGGCGGACGCGATCGCCTTCGTCATCAAACAATGCTGCGTCGGGATATCCGCCGCGTTCCTGTTATGGGGGAGCGCGGTGTTTCTGCGGACGAAGGCGCGCCCGGGCGTGCTCGGCCTGTTCATCCTGTTTCTCTTCGCCTGGAGCTGCGTGGGGGCGTTTCATCGGGACAGTCCGCTGGAGTTTCAGATTCCCCTGTTCTCGTTGGTCGGCGTCACCAGTCTGCTGGCGGCGTGGTGCTACGCGCACAATCACCGGGAGACCCGGTTTCTGGGAGCCGCCATGATGGCGTTCGGATTTCTGCTGTGGGGCCTGTATCTGATCGCCTTCCCGTTCTTCAAGGCGGCGGAGCAGCTGAGCGCGGTGTTCCTGATCTCCATTGTGCTGCATCTTTTCATCGCCATCAGCATGATCGTGCTCGTGCTGGAGGAGGAGACCGACGCCGCCCGCCAGACGGCCGCCGATCTCGACGAGCATCTCAGCGAGACACAGCTGTTCAAGAGCCGCGCGCGGTCCGCCGAGAAACGCTTCCGTCATATATTCGAGCAGGCCAACGAGGCCATTGTCGTCGTGTCCCCCCGGGATTTCTCCATCATCGAACTGAACCAGAAGGCCCGCGATCTGTTGGGCGTCCCGGAACCGGGGCGCGACCCGATTCCGCTCAGCCGCTTCCTGGACATCGGGCAGCCCGATCCGCCGCCCGCCACTGGCGCGGACTGGTTCCGACTGCTCCTCGACCGGCGGGTCGTGGATGTGCGCCACCGCGAGGGCCGGACCCGGCAGGTCGGCATCGTCGGCTCTGAAATCCAGCTGGACCAGAAGACCGCCTACCAGTTCTTCTTCCGCGACCTCACCGACAAGTCGCGGCTTGAACAGCAGTTGCGGCAGGCGGAGAAACTCTCGGCTCTCGGCCAGATGATCTC
>JAYPGD010000332.1:0-6737 GCA_038126655.1 Verrucomicrobiales bacterium
CAACACCTCCATTCGAACCGAACGCTGGCGATACATCCGGTATGAAGACGGCTCGGAGGAACTCTACGATCACCGCGTCGACCCGGATGAATGGAAGAATCTGGCGGGCGAATCGAAGCATGCCGAAACGAAACGCAGATTGGCCGGTTTCATTCCCGGGGATCAGCATCCCGGACTGAAGGTCCAGGACTGGTTCGATCGGTTTCAGAAGTAGGCCGCCACCGTCTGTGACGGCGGCTAGGACGGGCTTTGACGCCGCGACGAAAAACGCCTGTTCAAATTGCCCGCCCCAGCCGGTTCTGGCAGGCGCAACCTGAAGGTTGCGGCTACGAGGTTGGATGGACGAAAAGGGTTTTCGCGCCCTCCCGACGCTTCACTTCTCGCGCGAAATGCGCTCGCGGCGCAACCCGAATTATGCGGCTACGAGGTTGCGAATCGCCCGCCCCGGCGATTCTGGTTTGAAAAATCCGCCTCCATTCCCTACCAAGCCTCCATGATCAAACGATTCGCATTCTGTGTTTTGGCGGTCCTCCTCTCCGCGTCCACAACCATGGCCTCGCTCAACGGCAGCCGGCCGAACATCATTCTCGTGATGACCGACGACCAGGGCTACGGCGACCTCAGCTGCCACGGGCACCCGTATCTCAAGACGCCGAATCTCGACAAGCTGTATTCGCAGTCCACGCGTTTCACCGATTTCCATGTCAGCCCGACCTGCGCGCCGACGCGATCGGCGTTGATGTCCGGCCGCGCGCCCTTCAAGAACGGCGTGACGCACACCATCCTCGAGCGCGAGCGCATGACGCTCAAGGCCGTCACCATCGCGCAGGTCCTGAAGAAGGCCGGCTACAGCTCCGGCATCTTCGGCAAGTGGCACCTCGGCGACGCCGATCCCTACCAGCCCGACAATCGCGGCTTCGACGAGACCTTCATCCACGCCGCCGGCGGCATTGGGCAGAACTTCCCGGGAACCCAGGGGGCGGTGCCGGGCACGAGCTATTTCGATCCCTTCATCAAGCACAACGGCCGCATCGTGAAGACCAGCGGCTACTGCACGGATGTCTTCTTCTCGCAGGCCATGGCCTGGATCAAGCAATGCCGCGACAAGAAGCAGCCCTTCTTCGCCTACATTCCCACCAACGCGCCGCATGGCCCCTTCATCGTCGCCGACGAATACCGGAAGCCCTTCGAGGGCAAGGCGAAGGACAAGAACACCCAGTCGTTCTTCGGCATGATCGTCAACATCGACGACAACATGGGCCGCCTCATGGCCAAGCTCGACGAGTGGGACATGGCCGACGACACGCTGCTGATCTACATGACGGACAACGGCTCCGCCAAGGGCTCGCGCATCTACAACGCCGGCATGAAAGGCGGCAAAGGCTCGGTCAACCAGGGCGGCGCGCGCGTGCCGCTGTTCATGCGCCTGCCCGGCAGGATCAAGGCCGGTCGGGACATCGATCGCCTCGCCCGCCACGTCGACATGTTCCCCACCCTCGCCGCCTTCGCCGGAGCCGAACTGCCGAAGAACGTCGATCTGGACGGCCGCAGCCTGGTTCCGCTGATTGAGAACCCGAATGCGAAGTGGCAGGACCGCCACACCTTCTTTCATCAGGGCCGTTGGGCCAAGGCCGGCGCGTCCGGCCGCTGGAGCAAGGGCAATTCCAATCCGGACGACTACCAGCATCAGCGCTTCGCCGTCCGCAACGAACGCTGGCGCCTCGTCGGCAAGGCTCTCTACGACCTCGACGCCGATCCCGGCGAACAAACCAACGTCATCGACCAGCATCCGGAGGTCGCCGCGAAGATGCTGAAGGCCTACGACGCCTGGTGGAGGGAAGTCCGCCCCCTGATGGTGAACGAGGACGCCCCGCTCGACACCGGCAAACCGTTCGTCGAACTCTACGAAAAACAGAAGGCCGCGGGCGGCATTCCGAATTGGAGAAAACCCAAGCTGTGACGAGTCGCCGCAATCAGCTGTCCCGACAACTCACTTCACGCAGAAGAGACTCTTGGAAGTGCGGATGAGCAGGCGTCCGGCGAACGGGACGGGAGTCGCGAGGATCTGCTCGCCCATGTCATTCTCGCCGAGCAGTTCGAACTTCCCGCCGATCCGCGCGGAGAAGACCATACCGTCCTCGCGAGCCGCGTAGAGGATCCCGCCGGCAATTACCGGCGAAGCATAGTAGGCGGCGGAGGCCTTCGGGAACGCGGCTTCCCAGAACGGCCTGCCGGTGGCCGGGTCGAGGCAGACGACTCCGCCCTTGTTGCGCAGCAGGTAAACCCTCCCGTCATGGGCGATCAAGCTGGCGGCGAAGACGCCGAAATCGTCGCGCTCCCAAAGTCGATGCGTCTGGGTGACATTGCCTTTGCCGCCGAGTCGAACTGCGTGAACCTCCCCCTGTTTGCGATCGTCGCGGCCGACGGGAATCACCGCGACATTGCCCGCGACCACCGGGGTGGCGATCGGCGGCCAGAGTTTGTTGCCATCGGGATTGAATCCGCCGCATTGCCAGAGCAATGAGCCATCGTCCGCGGCGTAGGCGGTCACGCGATCCGAACACCAGAGCAACAAGGCGTCGCGGTCGCCATGACGCACCGGAATGGGCGTCGTATAGCCATTGTCGTTTTCAGCCGGGCACTCATAGTTGCGTTTGGTCTTCCAACGGATCTTTCCGGTCGCCTTGTCGAATCCGGCGACCCAGGAATCGCCCGCATGCATGCGGGCAAGGATGACAAGATCGCCCAGAATCACCGGAGAACTTCCCTGATCCCAATACAGCTTCTGCCTGCCGAACTCCGCGGCCAGATTCCGCTTCCAGCGGACCTTTCCGTTCATTTCCAGCGCCGCAAAGTTCCCGCTCTTGAAGTAGACGAACACACCTGTTCCGTCCGTGACCGGCGAGGCGTTGCTGCTGGTGCCCAGTTTGCGGTGTTTCGGCGGGGTCTCCTTGCCGAGTTTGGCGCTCCAGATCCGATTGCCATCGAGATCGAACGCCAGCGCGGAGTCGACTCCGTTGTCGGGCGAGGTCAGGAAAATGCGATCTTTCCACACAATCGGGCAGGAGGCGCCTTTTCCAGGCAGGGCTGCCTTCCAGGCGACGCTGTCGGCCGTCCACTTGGTCGGATAGTTCTTTCCGGCCCGGCTTCCATCATGCGAGGGGCCTCGCCAGGAGGGCCAGTCTTCGGCGTGAAGGTGCAACAGGGCGAGCAGCAGTATGCCGACGGTGGTGGTGGCGCAGTGTTGAGTCCGTTTCATTTGAGGAAATGTGTTGGCAGGATGCTGCGTTCCGGGATCCCTTTTTTCAACTGCGAACGCAGATGGAGGAAGCTTCAATGGTCCTCGTTGGTCACCTTGAACTCGTCGATGCGGAAGGACGACACGCGAACAACAGCGTGGTTGCCAGCGTTGAGAGACATGTGGTGGGGCGTGGTTTCATGCCGGGTTGCGCTTCATGATCGAATGGTCCGACGATGGTCCCGATGGGGTCGCGCGACAACGCTGAATTCCAATTACGCGGTTGTCCAACGCGCTCCGAACCCGATACGCTGATCCGATGTTCCGGTTTGGAATGATGCGACATTGCCCGCCATTGCTTCTGCCCGTCTCCACGGTCGTTTCAGACGCCGGACCGATCGATATCGGCGCCCGTCGCGATCTGCATGTGAATCAGCGCCTGTTCGAAGAGCTCGATGGCGCGCGATTGGTCCTGCATCGGCCGCAGCCGCGCGAGGCGGCGATTCGTTTTGATTCACGCAACGTCAGGAACGTCATTCAACCCATCGGAATTCAAACATGAAGACATCTGCCAGTATCTTGTCGGCGCTGTTCCTGTCGTCGGCGCTTGTCGCGGGCGCGACGGGCTCGGCTGAAGGGAAGATCCGCGGCCTGCTTCACAACGAGGATTGCACGGATTTTTTTGCCCACCGCCCGATTCCGCCCGGCCGGACCGCCGAGACATTGGATCGTTATCTCGACGTGATTGCCGACGCCGGAGTCTCCGCGTTGTTCTGCAATGTCAATGCCCGGCGGACAAACTACCGCGGCGAGGCCTGGGCCGCCTTTTGGGACGGCTACGATCCTGAAGCCTCCAACGACCAGCCCTACTTCACGCCCATTCCGGCGGAACACCGCGAACGTTGGCGGTTGCTGGCGCAGAACATGTGGCAGGCGCACAACGAAGGCGTCGACTATCCGGCGCATGTCATCAAGCGTTGCCGGGAGCGGAAGGTCGCGCCATGGCTCAGCATTCGGATGAACGACGTCCACTACAACGACAACCTGGCGCATCCCTTTCACGACAAGATCTGGCGGCGACAGGAACTCTTTCGCAAGAATCACCCCGGCTATTTTGCCCGCGCGCTGGACTACGCTCATTCCGATGTGCGGGATCATTTCCGCAATCTGGTTGCCGAACTGCTCGAACGCTATGATCCCGACGGCCTGGAGCTGGACTTCATGCGGGAGCCATACCTGTTCAGCGGCGGCGAGGAGAAGGCCGGCGCCGCGTTGTTGACCGAATGGCTGGGCGAAGTCCGCCAGTTGCTCGATGCGGCGGCGAAACGGCGCGGGCATCCCATCAGGCTCGGCGTGCGTGTGCCGTCCCATCCGGAAACGGCGTCGGGGCTGGGGCTCGACGTTCCGGCTTGGGCCCGAAAAGGACTGGTGGATCTCGTGGTCGCCTGCCCGCGCTGGGAGACGCTGCAGTTTGACATGCCATTGCGTCGATGGCGCCCGCTGCTGGGCGACAAGGTCAGTCTCGCCGGCGGCCTGGAAACGCGTTACCAGCCATCACGGGTCGGCGGATTTGCCCGGGCGGTCACTCCGGAGCATACGGCCGGCGCGGCGATGGCCGTCTGGTCGGGCGGCGCGGACGCGTTGAACCTCTTCAACCATTTTCAGAACAGCCATCCGGGCTGGGCGCCCGATGTTTATCAGCGCACGTTGAGAGCCTGCGGCTCAGCAAAGGAGTTGGGGCGGTTGCCGCGGCTCCATGCCGTCACGCTTCGGGAGGTTGTGGGACCGGGCGAATCCTACCGACCGCCGCTTCCTGCTGATGGAGCGCGGTTGCAGTTCGCCCTTCCGCTGGGGCCCAAGCCGCCCGCCAATTGGACGGGGGAGGTTTTCATCGACGCGGGGGAGAGCCGGCCTGATGTCCGCGTCAACGGCATTTCCGCTGAGTGGCGCGTCGCTTCGGATGGCCTTCAACGGTACACCGTTTCGGCGCGGGCCGTTTCTGGAAGAGGCGATGACAAGATCGAAATTGTTGGCCCGGAGGGAAAGGGAATCCGCGTCAATCGTGTGGAGGTTCGCCTCGCGCCTCCCGGCGCCGGCGCGACCGGCCGGTGATCTTGTCCGAAAAGTCCGGCGCGCTTCAGGCTGTTGGCGGGCTTCCGGCGATCAGGTCCGGCCGCAGGGATTCGACGACACTTCGGAAATCCGCATCGAGATCGCGGGGATGATTGAAGGAGCCGGGGAGATCCGAATCGATGAACTTGAACATGCCGACGATGCCCCGATCGAAGCCGATCTTGAGAACGAGGATATCCCTGCCCGATTCCACGGGGCTGCGTTGGAGAAAACAGCCGCGTTCGATGGCTTCGCGGTCCTCCGCCTTGTACAGCTCAATGGTCTCCGGCGGAGTGTCGGGAGGGTTGACGAGGCGGTAGCGCCCGCGCTCGAGGATCTCTGACAGGGAGAGGTTGAAGGTCTCGCAAAAGAGCGGATTGGCGTGGCGCACCGCTTCCTCGGAGCCGTCATAGACCGCATGCCAGATGGCGAGATGCTTCTGGCGGTCCAGGAAAGACTGCGCTTCGGCGATGGTTTGCATGGGAGTCGTGACCATGACGCGGCCGTGACCGCTTGACGAACACATTCATGTCGGATTGCGGACGACGCAATCGGACTAATTGGCCGCGTCCGAAACATCGATGTCGCACTCGACCGCGTCGGATGGGTCGGTCGCCGTTTCCGCAATCCCGTTGGGGGGCGGCGTCGAGGGAAACCATTTCTTGTGCGTCACCCAGGTCGCCAGACCGAACAGGCAGGTTCCGGCAAACGCGCCAACCTTCACATAACGCGCATCGAGGATCCCGAAGAACACGTAGCAGAGGTATCCCAGCGCCGCCAATCGCACCAGAATCGGCGCCACGAGGTACAGGTCGGTCCTGCGGATGCGGTGGCAGCCCTCGGTCCAACTCTCGCTGACCCGGATGTTGAACAGGGGGAAGCCGACGCGAAACGCCGGCCGCTCCTGCTTCAAGTCGATCGCGACCAGCCAGAACAAATGGATCTTCCCGAAGATCAACAGCCAGAGCCCCATGGCCAACAGCGCGGCGCCGGCAATCCATGAAAAGTTCTCCAGATACAGGAGTTCGGGCTTTTCCTCGCCGTCAATCCACCACGCGGCGCCCAACATGAGGATCGCGATCAACAGCGTCCATCGCGTGAGTTTCCAACGCAGTATCTGCGCCTGAATGCGATTGCCGTCGCCGGCCGGAGCCTTGGGTTGATTGTCAGTGTCAGCCATGATCGGAGCTCGCCATTCCTGGACTCGAATCGCCAAGGAATGGACTACCACAAACGCGACCATGTTGTCCACGCCATGGGCGGAAAGTGCGGGTCTTCGCATGAGTTGGATTCGCGCCTCGTTGGAGTTCACGCTTTAGCGTGCTTTCGCGCGAAAGGAACGAAAATCGTGAACAACAAACGCGAGCGCCCACCGGCAGGGTTTGGA
>JAYPGD010000333.1:0-6717 GCA_038126655.1 Verrucomicrobiales bacterium
GGCGGCGTAAATGTCGCCGCGGGCGGTCTTCTTGCCCCAGGTCACGCGATAGGTTTTGCGGCCGCCGGGTTCGGAGACCTCCACTGCGATGGAATGGCTGAACTCGTCGAAGATGCCCCGGGTCTGCAGGGCCTGCGGCGACTCTCCCTGATAGGACCAGCTGTTGGCGCGCAGTTGGCTGAGTTGCAGGACCTGCGCCTCCACGGCCGCCACATTGATCACTCCCTGAAATCCCTCGGCCAGGGCCCAGCCCCGGTCGCCGCCGGCGTTGTCGGTGCGGACCAGCTTGCGCGTCTTTCCCGCGTGCCGGATGGTGATCGTCTCCGCAAGCCGGGGATCAAAATCCCAGATCTGACGATGCCGCAGCTCGTAGGCCCTTGTCGGCAGTTGCATGACCTCGCCGAGCGAGATCTTGTAGACCGAATCCTCGGACATCCGACGCGCGAGGATGGTGGCGAGTTCTCCTTGGGGCCGGCTGCCGATGCCGATCTGGGCGAAGGGCTGATTCGTGGCGGAAACGGGCTGGAAGGCCGCCGTGGCCGCGGCGTTGGTGTGGATCGCGTAGCTGCGCCGCGGCGGCGCCAGGCCGAAGGGCGCGTAGTCGGCGACCACGTCCTTCACCCAGCCGTTGGAGACAACCTGCAATGACATGAGATTGGTCATGAAACGACCCACCAGTTCCGGATCCGCGGGGCTGACGGTTGTCTGAACCGCGGCGGCGGCGGGATTGGTCGCGTTCGCCGTCCGCATAGGGCGGGCAATGATCCAGGCCGCGTTCGTCTGACGTTGCAGCGCGAAGGTTTCATCAGCCTGAACCACGATTTGTTTCGCGATGTCCGGGTTGAAGCTGAGCAGCTGCTCGTCGCGGAAATGCGCGAACGGCGTGTTCACGGAATCCAACAGCTGACGCGGCACGAGCACGACATTGGTGTGACTCAACCGCCGCGCAAAGACCAGGGCCGGGTTGTTGGTCGGACTGGAGCCGAGTTCCACCACGGCCAGATCGTTCGTCCCCTGCCGGAAGGCGATCCTGGCGGCGGGCGCTTTCAGGCCGTAGGGCGTCAGGTCCGCCTTGGGGTCGTCGGTGACAAAACCCGCAATGCGCCAGTTGAGAATGTACTGCATCAGCATTTTGGCGCGGTAGTTGTTCGCGCGCTTGGCGGGTTTGGGCCGGGTGATGCGCCAGGCGGAGGTGAGATTGGAGCGCGTCAGCTCGAAACCGCCGGAGGACGCGGCGATGTCCAGCTGGTTGAACGGCGCCTCGCCCAGCCGGATCAACGACCGGTCGCGCCAGCCGTCCGGCGTGGCGGGGATGTAGCGGAGGATCTTCGCGTCGACGATCTCGACGCCCTCCGTGCCTTCGGCCCGGGCGTAGACCCATTTCTCACCGGGCGAGCGGGCGCCGATCTCGATGACGACCTCGCCGCCGGACTGCGTGAACGCGATGCGGGCCTGCGGCGGATTGAAGCCGTAGTCATCGACGCCCTCGGGCTGCGTGCCGGTGACCTGCCGGGAGATCGAAGCGTGCGGCGTCAGTTCCGCGCAGGCGTCGATGAACGCCTCGATGAACAGTTTCTCGGCCGGGTAGTCGATGGGATTCACCAGTCGCCAGCCGGCGTCCTGCAGCTCCACGCGATTGGTGACGGCGCCGGTGACGGTCTCGATGGCGGTGATGGCGGTCGGCGTCAGGCCGGGGGCGAGTTTCCCGGGCGGCGGCGGCGGCGCGGCCTTCCCCAGGTTGCGCTCGAAGAACCAGATGAACGCGAACAACCCCAGGGTTGCCGCGAGCAGGTAGGATGTGCCTTTCCAGTTCATTCGTTTCTGCGGCGGTTTCTCACCGTCGGCGTCGATACCAGACCAATATCCCAAAGCCGAGGATGGAGCCGGGGATGATGCCCATCAGGATGATGTTGGCCGCGCGAAGCTGGCCGTCCGTGAGATTCCATTTGTGCTTTTCGACCGGTCGTGGGCCGATCCCGCCCACGAGGTAGGAGCGGTCCAGCAGCCAGTTGATGGACGAGACCGCGAAGTCGCGGTTGACGCCCGAGTCGATCATCTCGTTGTCGAAAATGCGCGAATCGCCGACGACCAGCATCCGGGTGGAGCCGAAGACGCCTTCGATCTTGCCGGATTCCACCGCCACCGTCAGCGGGATCTCGATGCCGACCCTGTCTTTGAACGCGTTCTCCCGATACTTGCCGGTCTTGAAGTCGAAGTCGCCCCGCGCCACGCCTCCGGGGCTGGTCCTGACCAGTTCCTTGACCTGCGGCGCGTCAGCGGCGCTGGACGCGGACTCCAGTCGATCGACCGAGCGCGCCAACGAGAAATGCAGGTGCCGTCCGGCCAGTGGCTGCACGATCTCATGACTGACGTAATTGGTGGTCATGATGTCGAACCCCGTCCGGGAATAATCCTCGTCGAACACGATGTTGTCGCCCACATCGACGCCCCATTTCCGCATGGTCCGCTCCAGGCCGGTGGTCTTGTCATACTTGAACAGCATGAGCAGTCGTCCGTTCTTGTTCAGGTAGGCGTCGATGATGGTCAGTTCGCGGGCGTCGAGCGCGGTCTCCGGCCCGGCGATGACCAGCATGGCGCAGTCCTCGGGCACGCCCCCCTGGGACAGGAGATTGAGCTTCGCGGGCTCCACGTTGTTCATCTTCAGCAGTTCGGTGAACTTGGCGTAACCGAAGATCGACAACTCGCGGTCCGGGTCATGCTCGCCGTGGCCTTCGAGGAAGTAGGCCTTGGGCGTGGCGCCGAAGGAGACATTGGCGATCGCCGCGGTGAAGAGCATCTCTCCCTTGAAACCCACGCGCTTGATCTCATTGCTCTTGCCGCTGAGCAGGTTCGACATGTCGAGATCCGAGAGCTGCGACGCCTGGACGATCTTGGACTGGCCGCCCTCGGACTCGAAGATGATCATGTCGTTGACCATGCCGGGCGCGAGGTTGAGCCGGGTCTTCACGATCTCGGCCCCGGTCGGATTGGTCCGGTAGTCGATGGACTCCACCTTGATGCGCGGCGTGAGGAGGCGGTATTCGTTCACCAGTTCGGAAACCTCGTTGAACAGCGGCTGATCGCGGTCGTAGAAGATGGTGATCTGCACGTCGTTGGTGATGGCCTGGAGGACCAGCCGGGTCTGGGAGGAGAGATCCTGCCGGGTGTTGGAGGAAAGGTGGCCGCGCGAGTAGTAACGGGCGCCGAAATAGTTGGCCATGGCGACCAGCGCCAGGACGCAGACGAGGTCGACCACCAGCTTGACCCGCAGGCTCCAGCGTTTGCCGGCGGAGAAGCTTTCCTTGATGAGGCTGTCGTCGTCCATCGGGTTGCCGTCTATTTCCAACGTCGGGCCTGCACGATCTTGTGGGTCGCGTAGAGGAAGAGGGTCGTCACGCTGACGTAGAAGACCAGGTGTCGGGTGTCCACGATGCCGCGGGTGAAATCCTCCAGATGCTCCAGCATGGAGATCTGCAGCAGGGCCTGGAACTGCCAGGTGTCCTGCGGGATGTTCAACCGCACCAGCGCGCTGAGGAGAAAGAGCGTCGTGCCGATCCCAAACCCGTTCAGCGCCGCGATGACCTGACTGCCGGTCAGGGCGGAGGCGAGGCAGCCCGAGGACATGTAGACGCAGCCGATCAGGAACATGCCGAGCAGGGTCGCAAACAGCGGCCCCGCCGCCAGCTCCACCGGCTCCATGGAAAAGACGCTGACGACGTAGGGATAAGAGAACACCGGCAGCCAGATCAGCATGAAGAAGATCAACGCCCCGGTGAACTTGGCCAGGGTGACCTGGAGGTCGCTGATGGGCGCGGTCATCAGGGTTTCAAACGTGCCCGTGTGTTTCTCCAGGGCGAAGGAGCGCATGGTGATGAAGGGCGAGGCCACCAGCAGGATCAGCCAGAACAACCCGGAGCCGAACAACTGCTCCGTGACCGGCTGGCTGGTCGCGACGTCGTTGTTGTCCTTGAGCAAGAGCGCGAAGCCCGCGCCCATCACGAACAGGACCCCGGCCATCACCGCATAGCCGGTCAACGAGACAAACAGGGCCCCCAGTTCGCGTCGCACCAGTGTCAGGTAGGCCTGCATCTCAGTAGATCTCCCCTTCCTCCCGGTCAGCCCGGGTCAGATGCAGGAAGATGTCTTCCAGAGAGTGCCGGCTGCGGCTCAACTCCCGCATGTGCCAGTCGTTGGCCTTGACGATGTCAAAAACAATGGGTCGAAGATCGACCCCCGGCAACGGCGTCAGTGAGCAACGAAAATACTCACCGTCCGCGGCGTCCACATGATATTCGGATATCTCGCCGGTGTGCTCCCAGCATTCGATCAGGGCCTCGCGACCGGCGGCGATTTCGGCGACGACCTGGCCTCCCTCGCCGATCAGGCGCTGCAGGTTCTCCGGCGAGTCGATCGCCAGCACGCGGCCCTCCTCGATGATGAGAGCCCGATGACAGGTCATCTCCACCTCCGGGAGAATGTGCGTGGAAATCAGCACCGTGTGGCGCTCGGCCATCGATTTGATCAGCTCCCGGACCGAGCGGATCTGATGCGGATCCAGGCCGATGGTCGGCTCGTCGAGGATGATCAGTTCGGGATCATGGACCAGCGCGTCGGCCAGCCCCACGCGTTGGCGGTAGCCCTTGGATAGGTGGCCGATGATCCTCTTCTGGACGTCCCGCAAACCGCACTGCTCGGTGACGATGTCGACCCGCTCGCGGCTCTCGACGCGGCTCAGTCCCTTCAACCGGGCCCGGAACTTCAGATACTCCCGCACGCGCATGTCCACGTGCAATGGATTGTTCTCGGGCATGTAGCCGATGCGGCGGCGCACCTCGTCGGCCTGGGTGAAGATGTCGAAGCCCGCCACGCGCGCGGAGCCGGAGGTCGCCGGGAGGTAGCAGGCGAGCATCCGCATGGCCGTGCTCTTGCCCGCGCCGTTGGGCCCGAGGAAACCCACCACCTCGCCCCGCTTGACCTCAAACGACAGGCCATCGACCGCGGCGCGACCGTTGTAGCGCTTGGTCAGGTTGTCGACTTCGATCATCGGGGCGTTTTCCATGCGTCAATCAGGGGAGAGACTTCGGCGATACAATGGAAACAAACCGCGCTCCTTGGAATCCAAAAATCACTGAATCGGCAGTTCGATATCGTAATTCCCGTAGCGGATGACATAGCCGCGCCGCTGTCGATAGCGGAGCGTGAGGGCGGCCGTCCCGCCCTTTTTGGCATGGAGGGCGCGGGCGACGGCGACCATGTCCGGAACGAGCTTCCCGTCGATCGCCCAGAGGACCTCGCCGGGGGTGATCTGGGCCTTGTCCGCCGCGCTGCCCTCCCGGACCTCGGTGACGAGGTATTGGGGCGTCGAGGGATCGTAGCCGCGGTCGTTCATGGCCTGCGCGTGCCGCGCGGTCTGCTTCTCGAGCTTGAGTCCGGTCAACTTCCGGATCAACCCGGCGTTGAAGAAGGCGTCCTCGGGAATCAGATGCACGGTGACGTTCTTTTCCATGCCGTCCCGATGGACGGTGAATGCCACCTCCTGCTTCTCCTCGCCCCGCATGAGCAGCGCGTTGAACTGGACGAATCCGCGCGGGGCCTCGCCCTTCACTTTCAGGATCCGGTCCCCGACCTTCAGACCGGCCAGGTCGGCGGGGCTTTCGGGCTCCACCTCCGTGATCTTCAGGGGCAGCGAACCCGCGCTGACCCGGGCGCCGAACCACATGTGCCGCACGCCCTCCGGCGTCAACGCCTCCGACAGGGCCGTCGAAACCTGCCGGACGGGTATCGCGAAGCCGATGCCCTGGCCCGACTGGATGATCGCCACGTTGATCCCGATCAGCTCCCCGCGCAGGTTGACCAGCGGTCCGCCGCTGTTTCCGGGATTGATGGCCGCGTCGGTCTGCAGCCAGTCGGCGATGTCCAGTTGCTCGTCCTCGATCGGCGGCCGACGGTTCTTCGAGCTCAGGATGCCGCGGCTGACGGAGCCGCCGAGGCCGAAGGGATTGCCCAGCGCAATCACGGTCTCGCCGAGCCGGAGATCGTCATCCTGGGCAAACGTGACCGGGGTGAACTTCTCCTCGCCGTCGGGAATGATCTTCAGCAGCGCGATGTCGCTGCGCAGGTTGCTGACCACCTTCTCGCACTCGCGTTCGCGGCCGTCTGTCAGCTTGACCCAGATGCGCGAGGCGCGGCGGGTGACGTGCGCGTTGGTCAGGATGAAGCCGTCCTCGTCCACGATCACTCCGGAGCCGAGATTCTTGTTCACCCGGTTTCCCCGGGGCCCCCGGCGGTTGTAGGGATTGAAGAACTCGCCGAAGAGGGCCTCGAACGGGTCGCGAATCGGGACCAGTTCCTCCGTGGCGATGTTCACGACGCTGGGCATCGCGCGCTCCACCGCGACAACGGTCGGAGTGCGACGGACGTCGGTCGGTTCCGGCTCCTGGATCCCCAACTCCGCAACCTGAGCCGTCGCCGACCCGGCCGCAGCCGCCGCCAACGCGCCCAATAGGAACACGATTCTTATGTCGATTGTTCTCACAACATTTCGCATTGGTTCAAAAGGCAACATAAGAGAGACAGACCCGGACGCCTGTTTGTTCAGTCCGCGCTTCCGCCAAGGCTGGACGATCCCGCGGATTGCCCGATTTTCCGGGCCGGGGCGGGCGCTGCGCAGGGCTTCGCATGAGCTGCAAAAGCAATCCCCATAGGCATGTTGCAGCG
>JAYPGD010000334.1:0-6684 GCA_038126655.1 Verrucomicrobiales bacterium
CCCGAAAGGGTGGAGCCGGAGTGTCCGCACTTCGGGCTTTGCGGAGGCTGCCAGTACCAGCACATCGATTACCCAAAGCAACTGGAGATCAAACACCGGCAGATCGTGGAATTGTTCCGACGCATCGGCGGCATTGCCGAGGCGGACATTGCGCCGGTCGTCCCCTGCCCCAGCCCCTACGGCTACCGCAATCGCATCATGCTGCGCAGCCAGTGGAACAAGCGGCTGCAGAAGCTGCACATCGGGTTCCTGCAATATGACCGCCCCTGGGCCGTGGATCTGGAGGAATGCCGGATCGCGGAGCCGGGCATCAACGACCAGATCGCCGGCGTGCGCCGCAATCCCCCGCCGCGCGGCGGCTTGAAGGTCGTCCTGCGTCTGCTGCCCGAGGGCTGGACCGTGCCCGGCGATTCCTTCTTTCAAAACAACTTCCATGCGCTGCCCTATCTCGTGCAGGCGGTGGAGGACCGCTTGAAGGACAGCGGCGCGCGGCATCTGATCGACGCCTACTGCGGCGTGGGCTTCTTCGGCATCGAGCTGTCCGAAGCGGTGGAATCCTTTGTCGGCGTGGAGTACGACGCGCGCGCGGTGAAGGCGGCCCGGGAAAACGCCGCGCAACACAACGCGACCAACGGTGATTTCATACAAGGCAAGACCGAAGAACTCCTTGCCTCGCTCGTGAACCGATTTGACTCCGCAAAAACCGCCATCGTCATCGACCCCCCGCGCAAGGGCTGCCAACCGGGGACGCTGCAGACCTTGCTCGAGGCGCGCCCCAGCCAGGTGATCTACGTCTCCTGCCATCCGGCCACGCTCGCGCGGGACCTGAACACGCTTTGCGCCGACGGGGTCTACCGCCTGGCGCAGGTGACGCCGGTGGACATGTTTCCGCAGACCCAGCATGTGGAATGCGTCGCCGACCTGCGGTTGAACGCGGACGCGCCGGCCGCGACAGAACAGCCCATGAACGAGCCCAACGACGGAACCCATGTCTGACTCCAAGGATTCCCTGCCGGCGGATCTGCGCCAATCGAAACTGCCCTGGATCGCAGGGGCGGCCGCGCTCGTCGTGTACCTGGCGACGATGAGCCATTGGCTGACGCTGGCCAGTCTGACCGTGGTCGGAAAAGCCGCGGGCTGGTTCTGGTGGGCCCCCAACCTGGGAAGCCCGCTGACCTATCTCCTCACGCTGCCGTTCAAGGCGCTGCCGGCGACCTCCCTGCCAATGGCCCTGAACGCGCTTTCCGCCATTCTCACCGCCCTGACACTGACGCAACTGGCGCGCTCGGCGATCCTGCTGCCCCAGGATCGCACGCGCGAGCAGCGCCAACGCGAGCCGAATCCGCAGGGTCTGCTTTCCCTGCGCGGCCGCTGGATTCCCCCGACCCTCGCGGTCGGCCTGCTCGCGTTTCAGATGACGTTCTGGGAACACGCCACCTCGTTCACCGGCGAGATGTTCGACCTGTTCGTATTTGCCTTTGTCATCCGGTGCGTGTTGGAGCATCGCATCGCGGAGCATTCCCGCTGGCTGACCGCGGCCTTGCTGGTCTACGGCGCCGGCATGGCCAACAACTGGGCCATGATCGGATTCCTCCCGCTGTTCGTCATCGCCGTCGCGGTCCTGGAGCAGAAGTCCCTGTTTCGCCTGCGCCGACTGTTTGCCGTGGCTGGACTGGGCGCGGCGGGCTTCCTGCTCTACTTCCTGCTGCCGTCGATCAACCACTTCGGCGGCGCGGCGCAGGAATCGTGGTTCGAGATGTTCCGCTACCAGTTCGTGGTTCAAAAGTCCCAGTTGCTGGGTTTCCCGAAATACGTCGTGGTGATCCTGGCCCTGACCTCGCTGTTCCCGCTGCTGCTCGCCAGCGTGAAGTGGCCGGCGAATGCGGGCGACACCAACCCGCTGTCCCAGGGCGTGGCTGGCATCGTGTTCCATGTCGTCCATCTGATGTTCCTCGTCCTCTGCGTGTGGGTGTCCTTCGATCCTTTCATCAGCCCGCGCGAGGTCGGCAACGGACTCCCCTTTCTGACCTTCTATTACATCAGCGCGCTGAGCGCCGCCTACCTCGCCGGCTACTTCATCGTCGTCTGCTCCAACGCCAACGTGAAGAAGTGGCAGAAGACCTCGCCCCTGCTCAAAGGCGCCCGGTCCATCATGACGCTCGCGGTCGGGACCGCCGCGGTCGTCGCGCCGGCATGGCTCGTCTGGCTCAACGCCCCGCGCATCTCCTCGCACAACAGCCCGGTGTTCCGGCAATACGCCGAACGCATCGCCGCCTCCCTTCCCGAGGAGCCCTCGGTCATCCTCAGCTCGCAACCCGAACTCATCGTGATGACGGAGGCCGCGCTCGCGGCCGCCAGGCCGGAGCACGACCACCTGTTCGTGGACACGCGCTATCTCGGCCTGACGCATTTCCACGAACGCATGCGACGGCGCAAACCTGAGCGCTGGCCCGCGGGCTGGACCCAAGAGAATTTCCCCCACGGCATTCCGCCGGCCTATCCCGACTACATGACCGGCGCGCTCGCCCAGACGACCCGGCTCGCCACCCTGCACCCCGTTTCCGGAAAGATCTGGCTCGAGGGATTCCGGCTGGACCAACAGGGACTGAACTACCGCGTCGTCCCGCGTTCAACCGATTCCATCGCGCCCCCGCCGCCGACGCCCGCGGATCTCGACGCCCTCCGGACGCAATGGAACGGACTGCAACCGCTCATCGACGAACTCGCCGCCCTGAGGGAGTCCGAAACGCCCCAAGCCGCGTTCGCCGCCCGACAATGCTCCACCCACCTCGTCTTCCATGGCGTGCAACTGCGCCGCGCCGGGGATGACAAGGGGGCCGCCGCCGCGTTCGATCAAGCCCTGCGCCTCAATCCCGACAACTATTCCGCCCAGGTCAACGCGGCCTATTCCCAGCCCGGTTCCGCCGAACCCGCGCCCGATTTCGACTTCCTGGCCTGGCAGGAGGCCGTCTCCGAACAATCCGGTAACTGGGACTACCAGACCACGCGCAACGGACCGGTCGACGCCCCGCCGCTGGTCTACGAGCAGGGACTTCAATACCTGGGGCGCAAGCTGTTCCGCCAGTCCGCGATCCTTTTGCTCCGCGCGAGGGAACTGGATCCGGACAACCTCGGCCATCGGCTGGCGGTGGCCGAGATGTATCTCCGCGCCAATGCTCCGGACAACGTATTCCAGGAGGTCGCCGCCATCCGGAAGATGATCGCGCCGGACAAGTTGGAACCCGCAACAGTCGAGACGCTGCGGCGACTGGAGGCCATGGCCCATCATGAAAAGAACGACTTCGCCAAGGCGGAGTCCATGCTGAAGGAGGGCTTGGCGAACAATGCCGAAGCCGCCGGTCTGCAACGCGCCCTGTCCAACCTCTACATCGTCCACGAGAAGACGCCCGAGGCCATGGATTCGCTGAGGAAGCAATTGGGCCTCAATCCCGAGGACACGCACGCCCTGCTGAACCTGGGAGCCCTGCTGATCAAACAGGAACGCCCCGAGGACGCGCTGCGGCATTTT
This sequence comes from Verrucomicrobiales bacterium, assembly GCA_038126655.1. Classification (GTDB taxonomy): domain Bacteria; phylum Verrucomicrobiota; class Verrucomicrobiia; order Limisphaerales; family JAYPEY01; genus JAYPEY01. The sequence continues at coordinate 3,530 of JAYPGD010000334.1, forward strand.
GACAAGCTGGTGCGCCTGACCCCGAACAATCCCGCCGCGCGACTCAACCGCGCAATCGCCTACTCCGGGCTCGACCGGCTCGCCGAGGCGACGCGGGACCTGGAGCGGATCCGCAGCCTCGCCTCCCAGAACGCCACCGCCGCCTACTACCTCGCCGAACTCGCCCTCAAGCAGGGCAACAAGGAAGGCGCGCGCGGACATCTGAACGACTTCCTGTCGCTGGCCCCGCCCAACGCCCCGGAGGTCAAGACCGCCGTCGAACTGCTCGACAGGTTGAACGCGGAAGCGGGCGACTAGCCGGATGAAAACATGCGTGTCGCGCACATCATCACCCGGCTGATCGTTGGCGGCGCGCAGGAGAACACGGCGGCTTCCGTGCTCCGCATGGCGGCGCGCCACAACACCGACTCACTGCTCCTTTCCGGCCCCACATCCGGCCCCGAAGGCTCCCTGGAGCCGGCCTTCGATGACGAACCTGACCGGCTCATCATCGTCCCCGACCTCATCCGCGCGGTGCGCCCCCTCTCCGATTGGCGGGCGCTGCGGGACCTGACCCGGAGATTGCGGGAACTGAAACCCGACATCGTCCACACCCACAGCGGCAAGGCCGGCGTACTCGGTCGCATGGCCGCCCGTCGCGCGGGGGTGAAGGTCGTGATCCACACCATCCACGGCCCCTCGTTCGGCCCCTTCCAGGGCGCGGCCGCCAACCTCGTCTTCCGGGCCGCCGAACGCCACGCCGGACGACTGACCACCCACTTCGTCACCGTCGCCAACGCCATGCGCGACCAATACCTGGCCGCCGGCATCGGAAGCCCCGGACAATATACGCGCATCTTCAGCGGCTTCGACCTGCAGCCCTTTCTCCGCGCCGAAAACGACCCGAAACTGCGCCAAGAACTCGGGCTCGCCCCCGACGATTTCGTCATCGGCAAGATCGCCCGGTTGTTCGAACTGAAGGGACACGACGACCTGCTCGACGCGACCCCCGATATCGTCCGGCAGAATCCCCGCGTCAAACTGCTGTTCCTCGGCGACGGGGCTTGGCGCGAACGGCTGGAGGCCAAGACCGCGCGCCTCGGTCTCCGCGACAAGGTCGTGTTCGCGGGGCTCGTTCCCCCGGGGGACGTGCCCCGTTACGTAGGCGTCATGGACGCGCTGGCGCATCTGTCGCGACGCGAGGGACTGCCCCGCGCCCTGCCCCAGGCCATGGCCGCCGGCAAACCGGTGGTCGCCTACGACTGCGACGGCGCCGGCGAGGCCTGCCGGGACGGCGAGACGGGCAGGCTGTTGCCGATCGGTGATCTCGACGGCCTGAAGACCGCGTTGCTCGAGTTGTCCGGCTCGCCGGAACAATGCGCCGCGTTCGGCGAAGCCGGCCGCGCGTTTGTCCGTGAGCGCTTCTCCGTGGATCGCATGGTGGACGAACTGCACGAACTCTATTTAAATCTGCTCCGCCCGTGAGCTTTCCCTTCAACGCCTACCTGCTGTCCTTTGGCGGCTCCTTTCTGATCGCGGCCTTTTCCATGCCGCTGTGGCGGGCGTGGTGTCTGCACGCGGGACTGAACGACGATCCGGGACATCGGAAGATCCACGACAAACCGATCCCCCTGGCCGGGGGCCTCGCCGTCGCGACCGGCATCCTGCTGCCCCTCATCGGGGGAGCCGCCGTGGTGCAACTGGGGCTGCTGAACGTCTCCGTGTCGGCGCCGCTCGAACACGGCTTCGGCCGCCGAATCTTTCAACTGGCGGCCATCGGCGGCGGCGCCCTGGGAATGGTCCTGCTTGGCTGGTTTGACGACAAACATGAACTCAAGGCCGGCCCCAAGTTCATCGGCCAACTGCTGATCGCCTTCCTCGTCGCGGCCTCGGGCATCCGCATCACCCTGTTCGTGGACAACCTCCTGTTCAGTCATGCGATCACCATCCTGTGGATCCTCACATTGACCAACGCGATGAACTTCATGGACAACATGAACGGACTCTGCTCGGGCCTGGGCGTCCTGGCCTCGGGCAGTTTCGCGCTGGCGGCGGCGGCGCAGGGGCAGTATCTCGTCTGCCTGCTGGCGCTGAGCGCCTGCGGAGCTCTGCTGGGGGTCCTCCCCTACAATTTCCCCCGGGCCCGGGCCTTTCTGGGCGACTCCGGCAGCCATCTCGTGGGCTACCTGCTCGCCGTGCTCGCCATTATGCCGCACTTCTACACCTCCGGCGGCGCCTCGACCTGGGCCGTGCTGAGCCCCCTGTTCATCCTCGCCGTTCCCCTGGGCGACCTGGTCTCGGTGGTCATCATCCGCTGGCGCCTCGGCAAGCCGTTCTATATCGGCGACAACAACCATCTCTCCCACCAACTCACGCGCCGGGGATTCAGCCGGACGAGGGCCGTGCTCCTGATCTGGCTGCTGGCCGCGATCATCGACGCGCTGGCGTTCTTCCTTTTCAACATCGGTCACTGAAGTTGCATTGGCCGTGGTTGTCGGCCAAGGTATCGCCCGCATGAACAAGCAGTTCTACATCACGACGGCCATCGACTACGTCAACGGCCATCCGCATCTCGGTCACGCGTATGAGAAGGTCATCACGGACGTGATCGCCCGGGGGCGCCGCAGCCTCGGCGAGGAGGCGTTCTACCTCACCGGTCTGGACGAACATGGCCAAAAGGTGCAACAGGCGGCCCTGGCCGACGGCAAGGAAGCGCAGGCCTACTGCGACGAACTGGCCGCCAGTTGGCAGACCTTCTCCACCACTCTCGGCATCTCCAACGGCGACTTCGTGCGCACCACCCAGCCCCGCCACAAGCAGGTCGTCTCCGCCATCCTCTCCAAGCTCCACGCCAACGGCCATTTCTACAAATCGCGCTACGAAGGATTCTACTCAACGCGCCAGGAAAGCTTCCTGACCGACAAGGACCGCAACGAGGACGGCTCCTGGCCCGAGATCTATGGCGAGGTTTCGGAACTCTCCGAGGAAAACTACTACTTCAAGCTCAGCGACCACCAGCAGTGGTTGATCGACCATATCGAGGCCAACGAGGACTTCGTCTCCCCGCCGACCCGCCGCAACGAGGTGCTGGGGCTGCTCAAGAACAACGAGCTGGAGGACCTCTGCATCTCCCGCCCCAAGGAGCGCCTGACCTGGGGCATCCCCCTGCCCTTCGA
>JAYPGD010000335.1:0-6680 GCA_038126655.1 Verrucomicrobiales bacterium
TCCTCGCGAAAGGTCGCCATGAGGATGTTGCGGTCGCCGGTGCGGCTGTAGTCGTAGATGATGCGGATGAGGCCGTCGGGCGTCTGTTGTCCGTCGGGGTAGGAGACGCCGCGCCGCTCGTCGAGCAACAGGCCGCCGCCCCAGGATTGGCCGTCGTCTTCGGAGATGTAGGCGGTGAGGTGGGAGCGGCCGGTCCGGGTCTCGATGGGGCCGTGCTTGACCAGCAGTAGATTGCCGGAAGCGAGCCGGCGGACGAAGAAGCGCGCCGGGGTGTGAAGGATGCTCGAGGGCTTCAATTCCGGCCAGGTCCGGCCGCGATCGGTTGAGACGCTCTCGCCGATTCCGTAGGTCGTGCGGGCCAGGAGCCAGAGGGACTTGTCGCGCCGTTCGATGAACATGTGCTCGTCGAATTGCCGGGCCTTGACCGGCACGTCGCAGGCTCCCCGCAGATTCCAGGTCTTTCCCTTGTCGGTGGAGACGACCCATTGCGCGCTGTGGTCGTGCTCGCGCCAGAGGGAGATGGGGAGTCCCCACTCGCGGGTGGAAAGCGTGAGCGGCTTGCACATCATGACGCCGTCGCCAATGCGGCGCGGCTTGCTCCATGCCGGCCTGGGTGAATCCGGCTGGCTGGTCTCCATGCACCAGACGCCCAGTCGGGCGTCGCGGATGGTCCGGTCCATCTGGGCCCAGAAGACGAAGAGCCGTCCGTCCGGGGAGATCCACAGCTCGGGGTCGAAGGCGCGCGCCGTGTCGGGGCCGTCGGGGTCGATGACGAGGGTTTCCTGCCAGGTCCCGCCATTGTCGCCGCTGGAGCTGAGCACGACGTAGTTGTTCTGGTCCTCGCCGGGGGTGACGCCGGCGTACCAGTTGGCCCAGAGGCGGCCGCCCGGCGCCACGGCCATGCTGGGGATGCCCTGGAAGGCGCGGTTGGTGACGGAGCGTCCGGGCGTCGGCGGGCCGACATACTGCGGCGGGGCCAGGGAGGCGCGGTCCGCGCCGAACGCGGTTGATGCGAGCGTCGTCAGGACGAGGACGAGGGCGGTGGAGGTGGAGGTGGACTTGCGATTCATGGATGCTGTTGGTTCGTGGTGGGAGCTTCAGCGGGGCTCAAGGCATTCCGCCTTTCAGTTCCATATTCAACTCCCGGGTCAGAAACGCCCATTTGTCCGCCGCCTCGGCGATGATCTTGGACGTGGGTTTGCCGGCGCCGTGGCCGGCCTTGGTCTCGATGCGGATGAGGACGGGATTGTCGCCCGCGTGGCATTCCTGGAGTCGGGCGGCGAACTTGAAGCTGTGGGCGGGCACGACGCGGTCGTCGTGATCGGCTGTGGTGACGAGGGTCGAGGGATATCTCACGCCGGGCTTGAGATTATGCAGGGGCGAGTAGGCGTGGAGCGCCTTGAATTCATCCTCATTGTCGGAGGAGCCGTAGTCCGAGGTCCAGGCCCAGCCGATGGTGAACCGGTGGAAGCGCAGCATGTCCATGACGCCCACGGCGGGCAGGGCCGCGGCGTAGAGTTCCGGTCGTTGCGTCATGCAGGCGCCGACCAACAGCCCGCCGTTGCTGCCGCCGGCGATCGCGAGCTTGTCGGGTCGGGTGTAGCCCTTCTCGATCAACCATTCGGCCGCGGCGATGAAGTCGTCGAAGACATTCTGTTTGGCGAGCCGGGTTCCCGCCAGATGCCAATCCTCGCCGTATTCGCCGCCGCCGCGGAGGTTGGGCATGGCGTAGACGCCGCCCATTTCCATCCAGGTCGCCATGGAGATGGAGAAGCTCGGCAGCAGGCTGATGTTGAAGCCGCCGTAGCCGTAGAGGTAGGTGGGATTGGAGCCGTCGAGCTTCAGGCCTTTCCTGTGGGTGATGAACATCGGGATCCGCGTCCCGTCCTTGCTGTTGAAGAAGACCTGCTTCGTCTCGTAATCGGCGGCGTTGAAGTCCACCTCGGGCCGGCGGAACAGCGAGCTCTTCCCCGTCTTGAAATCGTAGCGATGGATTGTCCCGGGCTCGGTGAAGCTGGTGAACATGTAGAATGTCTCGTCGTCGCTCCGCTTCCCGCCGAATCCCGAGGCCGACCCGATCCCGGGGAGGGCGATCTCGCGATCGAAGGAGCCGTCGACGCGGAACAGCTTGATCACGCTGCGCGCGTCCTTGAGATAGGACACCACGAACCGGTCGCCGATCATCCCGATCCCGCGCACGGTCTCCTCGGACTCCGGCAGGATCTCCTTCCAGTTTGCGCGCTCCGGTTGGCGCGTGTCGATGGCGATGATGCGCTTGCGCGGGGCGTCAAGATTGGTCTCAAACCAGAACACCGGCCCCTCGTTCGCGATGAAGGCGTAGGACGCGTCGAAATCGTTCAACAACTCGACGACCGGGGCGTCCGGCCGGCCCAACTCCTGGTAGAAGACCCGGTTCTTCTGCTCCGTGCCCTTCCAGACATGGATGATCAGGTAGCGGTTGTCCTCGGTCACCTCGGCGCCAAAGCCCCATTCCTTCTGGTCCCTGCGCTCGTAGACCAGTTCGTCCTCGGACTGCGGCGTCCCGAGCTTGTGGAAATGGAGTTTGTGAAAATGGTTCACGCCCTTGAGCGCGTCGCCCTCCTTGGGCGCGTCATAGCGGCTGTAATAGAATCCCGTCCCGTTCCTGTCCCACGCCGCTCCTGAGAATTTCACCCATTTCAAATGGTCGGAAAGATCCTTGCCGGTCGTGATGTCGCGGACCTTCCATTCCTGCCAGTCGGAGCCGCCGGTCGAAAGGCCGTAGGCGAGAAAACGTCCGTCGTCACTGACCGAGTAGCTGCGCAGGGCGACGGTCCCGTCTTCGGAGAGCCGGTTCGGATCCAGCAACACGCGCGGCTCGGCGTCGAGGGATCGGGTCACGTAAAGGACGCTCTGATTCTGCAGTCCGTCGTTGCGGGTGAAGAAGTATCTGCCGCCCATCTTGAAGGGCGCTCCATAGCGTTCGAAGTTCCAGAGCCGGGTCAACCGCTCGCGGATGGCGTCGCGTTCGGGGATGGCGTCGAGATAACCGAAGGCGACCTTGTTCTGCGCTTCGACCCAGGCCTCGGTCTTCGGCGCATTGTCATCTTCCAGCCAGCGATAGGGGTCGGCGACCTCGACGCCGTGATAGACATCGACCTGGTTGGTTTTCTGGGTCTGGGGATAGATCACGGCGGGTCGGGAAGAAGGATCGGAAGTGCGGCAGCCGGCGGCGGCGAATGCGAGGACGCAGAGGGCGCACAGCAGGGATGAAGGGCTGGAATGGGACTTCCGCCTTGCGGCGCGAAGCGTGGCTCGGCAGAGGCTGACGAAGGGGATCCGAGCCCGGCAATCCCCGGCGCTCCCAGATTGCGGCGTTATGGGCCGCAGCGACTTTGGAGGCGCCTTGGCCGCGGGTGGTCCGATCGCGGTCCCCGATTGGCTGTTGCCGCGGGTCACAGCCCCGCGGACCGGCGGCTGGTTTGAACCGCGCCGCCCGGGCGAACCTTGCGGCGGGACGCCGCAGGAACCCGCAGCCGGGACGGCTGCGCTACGGTCGCGCTCCCTCATCACGTTCATGCGCGGCGCCTACTTCTTCAACCAGGGCTGCCTGGCGTTCGCGGTGATCTCCTCGTCCAGCTCGAGCATGCGGGCCTGCAACCGGGCCACGATCTCCGGATTCGCCGAGGCCAGGTTGTTCTTCTCCCCGATGTCCGCCAACAGGTCGAACAGCATGATCTGCGGCTGGGGCGGCGGCGCCTTCTTGGCCTGGTTCTTCCGGTTGTTGTTCCGGCGTTGGCGCGGATGCTTCACCAGCAGCTTCCATCTGTCCTGCCGAAGCCCCTCGATCCGTCCCTGCGAGGTGTAGTGGATGAATTCCCTGCGCGGCGATCTGGCGCCCTGCTTGTGCAGGAGTTGTTCCACGTTCAGGCCGTCGATCTTCCGGTCGTTCGGCAGCGGTTTCCCGGTGATTGCGGCGATGGTCGGGAGCATGTCGATCGTGCCGACCAGCTCGTTGCACTTCGTTCCGGCGGGAATGCGACCCGGGCCCCACATGACGCAGGGGACGCGTTGCCCGCCCTCGAAGGTCGTGCCCTTGCCCTCGCGCAGCGGGCCGGCCGAACCCCCGTGGTGTTTGAAGGGCAGCCACGGTCCGTTGTCCGAGGTGTAGATGACGTAGGTGTTCTCCGAGAGTCCGAGCTCGCGGATGGTCTTCATCACGCGGCCGACCTCGGCGTCGATGTGTTCGATCACGCAGGTGTAGGCGTTCCTGGGGTCGGGATCGCGGACATCGTCCGGCACATAGAGCGGGATGTGCGGCATCGAATGCGGGAGGTAGACGAAGAAGGGCTTGTCCCGGTTCTCGCGGATGAAGCTCACCGCGCGGTCGGTGTAACGCCGCGTCACCGTGCGCTGATCCACCGGCAGCTCCACAATCTTCTCGTTCTCGATCAACGGCGTCTTCCACTTGGTCAGGGTGGATTGGGGATCGGCCCAGAGGATATCCATGCCGGCGGGACCGCCCTTGGGCTTGCCCTTGTTGTAGGGGTGGTTCATGTCGTTCGAGTAGGGAATGCCGAGATACGCGTCGAAGCCCTGGGCGCGAGGCAGGACTTCCGGGTGATGGCCGAGATGCCACTTGCCGAAGCAGGCCGTCGCGTAGCCCTGCGATTTCAGATGATCGGCGATCGTGCGCTCCCCGGGATGCAGCCCCTTTGTCGATGTCGGGAACAACACGTGCTGATGCATGCCCACGCGTTTCGGATAGCAGCCCGTCAACAGGGCCGCGCGCGAGGGCGTGCAGACGGGCGAGGCCACCATGAAGTTGGTGAAGCGCATTCCTTCCCGCGCCATGCGGTCGATGTTCGGCGTCCTGATCTTTGTCGAACCGAAGCAGCCCAGGTCGCCGTAGCCCTGGTCGTCGGCGAAGATGATCACAACGTTGGGCTTCGAAGCGCGGCCGGCGGCGCCCGCCGAAAGCGCGATGGAGGCGGCCAACGCCGCCGTCAGAAACAGAGCAGGGATTCGTCGCATCCCGGGATTAAACGGGCGATTGGCGTTTGAGGAAAGGAATTCCCCTCGCATCCCCGGCGGACGTCGGCGGCGCGTCAGATGTAGTATTCCATCACGTGTTCCTCCTCGATGGACAGGCGCAGATCCCGGCCTTCGATGCGGTCCGCGTCTCCCAGCATGGCTTCGGCGACGCGTCGGGCCTGGCCGCGCAGTTCGGGAACGGCGATGGTTTCCCAGAGCGAGCCCTTCATCAGCGGACCGATGGCGTAGAGGTTTCTCGAGGTCCCGCCGTCGCCGCCGAGCACGGCGAAGTCCGGCGCAACCTCCAGGCCCATGTTCATTTCGTCGGAGCGGATGAGGCCGCGTTCGAGCAGGTTGCGGTAGAGGGGTTGTTCGATCTCCGAGAAGCCTGAGCGCGGTCCGGTGCAGTTGATGACGAGCGCGCCTTCGACAGTCGCCTCCCCCTCGGAATCCCGCACGACCGCCCGCAGACGATCGCCGTCGACGGTCAACCGTTCGATCGTGCCGCGGACCGAGCGGATCCGCCCGTCGGCAATCGCCTCCGTCATGAGCTGATGGATGGGCTGGGCGATGCGATGTCTCACCACGTTCCAACGGGTCGCGTAGGTCCGCAGGAATTCACGTTTCTCCTCGAGCGTGAAATTCCTCCAGATGCGCTGCGTGTGCGGTCGGAGCCGATCCACGACGATGCCCGGGTTTCCCCCGAGTCGGTAAAGGCGGCGGCAATGCGCCTCCAGGAGCTCCGCGAGTTTCTCAAGCCCCAGTTCCTCCGGCTTTTCCGGCAGGAAATCGGGATAGTCGATGCCGCGGAAATGCGACTGGGGGAATTTTCCATTGCGTGAGATGGCCACGATCTTCCCGCGCCAATCCAGTTTGTTCAGCGTCAGGAAGACATCGACCATGGAGAGCCCCGTGCCCAGCACGACAATGGTTTCGTCGTCGCGCGGCAGCTTTGAGCTCCAATCACCCCAGGGATTCGCGCGATAGGCCGGGTGACGTAGCGCCTCCTCGGAACCGGGGAAGCCTCCCGGAGTCTGGTTGCCCGTCGCCAGCAGGACCTTGTTTGCGGACAGGGATTCCCCGCCCCTCAGCGAGAGCGTCAGGCCGCCGTTGTCGGCGTCGGCCAGATCGACGACCTCGTCCTCCAGGACCCCGACCTGGACCTGCTGCCGGCTGTCGATGGGGTTGAGACAGGAGAAGAGCAGACCGCGCACGTAGTCGCCATAGACGCGTCGGGGGGCGAAGGTCTCGCGCAATTGCGACTCCGGCACGTCGGCGTAGTCCGCGCGGGTGCGCAGCCATTCGAGAAAGTGATCGGGCAGGTCGGGCAGCGCCGACATGTTGCGCGAGGCCACGTTCAGCAGGTGTTCGGGGCGGTCCGTGCCGTAGGCGATGCCGCGTCCGAGCGGACGACCGGAATTGATGAGGACGACCCGCAACGAACGCTCGGCGAGTCGCGCGAGATTGACGGCCGACAGGCTTCCGCAGAAGCCGCCTCCAATGATGGCAATGGTTTCCATGATGGGTCTGGCGGGAATGGCTTTGTGCCGGGCTTGAAGCGTGGCGCCATGCCGTCGGGAAGCAAAGCAAAAGAAATGCGCCCGGTGGAGCCGGGGCGGGATTGAAAGTGCGGGGCGGCTATTCGGCGAATTGAGCGTTCCAGTGCT
>JAYPGD010000336.1:0-3152 GCA_038126655.1 Verrucomicrobiales bacterium
ATGAAAAGGCTTGGGGGAACTGACGAAGTCTGGAACGCCAAGGTCGACGGCGTCGCCCACGGATTGGCGGCGGCGAACCAGGGCCTGTTCGTTTCCACTGACAAGGGAGTCATTCATTGCTTTCGGCCCAAGGAACTTCACTCGACGCTCGTCTCCTCGCCCCAGCCAGTCCGTCTTCCCAAGTCAGATCCCCGGACGGTCGCAGCGGCCGACGAGATCATCCGCGTGTCTGGAATCAAGGAAGGCTACGCGCTGGATATCGGCTGCGGCGATGGAAGTCTCGCGCTCGAACTCGCCAAGCGCACGGAGCTCTTCGTCTACGCGATCGATCCGGATCCGAAGAAGGTGGCTGCCGCCCGTGAGAAACTTACGGCCGCCGGACTTTACGGTTCGCGGGTGATGGTTCTGGAGGCGGATCTGGAGGATACTCAACTTCCCAAGTATTTTGCCAACCTGGTCGTGTCTGCTCACTCGCTGGACGCAGACCTTTCCTCGAATGCCTTGGCGGAGGCCAAGCGCAGCCTGCGCCCTTACGGCGGCGCGCTGGTCACCGGGAGGGTCGGAAAGATGACCAGGCACAAACGCGGTCCGCTGGAGGGGGCGGGGGAATGGACGCATCAATATGCGAACCCCGCCAACACGGTGAATTCCGCGGACCAGCTGGTCAGCGGTCCGCTGGGGATGCTGTGGTTTGCCGATCTCGAACAGCCGATGACGCAGCGTCACGGCCGCGGACCGGCGCCCTTGTTCAAGGACGGCGTCCTTTTCTCCGAGGGACTTGGTGGCATCATCGCGGTGGACGCCTACAACGGGCACAAGCTTTGGGAATACTCATTGCCGGACATTCTCAAGTCCTACGACGGCGACCACTTGATGGGAACGAGCGGCACGGGCAGCAATTATTGCGTCACCCGCGACAGCGTCTATGTCCGCCGGGGCAACCAATGCCTGCGTCTCGACGCGCGAACCGGGAAACTGCTGGCGACCTTTACCGCGCCGAAGACCGTCGATGGCAAGGACGGCGTCTGGGGGCACATCGCCAGCGAGGACGGGTTCCTGTTCGGCTCGCTTTCCAATCCGGAACATGTCGTGACTTTTCGCTATCGTCCCGGAGGCGACATGAAGGATCAACTGACCGAGTCGCGGACCTTCTTTGCGCTCGACGCCCGGACCGGGGAACTGAAGTGGCGCTACGACGCGAAGCATTCCCTGCGTCACAACGGCATCGCCATTGGCGCCGGAATGGTGGTCCTGATCGACCGGCCGATCGCCGAGTTCGATCGTCGGCGGGACGGCAAGGCGACGCCGGACAACCATGCGACCGGCGCGCTCGTCGCCTTGAATTCCGGAACGGGGGAAGTCCTCTGGCGGAATGAGAACGACATCTACGGCACGGTTTCGGCCATCTCCTCCAAACATCACACCTTGATGATGAGCTACCAACCGACGCGCTTTCGTCTTGCCAGCGAAATCGGCGGGAGAATCTCGGCGTTCAATTTGTCGGACGGGCAACTCCTCTGGGAGAAGAAGGTCAAATACGATTCGCGGCCGGTCATCAACGACCGCACGATCTACGCGCAGGGAGGGGCCTGGGACCTGATGACCGGGGAGGATCGCCCCTTCAACTTCAAGCGGTCCTATGGCTGCGGCGTGCTTGCGGGGGCGCGCGACATGATGGTCTATCGCTCCGCCACGCTGGGCTATTTCGATCTGACCCGGAATGAGAAAAACGAGGACTTCGGCGGCATTCGTCCCGGCTGCTGGATCAATGTCATTCCCGCCGGGGGCTTGGTCTTTGCTCCGGACGCCTCGGCCGGCTGCAAGTGCAGCTATCTGAACCAATCCTGGATCGCGTTGCAGACCGACGGGACGCGCGCGCCGCGAATCGAACCCGCCGGTTCCGCCTCGCCCGGGGCCGTGCGTGTCGCGCTCAAGGCGGATCAACCCCATCGGGAGGAGATTCGCTACACGTTGGATGGCGCGACGCCTACGACGGAATCCCCGCTTTATGAGAAGCCGTTCCTTGTCGAGAGTTCGGCAAAATTGCGCGCGCGCGCCTTCACCGCCAATGGACGTCCCAGCCCGGTCGCGGAAGCGGACTATGTCGTCGATCCGGACCTGTTGCCGTTGGGGGCGGACCTCTGGCGGATCGAGGACGCGAAGGGAGCCAAGCCGCCGAGTGAATGGTCGGTGGAGAATGGAATCATCGAGCAGGTTTCCAACGTCATGGTCGGCGGTCCGCGGGTGATGGAGAATACGCCGGCGGTGGAGCGTCCGGGCAGCCTGTATCTGTTCAATGATGCGAGCCGGTTCGGGGACGGGGAACTTTCGTTTGAATTGAATTCGACGGACGACGACGGCGTGGGCGTTGTCCTTCGTTACAGCGGGGCGGACCAGCACTACCTTTGGTCCGCGCACAATCAGCGTCCCTTTCGCGCCCTGGCCGTCAAACAGGGAGACCGCTATGACGTGTTGGCCTCCAAGGCCGGCGGCTATCAGCGCCGCAAGTGGCACAAGGTGAGATTCGTTTTCGAGGGAGCAAGGATCTCCGGCTATTTCGACGGCGCGAAGGACTTCGAAATCGAGGATTCAACGCACTCAAGCGGCGCGATCGGATTCTACTCCTGGGGCAACTCCGGTGTGAAGTTCCGCAATGTGAAGTTCCGTTCTCGATAGACCATTCAGACCAGGGCCATCGTGTCCAGCACCGCCTTGGTCCTGGCGACCTCGTGGGTGCGAAAGAGGTTGGTCTGACCAAGGGCCGCCAGCGTGGCAAAGAACGGTTCGGCGCTGCGCACTTCCTCCCCGAAGGTTTCGAATGCATGGGGCAGTGCGTGGCAGATGGGAGCGCCGAGATCCTTCAGTCGGAAGGTGTTCAGGAAGACATCGATCTGGTGGCGGACGCGGACCGTTCCGTCCTCGAGATTGCGGTAGTAGAAGCCCATGCCCGGATCAATGAAGACCTTCTGCAGCCCGGCCTTGTCGGCCAGTTCCAGTTGCCGCGAGAAGTATTCCCGCATGTCAGCGATGGTGTCGTCGCTGAAGCTGAAGTCCGTCACCTCGCGGACGTTGTCGCCCTGCACGTAACAGACGATGACGGCCGCGTCATTGTCGGCGGCGCGCTTTGCTACACCTTGGGTGTGATCGGGATG
>JAYPGD010000336.1:3162-6655 GCA_038126655.1 Verrucomicrobiales bacterium
GCGTCATTGTCGGCGGCAAGGCGGAAGAATTCGTCGTTTTCGGCGCGGCCGGTGAGATTCAGGACATTGGCGCCGGCTTCGAGGCAGGCCCGGGTGACCGAGGGGTGATAAGTCTCGATCGAGACCAGGACGTTGTTTGCGCGAAGTTCCTTGAGCACGGGCAGCAGTTTCCCGGCTTGAGCCGTGTCCTCTACGCGCGCCGCGTCGAGCAGGGAGGACTCGGCTCCGAGATCGATGATGTCCGCGCCCTGGGCGGCCAGCGTGAGTCCCCGGCGCACGGCGGTTTCGACCGACAGGCAGACGCTTTCGCGATACCAGGAATCCGCGGAGAGGTTGACCACGCCCATGATCGCGGGTTCGGAATTGAAACGGAAATCACGCCCGCCGATCGGAAACTCCCGGACCGGGAGCGAGGCCGAGGATTCGTGCGCGTTGTAGATCCCGGCGAGTTGGTGGAGGGAAAGCATGTTCTTGTTCAACAGGTGATCAACTGGGGGAGGCTCTGGTAGTGGGCGTCGGCTGTGCAGAGCACGAGTTCGTGTTGGATGACGAGACTTGCGATCCACAAGTCGTTGGAAGGAATGGGGGTTCCGGCCTCACGGAGTTGGCGGAAGAGATGGCCGTAATGATGGGTGGTCTGTTCGTCCGGAATAAGAATGGACACTCTGGGGCTGTTGAGGAAACGCCGCAAGTTCGCGGCGTTGGCGGATCGCTGATTGCCGGACGCGAAACCGGCGCGCAGTTCGCCGAGCACGATCAAGGGAACCAGGATTTCGTGCGCGGTTCGGACAATCTGAACGCGGGCTGACGAGCCGCGCATGAAATCGCTGTAGGCGTTTGTGTCGAGCGCAATTCTCATTTCCAGGCGTCCGGATCGATCCGTTCGAATTCCGCCACGGCCTTGTCGAAGGCGGGATCCTCCTCCCAAGCGCCGATCAAATCATCGAGATCGGTGTGCTCGATTCGATTGACGTCAAGCTCCAGACCGCGGGCAAGCGCCTCGATGGCGACTGCGTTCAAGCTCTTGGACTCACGTTTGGCGCGTTGCCGAAGGGCAGTGTCCACCGATTCTGGAATCGAGCGGATGGTGTACTGATTCTTCATTATGCATGCAATGTAGGCGGATTATGCCTGCATTGCAATCCCTGTGGCGGCAGCGTTGCGTCGTGCGTGGCGGGTTGGTGGCGTCTTCGAAAGGCGGAGGCGGATGAAGCCCAATCCTTAAAAAGGGGGCGGAAGTTTTCATTGACGGAGTAATTCAGCGGAGGGGAAATGGCGCGCCTGGCTGGATTCGAACCAGCGACCCACGGTTTAGAAGACCGTTGCTCTATCCGACTGAGCTACAGGCGCACGCCGAAGCAGGCCGGGAAAGTAGACGGAGATTGCGTCAGGCGCAAGCGGGGGTTGGACTACGAGGACCAACAAAAAAGCGGCGATCCGGGTGGATCGCCGCTTTGTGAATGAAAGTGCGGGGGAGGGATTACTCCTTGCCCTTGCCTTTTCCTTTGCCCTTGCCGCCCTTGGAGCCTTTGCCTCCCTTGCTGCGGTTCTTGCGCATCTCGGCCTGGAGTTCGCGATACTTCTTGATCTGATCCTCGTTGAGGATCTTCTTCAGCTTGGCCTGGTGTTCCTCCATGACCTTCTTCTGGGCTTCGCGGTCCCTTCCGGCTTCCTTGCGTTTGGCCGCGGTTTCCTTTTGCAGGGCCATGAACTGCTGCTTCTGGTCGTCATCGAGTCCGAGCTTGGCGACGATTTGGTTGCCCCGTCCCTTGCCTTTTCCCTTGCCCTTGCCGTCGGCGGCGAACAGCGCGGAGCTGAAGGCGAAGAGGCCGGCCAGGATGAGAATGAAGGTGATGCGTGTTTGTTTCATGAATACAGACTTTCTGTCGTTGATGTTGTTCTACTATCAGGTCCGGAGAGCCATACAACATGGTCCGGATTGATATGGACGACTTGGGGCGGGGGCGGGTTACGGAAAAGTTGGCGGGAGCGGCAGCCAACATCTGCGTCGGGGGGCGGCGGGAGGCGTTGGGCCGGAATCAGCGGGTTTTGCCGGTTGCCGCGACCGCGCCCTTCTTGCTGAGCAGATCGATGTAGTCGAGCAGGACGAATCGGGTCTCCTTCAGGCCGGCGTCGATCACCGGCAGTTTTTCCTCTTCCTCCTCCTTGTCGTCGCCGTCTTCGGGTTCCTCCACGGCCTCCTCGTCCTCGGGGTCGGCGTCGCCGATTGTGGCCTCGGGCAGTTCCTTGGCTTCGACGTTCTTGAGGGTGAACTTGTAGCTGCGGACGTCGGACTCCGGGCGGGCCTTGATCTCGTCCTTGCGTTTGTCGACGCGGGCCTCGTTGTCGTCCTTTTCCTTGATGCGCGCGGCTTCGTTCAGGGAGACGGTCTTGTCCTTGATCAGTTCCTTGTAGCGTTCGATGTCTTCGCGGACATAGGCGAAGTCCTTGTCGTTTTTGACGCGTTGTTCGTGAAGCTTGCGAAGTTCCTCGACATAGGGTTTTGCGCGGTCGAGGTTGGCGAGTTCGACGTCCTCCTTCTCGAGGATTTCCTTGGGGATGAAATCCCATTCCATCGGATTCTCGAGTTCGGCTTCGCCGAGGCCCTCGGCCCAGTTGTTGACGGAGGGGAGGACGATGTCAGGCACGACGCCGCGGGTCTGGGTGGAATGGCCGCTGGGGCGGTAAAACTTGCGGATGGTGATCTTGAGGGCGCCTGGCTGGAAATCGCCGTCCGCGATCAACTTGCGGATGCGGGGATCGTAGAAGCGGTCCAGTTCCAACAGGGTCTGGACCGTGCCCTTTCCGTGGGTGGATTTGTCGCCGACGATGAGGGCGCGGTCATGGTCCTGCAGGGCTCCGGCGAGAATCTCGGAAGCGGAGGCGCTGTGGCGGCTGGTCAGGACGATCATCGGACCGTCGTAGACGATGCCCTTGTCGGGGTCGCGGTCCACGTTGATGCTTCCGTTGATGTCCTTGACGAGGACAACGGGGCCTTCGCGGATGAAGAGGCCGCTGAGTTTGATGGCCTCGTCGAGCGAGCCGCCGCCATTGCGCCGAAGGTCGAGCACGAGGCCCTCGATGTTTTCCTTCTTCAATCGTTCGATCAGGACCGCGACATCCTTCGAGGTGCTCTTGAGTTCCTTCTTCTTCTTGGAGTTGTCGAGGTTGAAGTCGGCATAGAAGGAGGGGAGGTCGATGACGCCGAGCCGGCGCTGGGCTCCCTTGGCGTCGTTCATCTCGATCAACCGGGCCGTGGCCTCCTGATTTTCGAGGGGGATTTCATCGCGGATGAGGCTGATGTTCTTCCGGACGGATGAATCGGAGGCGTCGGCGGGAATGATCGTGAGCCGGACCTCGGTGCCTTTCTCACCGCGAATGAGGTCGACGACCTTGCGCAGGGGCATGTCGACGACATCGACCGGCTCCTCATCGGCTTGGGCGACGGCGACGATCTTGTCCTTGGCCTTGATCTTCTTGCTGCGGGCGGCGG
>JAYPGD010000337.1:0-6633 GCA_038126655.1 Verrucomicrobiales bacterium
CTGGGACTGTCTATGCCTGGGTTTGCGCCCGTTCAATCGCCACCCACTTTCGTTCACGCCCAACCACACCAGGCGCGCCCGCTTCCTACTTCCCCAACAACAGGAATGTCATCAGGTCCCGCTTCTCCTCCTTCGTGGCCGAGTCCAGCAATCCCTCCGGCATCAGGGACAAGGCCGACGCGTCATGGCGAACAATTTCGGAACGCGGAACAGTCACCGTCTCGCCCGACGCCAACCCGATGCTCACCTCCGACGCCGTTTCCTTCACCACCGCCCCGGAAATCTCCTCCCCGTCCCTCAGCAGGAAGTTCTGCGCGATGTGGTCGGGATTGATCGCCGCGCTGGGTTTGACAATATCCTGCAGCACGGATTCGTAATCCCGGTGAATCAGGTTGCTCAGATCCGGTCCGATCGCGCCGCCCGCATCGCCCACCTTGTGACACTTGCCGCAGGCAAACTTCTCGCTGAAGAACAGCTTTCCGCCGCGGGTCGCATCGCCGCCGGCAATCTCGGGAATCCGTTGCGCGCGCGGAGCCAGGGGGGCGTCCGATCGCGGACGCGCCCAAGGCAGTTTGAAACGACGCAGCGGGAACGCCCGCAGTCTGGCATCCTCCGCCGTGAACCAGGCGACGCTCAACTTCGCGCCGGCCTTCACCTTCACCTCCACCGGGATCCAGACATCCGCAACTGGCGTCACCGTGAGGAGCGCCCTGCCCGCCCCCGCCTTTTCCACCCCGGCCTCAGCCGTCACTTCGATGGCGCGATCCGATTCAAAAACCACGGTCACTGTCTCCGCCGCATACTCGAAGTCCAGGGTCGAGCCCGGTTGGATCGCCGGCCGAAGCGACCGATGCAGATCCAACTGTGTCCGGAAAGAAACCTCGCCGCCTTCCCTGGCTCCGAGAAAGGCCGCATGCCTGGCGCTTGGCTGGGTCAACTCCGCGGCCACCTTGGAATCCAGATGCGGCAGCCAGACCTTCTCCCCGTCGCGTTCCGCCTCAACGCCATTCAGGTCACACAGCGCGTCCACCCCGAACCCCGCCCAACCCTCCCCCTTCGCGACAGCGATGGCGTAATTGAAATCCTCCGTCCTCGATTCGGTCACAATGATCATCTCACGCCGGTCCTGCGTGATTGCCGCCGACAGAACCGGCAGTTGATACCGCCCCACTTTCATTTGGTCCTTCACGACCTGATACCCGGGACGCATGGTCTCAAACCGATCCCCGGCCGCGACGTAGGCGCCCATCGACACATCGCTGCGCCGGGTCAGATTCCTCACCTGCGCCAACTCCAGAGGCCGGTCGAAAACGATGCGCGTTTCCGTCGGACCGGAAGCGAATGCCAGCGCCGGCTGCGGGGCCGCCGGGTTCTTGTAACGGATCCGGTAAAGCCTCCCCTCGCCCTTCGGCCCCGTGCCCCAGTCCGGCGCGCCGGTGTGGCAGGCCACATACAAATCACCCTTCGGCGTCGGGACTGCGTCGATCGTCAAATGCGAGAGGCAGGCCAACAACGAATTCTGAGCCACATAACCCGCCTCGGTCTTGACCACCTTCGTGCGGAAGATCTTGCCGCGCGACTCGCCCGAAACAATCGCGTCGCCACGCCACCAATCAGGCCCAAACACCTTGCTCCCTCCCGCAACTGGCTCGTTGAAATGCAGGCCGCAGGTGGATTGGTGCTGCGGCGCATAGTCGAAGACGCTCGGCTCATCAATCACGCCGGGGAGATGAGTCGGATGCCGCGGAGGGAAACCATAGTGCCGCCCCTTCTGTATGTGCAGCAACTCGTCGAAGGGATTCCCATTGCCCAGCCAGGTGGCGCCCTCCTGCTCGCTGCAGAAAAGATCGCCCTGCGCATTGAAATCCAACGACACCGGAAATCGCATGCCCGTGCAGACGATCTGCCGCTGTTTCCAATCCGGCGACAACCTCAGAATAGTCCCCCGCTCGCTGAATTGGTTGTATTCCGATTTTCCGGTCTCCTTGTTGATCCGGTAAGGCGCCCGCCAGGCATCGACGCTCAACGCAAAATAGATATCCCCATTGCGATCCACAGCGACCCCGACCGCGTCCAGACTGGAGCCTCCCTTGATTGTCGGCGGATCCCACCCACCGGTGACGTATTCCAACTCACTCGTCCCGTCGCCCTTGTCGCGCAGAAAAAGAACCTTGCCCCGGCTCGCAATATACAGCCCCCCGCTCGATTCATGAGACCCGCCCTGCCGGGCAGGCCCCCACGCCATGCCGATGCTCTCCGGAATCTCGTTGCCCTTGTTGTCATGGAAAAGCGTCGAGGCCTCAGGCATCCCGTCGGAATCCCGATCATGCAGTTGATACACATTTCCGTCGTACCCCAGGGCAAACAACCGCCCATCCGGCGCGAAGACAAGATTGTTGATATTGCGCAACCGAAATGGAAACTCCCGGACCTCGAATCCGGGGACCAGCATCTGGATTGGCGCAGGATCGGAGACGACCTCCAGCGGCCGGGGAATCGGCGCGGCCGACGCGGCTCCAAAAAACGGAAACAGGAGGAGGAATAGAATGAGACGAAAAGTGTGACGCACCCAACAATCATACGTCGCTCCGACGCGCTTGCAGCGAAAAACTCACCGAACCAGACGTTTACTACGACCCTCCACTCCTTTCCGGATCATGGCCGGGACCTCCCTCAGGAACAAAGCGTGAGTGTGGCATCACGCGCGACCGTTCGGAGATCCGCGTTCATTCAAAGCCAGTCTACGAAGCCTCATCGTCGCGCCATCCGGGGCCTGCGAACTTTCCAGCCGCCTCCTCCAACCAACCTCCCCCTGGAAGCGCGTAGGGCCGAAAGGTTTCCAGACGCCCTTCCTGCTCGTTGTAGAGCAAGGCGCGGTGGAGTCCGAGATCGCCTCCCTTCGGCGAATCGATCAGCGCGGCCGAATCGTTGGCGCTCATCTGGAAGATCACCCGCATCTCGAATTCGGTGATGGCCTTGCGGTTCAGGGAGCGGTTCACATTGTTCAGCGTGTCGCAGCTGGCGATGACGTGGATCCCCGCCGCGGCGCCCTCCATGATGATGTTGTTCAGGGCCGTGCCGGGATTCGAATCCCCGTCATCGTCGTCGTCCAGGGAGAAACTGAAGTCCTCCTCGTAGCGCAGCTTCTTGAAGCGTTGCAGTCCGTGAATCAGGACAAAAACCCGGGCCGGAGGATCGCCGGCGGACTCGTCCCGGCTTTTCATTTCGCGCTCCAGATCGCCCATAACCTCGCCCAGATCGCCATATTTCGGCATGAGGACCTCGTGGGGAAGGATTCCCACGAACCGCTCCATGTAGGCGCGTTCCGAGCTTTCGGGAGGGCTGCCATCGAGAACGACAAACCTGGCCGCGCCCTTCGGAAACTGGGCCGCCAGGGAAATCAAAGACACCGCCAACATGGAGAGCGTCGCCTCGTCGCGTTGCCCGACCACGAGCAGGTTGCAGCCGCTCTGGCGCTGAAAGACCGCCTCGGTCGGGCCCTTGATGGAATTCGGCGCGCCGAGGTAGGCGCTGACTGCGCCCTGGCGTTCGACGGTTTCCGCATTAAGGAAGCGGCGCAAGGCGTCGTTTTCCGCGACTTCCGCCGGAGCGTTGCCCTCGAACACGACGGGCGTGGAGAATTCCCTGCCGGTTTCCTTCGCCTTCGCCGCGACCTTGTCGAGGTATTCGTCACGAACCTCGTCCGACAGCCAGACAATCTGGAAAGGGTGGTTTCCCTCGGGCGCGCCGGCGGAGTCGTTATAGATCCCCTCCCCCGGCCGCGTCAGCATGCGCGCGGCGGGATTGCTGTCGTCGAGAATCAGGTAGGAGTCCGCCTCATTGCATTGCAGGGCGATGCGGATGACCATCTGTCCGAGCGTGGCGCGGGCGAGGGTGAAGGCGCCGCCCAGGGTCTGCGATCCGAGGATCACATGCATGCCGAAGGCGCGGCCCTGCCGCACGATCCGGTCCAGCAGCAGGGACGCCTCCTGCGCGATCTTGTCGTCCTCAATGAAATACTCCTGAAACTCATCGACCATCAACAACGTGCGAGGCATGGGGCGCGTCCCGCCGGCGCGCTTGTATCCGGCGATGTCCTGGGCGCCCAGGCTGCGGAACAGTTCGCCGCGCTCGCGCAGTTCGTCATCCAACCGGCGCAACACGCTCAGGCCGAATTCCCGATCGCTCTCGATGGCGATCACCCGGGCGTGAGGAAGCCGGGCCGTGGCGTAGCGCTTGAACTCGACGCCCTTCTTGAAGTCAATCAGGTAGAACTCAACCTGATCCGGATCGCACCACAGGGCCAGGTTGGTCACGATGACATGGAACAGCGTCGACTTGCCGGAACCGGTCTTGCCGGCGATCAGCGTGTGCTGGCAGGTGCCCCGGCCGATCGAAAGATTCTGCAGCTTGGTGGCGCCGGTCCGCCCGATCGGCACGACCAGTTCCCGCGTTGTCTCGCGCGACCAGAGGAATTCCGGCGGGGGCGCGACCTGATGGAAGGGAACCTCGATCCGGTTGGAATCCACGCTCGCCTTGCCAATCTTGTGGATCAGTTCGATGGCGAACTCCGGACTGGGCGGCGGATCCAGTTTGAAGCGCGCGCCGGTGACCATGCGATTCTGCAGCGCGAAGCTCAAGCCCATGCTGTTGACGCAGACGCTGTTGGCCCGGAGATCCTCCACGGTGGCGTCCTCGGTCAACTGTTGGCGGCGGTCCCAGTGGATCAGCGTATAGACGCCGCACTTGGCTCCGGTCGCCGCGATGCTCAACAACTTGGAAACAGCCGAATGGGAGAAGTTGACCGGAAAGTCGGCGACAACCAGGAAGTGATATTTCTCCGCAATATTGCCCGCCTCGCGGTTGTAGTCCGCGATGGTCTCGAACTCATTGCGGAGATACATCTGGATGACCTTCTCGATGTGCTCGTTCAGTTCGTTGAGCCGCTGTTCGATCTGCCCGGTCTGGGTCCAGATCTTGCCGTTGATCAGGTGTTCGCCGTGATCGGCAAGATGCATCAACCCCGCAAAGCTCTGCCCCAATCCGACCGGATCCGCCACGGTCAGTGAAACCCTCCCGGGCGGGGAATTGGCCAGCAATCGCAGCACGATGTTGTTCAAGGCTCCGATCATCTCCTCCCGGCCGCCCTTTTCGGATTCCAGCAGCAGGCATCCCTTCTCCGGGTAGTCCAAGCTGAAGGGAAAGGTGAATTCATTCGCCCCCCCCGGCAGCGCCAACCGCTCATCCTTCGGCAACTCCGCGCACAACTTGTCCATCACCACGTTCATGTGGGCAAAGCGCGTCTCGTGCAGGAAATCCTCGGGCGGCGACCAGTCCGCCCAACGCGGATCATCCCACGCCGGGAACTTGTCCTCGGATTCCTCCAAATCGGCCGCGGCGTCGGCGTAGGCGGGCTTGACGATCGCCTCCCAGTCCGCGATCAGGCGATCCCAGGCCGCCTTGTAGGTCTTGTCGCGCTCCTCGACATCGTGCTGATGCCGCTCGATCATTCCGCGTTTGAGCCATTCATGCTTCTCCCGCAGTTCGGAGAGAGCCTCGCCTTGAACAGCATTCAGGACGCCCATCTGCGTCCCGGAGAGATCGGCCCACTTCGCCTGGGCCCGTTCGGCGCGTTTGTCCGCCGCCTGGGCGATCGGAGCGCGGGCGTCCTCCGCGTCCTGAATGACCTTTTTCCATTCCGCCTGCAGTTCAGCGGCGTCCTTCTCGGCCTCGGAGACGAGTCGCTCGGTTTCCAACCGGGTCTCCTCCTCGCTGGTGGCGTCCGCGTTTTGAAGCGCGCGTCGCAGTTCGATGAGGGAATCCACGATCCCGTTCGCCAGTCGCGACGCCGCGGCCAGCCCGAGGAAATAGAGCAGCGCCACCGCGCCCAGGGAGGCGCCGCACCAGATGGCGACGTTCTTCGGAGTGAAGTCGTCGCGACCGAACTGCGGCGCCAGGAAGTAGGCGACCATAAAGCCAAGCAGGATCAGCAGAACCAGCAACCAGACCGGGAATCCGCGAAAGAACAAGGGCAACAGTTTCCGACGATAGCGCGCCTCGTCCGCTTCCGTCTCCTGACGCCGCTTCCGCAGGGATTCCAGCAAGGTTGCGGCCCCGGTTTTCAGGTCGGGCTCCGGCGCGCCATCTTCAAATGCCTCATCAGGCAGACGATTCTGAAACTTCCCCATGCCCCGAAACAGGTCGAAGGCAGTAGTATTCAGCTCCTCCCATTGTTCCCACTCCCCGCTGATGGCTTCGGCGAATTCGGTGCGCTTCTCCTGCGTTTCCGCCACGGCGGCGTCGCGCTCGCGCGAAACCTTCAGCAGTCCCTTCTGGACGCGCCCCTTGCCGCGGTTCTCATTTTCCTCAATGTCCCGGAAGCCCACCCACTTGACGCTTCGCTGCGCCTGGGCAATCCGCTCCGCGCGGCTTTCCCGGAGCGACTCGATCCGCTTGCGGGCCTTCTCCTGTTCCGCCTCAAGCGCGGCGATTTCAGCGTCGGCCTGTGCGCCGGCCTGTTCGAGTTCCTCGTCGTGCGCGCGCTGCGCGTCCCCCTTCTTCAGGCTGTGTTGACGCGTCAACGCCTCCTCGCGCTCGACCACTTCCCAGGCGCCCGAACAGAGCTTCTCCAAA
>JAYPGD010000338.1:0-4410 GCA_038126655.1 Verrucomicrobiales bacterium
CCGAGACCTTGAGCCGGTATTTCGAGATCAGCGGCCGGCCGTTGGACGCCGTGCTCTTCCTGCGCGGCATCCGCCTCGTCCTGCTGGGCACGCCGGTCTACGGACGCGAGATCCCGATCGAACCGGCGCGGATCGACCGCCTTTCGCGCGCCCTGGCCGAGGAGCGGGCCACAACCGTCATCTTCCATCCCCTGCCCCTCTCCGACACGGTCTGCCACTCCGGCGACTATCTGGGCGAACTGCCCGGAGAACAGCCGTTCAACACGCGCGTGCCGGATTCCGAACCCATCAAGGAGATCCTCCACCGCAATCCGGATGTCAGGCTCTGGATCTCGGCCCACACCCGGTCCAAGCACACGACCGTGGATCGTTTCGGATACGGGGCGACGCGTCCGATCGACGGGCGCCTGCACGCCTCGGTCTGCAATCTCGGCCACCGCGACCCCAGCCCGGAAGGACGCTTCATCTTCGTGGAGCAGGACCGTATTCTCGTCCGCACCCGGAATTGCCTGCGCCGCGAGTGGGTGGAGGACCTCACCTTCGAGATCCCCGGGCGCACCACGCTGACCGAGGGGAACTGATTGTCGCACATTCCGTCGTGACAATCCCGGCGCAAGGCCCCTCCATTGCCGTCGCGCATGCAAACCGGACCCACTCCACTCGGCCGACGCCTCAACAACGCGTCGAAACCCCTGTTCTCAGTGTACGTGGCGGCCGCGGCCTTCAGCGCCTACTTCTGCATGTACGCCTTCCGCAAGCCGTTCACCGCCGGCACCTTTGAGGACGAGGCCCTCGGCGCCATCGGCTACAAGACCGTCCTCGTGATCTCGCAGGTCCTCGGCTACACAGTCTCGAAGTTCATCGGGATCAAGGTCATCTCCGAGATGCCGGCCTCGCGCCGCGCGGCGGGAATCCTGATTCTCATCGGCGTCGCCCACGCGAGCCTGCTGCTGTTCGCCCTCGTCCCGCCTCCATGGAATTTCCCCCTCCTGTTCCTGAACGGCCTGCCGTTGGGCATGGTGTTCGGCCTCGTGCTCGCGCACCTGGAGGGGCGGCAATTGACCGAAGCGCTCGCGGCGGGCCTCTGCGCCAGCTTCATCGTCTCCTCCGGCGTGGTCAAATCAGTGGGCCGCTGGCTGGTGATCGAGCACAACGTGTCGGAGTATTGGATGCCCTTCCTGACAGGCGCGATCTTCATCCCGCCCTTGCTGCTGTCCGTCTGGATGTTGCGCCAGATTCCGCCGCCCTCGCCCGAGGATGTCGCGCTGAGATCGGATCGCCCTCCGATGACCCGCGCCGATCGCGCGCATTTCTTTCGCCGTCACGCGCCGGGGCTCTGCCTGTTGATCGGCGTCTACGTGCTCATCACCGTGATCCGCAGCATCCGCGACGACTTTGCGGTGGAGATCTGGGCGGGAATGGGCGAATCGGAAAAACCGTTCATCTTCGCCCAGACGGAATTGATCGTAATGATCGGCGTCGTGATCACGGCCGGAGCCGGCATCCTCATCCGGAACAACCGCAAGGCTTTTCTCGTCGCGATCGGAACGGTCCTCGGCGGGCTTGCCCTGGTTGTCGTTGCCGCCTCCTCGTTCAAACAAGGGGCACTCCGGCCCCTGCCCTTCATGATTCTCACCGGCTTCGGACTCTACGTCCCCTACGTGGTCTTTCACACCACGCTGTTCGAGCGGCTGATTGCAGTGTTCCGGGAGAAGAGCAACATCGGTTTCCTCATCTACATGGCCGACGCGTCCGGCTACCTGGGTTACGTCGGGGTCATGCTTTTTCGACAGTTCGGCCAGGAGAGCATCGACCACCTCGCTCTCTTCACCCAGACCGCCATCGCCCTTTCGTGGACTTCCCTGCTCCTGATGGTCCTGGCCCTGTTCTACTTCCGACGTCAGATGCCCCGCGGCCCCGCGGACGCCGGCCCGGACGCTTGAGGAAATCAAGAAGACGCTTCGCCTCCCGCGGCAAACGCCATTTCCTCGCGCCAGGCGATCAACGCTCCGACAACCGCCCACGCCAGGTAAACCCCGGACGTCAATAACGCCGCCGCCAAGGCGTCCGCCGCGGGAACCCCGCAGGTCTTCAACAACAGGACGGCCGCCCCTTCGCGAACGCCCGCGCCGGCCACGGAGATGGGCAGGGCCGCCACGGTCGAGACGACCGGAAAGACCCAGAGCGTCTCGCGCCACGCCACATCCATCCCGGCCACCGCATACAGACAAATCGCCAGAACGCTGGTCCACACCAGCTGGTTCATCAATGAAAGCGTCACGCCGAGCGCCGGCAACCGACGCGAACCGCCAAAGCGCCGGATCACATCGCGGAAGGAATGCCACGACTGCCGCAGGAATTCACTGCCGCGGATTCGATCGCGCAACGCCCAGACCGCCAGGACAACACCCCCTCCAACAACCGCGGGCCCGCGCCACGCCGGGCCGCTCAACGGCAACTCCCCCAACTTCTCAATCCCGCCGCAGAACACGATCAACAGCGCAACAACGACGCCGTAGACCAACGAACCGCCCCCGGCCAGCAGGCGATCGATCGCGCAGGCGGCCAGGGTCTTCGCTCCAGAGCGCCGTTTCCATCGGGCATACAACGCCGCCTTCACGATGTCTCCTCCCACCGGCCCCAGGAGCAGCATGTTGAAACAATGGCCGACACACGCAGCGCGCAGCACGAAGGAACCGGGATCCTGGATTTCACTCAACCTCAGCGGAAGACTCCAACGCGCCGCAGCCAGGGCAATCCCCAGTCCGAAGACTCCGAACGCCGCCGCAAGCCACCCAAACCGCGTGCCGGCCAGAGCCGCCCCCAAGGCGGCCGTATCCGCGCGCCCGACAACCCACCAGATCAACAATCCGGAGATCGCCAGGCCCGCCGCGCCCCGAACCACGCGCGTCCTTTTCCTTTTCCCGCTCGACATGCGGCGCAGACATTAGGCCTCTTTCCCTACGGGTAGAATTCGAAAAGCCCGCGCCGACCAATCAATTTCCGGGTTTTCAATCCCCGCTTCAGGCGCTACCACCCCAACCATCACGGTCGTCGCCCCTCGACCCAAAGTCTCACATCACTGGAACGTCACGCTTTCGACGCTCCAGGATCATGGCTTTGTGACACCAAAGCGCGCCTCACTCACGCGACCGTCTGCGACATGACATATACCGCCGGCCCAGATCGATCATGACCGGAGCGACCGACACCCCGTCGCTCGGCGACAACGCCGCGCCCGAATCGCCGCTGCCCGGCGTGCGGGAAATCTTCCGGCGTCCGCTGCCCCACCAGGCCGGCCGGCCGCTGACCCGTTTTTTCATCAAGAGCTTCCTGTCGCTGTTTCGCAGCCGTTATCTGGCTCTGGAAGGATTCGAACACATCGGGGTGGACTGCGATCCCTTCATCCTGGCGGCCAATCACAGCCAACGCCCGGAAGCCGTCCTTGTGCCGGCCGCGGTGTTCTTCCACCGCAAGGGCAAACCCGTGCACTTCATGGCGGATTGGAACCTCAAGCTGATCCCCGGCATCGCGCTCGTCTATTCCTGCGGCCAGATCATCACCGTGGATCGCAAGCCGGCCAAACCCGCCTTCCTCAACGTCTTTCGCCCGATGCTGACCGACAAGGTCTCCGCGCCCAAGCGCGCCCAGGAACGCCTCGAAGCCGGTTCGCCGGTCGCCATCTTCCCCGAGGGCACGGTCAACCGCTCGACCGACACGCTGCTCAAGGGGCACCCCGGCGCAGCGCAGCTTTCCATGAAGACCGGCGTCCCGGTCGTCCCCATGGGCATCCGATTCCCCGCAGTTCCCTCCGGCCGCCCCATCCGCGACAGCGATCGGATGTCGCTTCATATCGGACCTCCGATGAGCCCGCCTTCCCGGCAGGAAGGCTCCGGTCGGGGAGCGCTGAGAAAGTGGCATCTCGCGATCATGAAGGAAATCAGTCGACTGTCGGGAAAGAAAATGGAATGCTGAGCTTTCGAATCGTCTCATGATCAGTTCAAAGAAAATCCGGGTCATCCGCCTTCAAAGCGACGCCGACCGCGCCGAGGCCATGCGGGTCCTCAAGGAAACCTATCGCGTCGAAAAGAACTGGGTGGCCGATGAGGAAAAGATGTTTTCGGTCGAGGATCTGGCGGACGAGAACGTTTCCTGGTTTCTGGCCTACTACAACGAGCGCCCCGTCGGCGTGGTCCGCATTCTTTACGATCCGCCCCTCGATCTCTACGCCACCTACGGGTTGAAGCCCATCGATGAGGAGAAAGGTCTGGATGTGGAGGCCTTCGTCCGGGAGAACCGCATCGCGGAAATCGGACGCTTTGCAGTCATTCCCGAATTTCGGAAGAACATCCTGGTGGCGGTCAACCTGATGGCGGCCGCCAGCCATGAGACCGTGGCCCGCGGCTATTC
>JAYPGD010000338.1:4510-6626 GCA_038126655.1 Verrucomicrobiales bacterium
TGGCGGTCAACCTGATGGCGGCCGCCAGCCATGAGACCGTGGCCCGCGGCTATTCTCACTACATCACCGACGTCTTCGAAGGCGAAAAACACAGCCCCCTGGATTTCCATACCCGCGTGATGGGGTTCCAGCCGGTGGCCACCCACGACACCGGCGAACTCAACTGCCCCAATCGCCGCATCACCCTCGTGCTCGACATCAAGGCCGCCTACAGACGGATCCGTGAATCAAAAAAGTGGATCTATCGCTTCCTGACCCGCAACTGGGAAAAGGAACTCCACGACCAGATGCTGGTCGCCTGAGGCGGATCGGGAACGCCCGCTCAGAAGCCCAGCTTCTGGAGCTCCTCCTGCAGGCTGGCTTGGAACGCCGCAACATCCCCGGCGGACGGCTTGTAGCCCTCCACTTCCGGCACCACTCCGAGCCGCCCCATCTGATCCAGCATCCACTCCGCCTTGTTCCCGTCGCTGAACGTGGCGCTTCCACTGACAATCGCGCCCGGACGGGTGATCTTGTCCACCGTCAATGAGACGGAGCCTTCAGCCTCTTCACCGGGAACGCCATCGTCTTCGGCGGGCGGCGCCTGTCCGGCGGGCTCCCCGACCGACTCGGAAGCCTGAGTCTCAGGTTCCGGTTCCGCCGCCGGCCCCGGCTCCGGTTCCGCCGCCGGCCCCGGCTCCGGCTCCGGCTCCGGCTCAGCGTCCTTGAGCTGCAAGCCCAGATCGTCCACCAGGAACCGGACCTCCATATAGGTCATCGCCAAGGCGAGTTCGGACCGCAGCAGATCCTGGATCTCGGAAACCGAACGTCCCTCGGCTATCCATCCGGAGACGGCGCTCTTTTGCTCCTCGTCGAGATTCATGATTCGGGGATGAAGTGACTTCGCGGACGACTGCGGCTCATTCCTTCGAATCCGCAACAAGCCCTTCCTCCCGGGCCAGTCGGCGCGCATAGCCCAACTGCCGGAAGGAAAGCCGTTCGCCCAGCCGCCCCTCCAGGGAGGTAAGGACGCCATCGTGCTCCTGATGCGTCGAAGCGGCGTGCGCCCACTTCACCGCCTGCACCCGGTCCTCCTTCACGCCCTCGCCCAGAAAATGCGAGATCGCGACGTTGATCATGGCGTCCGCATCGCCTTTCTTCGCCGCCTCCGTCCATTCGGCGACCTTGGCCGCATCCGCCTTGATCTCGATCCGCTCGAGGAATTTCTGAATGCCGACATCCTTCGTGTCCTTGATGTCCGCAAAAATCTCCATGGCCGCCTTCTCGTCCTTTTCGACCGAGTCGCCGACATAGAGGCAGACGCCGTAACTGAAGGCGGCGCCCGTGTCGCCCAGGACCCCCGCGTTCTTCCAGTCCGCGATCTGCCGCGCGCTGATCTCGCCGGCCAACACGGAATCAGCCGTGGACGGCTCCGGATTCGCCGGCTCTGTCTTGGTGTTGTCCTTCGGACAACCGGCGCAGAACAGCATCGCCATCATCAGGAACAACGTGGAAAGTTGTTTGGTGAATCGCTTGATAATCAACATGCCGCGGAGTTTAGGGATGGCTCAGGCGGGGCGCAAGCGCCCAATCCCTGACGCCCAACCCCGCGTGTTGCCCCCGGAAGGAGTCCGGTCGGGAACAGATGCTCCCGGGACGAACAGCCGGTCCGTCGTCGATGAAAGCCCGGTTTCCATCGCGCGCCGCCTCCCAATCCCGCCTGCGAAAGTGGTTTGCTTGAACCACGCTCCCGGCTATAAACCTGCAATGGCCGCTCCACCTCGCAATCGCCCGAACAATCCGATTTCGCGCCCGCCCCTGTCCCGGGCCGCCCTCATCGCCTGCCTGACGCTCCTCGCAATCAGCGCGTTCGCCTGCTCCGTGCCCGTCTACCGCTACGCGCTCGAACGCTGGCCCGCCGATCCCTACGGCGTCCTCGTCTACCACAAGGGAAAACTCACCGCGGAGCAACAGCGCCTCGTTGATCGCCTCTCCTCGGTCACCCGTGACGAATCCGAGGTCGTGAATCTCGAATCACACATCGCCGACCTCGACTCGGATCCCGAACCGCAACTCGCCGAGCTCTGGGAAAAGCAGAAATACGCGACCGCCCCCTGGATGATGCTCTACTACCCCA
>JAYPGD010000339.1:0-6605 GCA_038126655.1 Verrucomicrobiales bacterium
AAACGCTCCGCGTTGGATCCAGTATCGACTAATGCACAAGCCCCGCGAATTGCAACTGCCAACCGCGCGACAATCAGATGCCTTGCGGATCATGCCTGATCTATCAACATGGCATAGGGCGTGCCCTTCACCTCTCTGGCGTGACGCGAGTTGACCAACTTCAAATCACAAGCATCCCACAGGGGCATGAGTCTGGCGTGAAACCTCCGGTTTTCGAAGGAATTTCGCGTCGGATTTGATTTCGGTTTTCTGATTTTCGTCGTGCGGCTGCGCCCGCTGGGTTTTCGATCACGGTGTGGCGCCGGCTGTCCCACAGCCCGGCGGTTGAAATCCCGGCAAATACGCCTGTTCGGGCGTCGCGAGCATCCGCAGGTGACCACCGGCTGTCCCATAGCATTGGAGCAGGGAGCGCAGATCCCAATGCCGCCACAAACTACTGCGCAGCGTCGTGTAGAGCCGCGAAAAGCTATGCGCCCAGGAGTGGACGTGGCGAAGGTATCGCAGCAGGACGAAGACCAGCAGGGCGGTCCAAACCTGGAGCTTCACCGCGTTGGCGTTGTGCCCGAGGAAGTCCCCCAGTTGCAGCGTCTGTTTGAGTTGCTTGAAAAACACCTCGACGCTCCAACGGCTGCGATAGAGTTCGGCGACGCTGAGCGGGCTCCAGAGCAGGTTGTTGGTCAGGAACACCATCTCTTGAAGACGCCCATCAACCTCCACCAACGCGGTCACCCGACGCATCAATTCGGGGTAGGCTTGGCGGGATTTCTTGTTCTGAAGCCGGATCAGATCATCGCGCAGGATCGCGCCATCGGCCCCGTGCTGGATCTTCCGTTCGACGCGATACTTCATGTTGTCCTTGGCCCGCGTGACCCAGAAGACGCCCCTCGCCGAGAGGTCGGCCAGATGGGCAAAGTCCACGTAGGCCTTGTCAAACACGACGATTTCGCCCTCCTGAATGTCCGCGCAGACCTCGCGGGCGCGCTTGCTGTCGCTTTCCTTGGCGGTGTCGACGATGGCGAACTGAGGCAGGAAACTTTGCAGGTTCAACCGCAGATGACATTTGGCGGCGGCTTTGCGGCGCCGGTGCCGCGCCCAGTCCATGCAGTTGGCCACCAACTGGATCGTGGTGGCATCGACGATGTGGATGGCGCGCCTGAAGCGACGGGCAAACCTGGAGTTGCCTCGTAGACCTCCGAAGTTGGGCGTGAGGTTCTGGAGGTGATCGAGCGTGCTATAGAACAGCTGCTGAGCCAGCCGCCAGTCGCGGACCTTGTTGGCATGGGAAAGGCCGTTCCGGGAGGGCGGCGTCGCGCCGCGCAGCGTCGACAGCGGCCCGCGATGCAGGCTCAATCCGTCGCAAACATCGTTGAGGCTCAAACAGTGGGCGAGCTGAGAAAACATCAGCGAGATGACGTGGCTCCAGGGACTGAAGTCTCGCGCCTTCTTGTCCACGCCGGTCTCACGCGCGAGCTTGGGAACCAAGTGAGGCGGAATCAGATTGCAAATCTGCTTGAAGATGGTGAATTTCGAACGCGCTGGCTGGGTGTTGGATTTGTTTTTCACACCTGCCCAATGGCAGGATCAAACCTCATCCGGCCAGCATTTTTTTCATCCCTGTGGGATGCCTGTGCCAGAGTTTCGAAAGCTCCTCCCGGATCATTGTCGGATCGATCGCCACGAGATAGAGCCCGTAGAGCATCATCGCCGCGCTGATCAGGAAGAATGGATTGCCGGCGAGGAGGAAGCGGATGACCTGCTTGAGATCGATCGGGTTCGATTCGGACGAAGAGTTGCCGGCAGGTTCCGGAGGTTCGCCGGACGAAGGCGGGCCGGCGGTTGGCGGGCGTTGGTTCAGGTTGATCATGATTGGAGTGGTTGGGGTGGTTGGAGGTTAGTCGCGGCGATCGGAGGAGCGGCGACGGATTGGGATGTGGAATCGATCGCCGCCATCCCAGCGAGGTTTGATCGGAGGCTGGCGATCCAGGCTCTCAATGGTTGATGCGATCGGCCTGGAATCGCGGAGGTGTTCCAAGGGGTGCGTCTCCGGAGGATCTTCGTTGCGCAGGAAGCGCGTGGAGTGGAGTTCGTTGTCGATTCTGGCAAACAGGCAATTCATCCAGCGTCGCTGGCGTTGTGGGAGGTTGCGCGGGCCATCGCCGCGACTCTGGTGACAGGCTCGTGAATGCGGGCGATCGGCGGTGAGGCGCCGATTCGGACGCCGCGACGGGTTTGGATTCTGGGAGGTGGGGACGTTCGTCTTCATGAGCGGCTTTCGGATCGAGGTTGGCGGTGAAACGCCGATTCCTGGAAGAATCGGGCGATTGAGACTTCAGCAATTGGAATTGGTGACAGGCTCGTGGTTGGAACTGGCGGTTGACTCAATCGACAGCAGGGGGCCGGCGCGCGGTTGTTGTGGTCATGGTCCCTGAGAACCCGAGGGGGGCGTGAATGGCGGGGCCGATTGGCGTTGAGGCGGGGCGTCAGCTCGCCCCTGCTGTCAATGGGGGAATAGTCCTTGTTGCAGCAGACCGATTCCTGGGTCGTGGTCGTGAATCCTTGCGAAAAAGTGGCAATCCGGTTGGTTGGTTGGCTTGCTTTCATAATCCATCCTTTTCAGATGTGATTATTAATAACTGTCATATACTAGCAAATGCGATAGATTTTCAAGGGGTTGATTCTGATGCCTGTTCTGTGTGTAAAAGATTCTATTTAAGACATTTAAACGAAAAGCAAGGCGGCATGTGTGAGGATTTATGAAGAAAAATATCGACAAAAATGAAGTAAATAATAGTTATTTACATCAATCAAATTGAATCATGAGCGATCAAGACGATAAACCGAACTGGTACACCATCCGCGCGGCAGCCAAATATCTTGAGGTCGGGGAGCCGACGATTTACCGCTGGATGCGGGATGGGCGGATCACTTTCCGCAAGGTGGGGGACTCAACGCGCTTCCTGAAGGAGGACCTCGACGCGGTGGTGCAGGTGCACCCGAGCGCGAAGGAGGTTCACAAGGTGCAGACGATCTGCCCGGTCTGCCACCACGATGAGATGATTGAGGGGACCTTGGAGGCGACGGGGCGGAACTACTTCCGGCTGGGCAATGTGAAGTTCTGGACGCTGAAGGACATCAACATCAAGACCCAGGCCCGGATGTGTGGCCGGTGTGGCTACGTGGGCGTGTTCGGGGATCTGGAGAAGTTGGAGAGTCTCAAGGCCGACATGAAAAGGGCGGAGGAGGCCGAGGAGGAGAAGGGCGAGGGCGGGGACTGATGAACCCGCTGATCCCCAAGATGCTCCGAGCTGCATTTGGAACGTTGAGCGTCTTTGGGATCATGGCGACGCTGGCCCTTGCCCAAGTCGCGTGGTAGGATTACTGGCATCAGGTCGCGACAATCGGGGGGTGCCGGTGTGGTTTCATGAGCTGCGGACTTGTTCTTGTTGGAGGGGGAACCTGTAGTCTGATTGCCTGGTGGTGGATTTTGAACAGGGGCGTCCTGAACGAGGGGCGAGGCGAGGCATGAGTGTCGCGCATCCGAGTTCCGCAATTCTCTGGAACTACCGCCATTTGTGGGCGGCCTTGGGGATAGTGTTTCTGGTTCAGATGACCCTGTTCCCGTGTCTTTGCGAGGTAGGGATGGCGAAAGTGAAGCTGGCCCTGTCATTCGACGCCTTGATCGCAATTCGGTTGGTCGCTGCGAAACGCGTTGGGGAAACGGGTCGTGGTTGGATCATTTACGCGATCCTGATCTGGGCGTCGCCGTTGTGGATTGAATCGTTGAGTCTGCTGGTCCACGGACCTCATTGAATCCCTCGAATCCCCTCCGTGGCCCTCTGTGTTCTTCGCGTCCTCCGTGTTGAGAATCGGGCTTCGGACATGTCGGTGGCGCGTTTTTTATCACAGAGGTCACGGAGGGAAGGAGAACCACGGAGGAAGGCATTGAACTGTTGAAACTATGGAATACGCGGAAGACGCGGAAAGTGATCACGGTGGCGACGAGCGGTAGTGGGCCGATCGGGCGCCCCCACCGTTTGGAGTTCCGCCTTGAGGCGGGGTGGCGTCGGCTGCATGGCGGCTTGGGAGAACTCCCGGACTCGACGTCAGTGAATTGCTGGACGCCCGTCTCCGTCGTGCGTGAATACCGCCTAAAGGCGGAACTCCGAGCGTTGGAACCGAAGGGGGCAGTCGGGTGTTCGGTTCCGGATCGGAATGGGACTCGAACAAGTCGGAGGCGCGGTTCCCATCACAGAGGGCACGGAGAGAAGGAGGGCCACGGAGGAAGGCATTGAACTGTTGAACTACGGAATACGCGGAAGACGCGGAAAGGAATGGCGCGCTTTGGAGCTTCATTGGGATTTGAAGCTTGGAGCTTGGGATTTTTATTCGGTTCTGCCCGTTTTGACTTTGGCGGCGTCTTCCTCTAGCTTCGCGCGCGCATGAGAATCATCCGTCATTCGGACAACGACTTTGCGCGGCAGTTGAAGAAGCTGACCGCGCCCTCCAGCCTGTTCGACCGCACGATCGAGGAGCGGACGCGCGCGATCGTGGACGAGGTCGGCAAGCGCGGCGACAAGGCCGTGTTGGAATTCACCGAGCGCTTCGACGGCGCCAAGCTGAACGCCAAGGCGTTGGCCGTCACCGAGGCTGAACTTGCCGCCGCCAAGAAGGCGGCGGGTCGGCAATTGCGCGCGGCCGTTGAGGTTTCCAGCAAGAACGTGGCGTTCTTCGCGAAGCAATCCTTGCGGAAGAACTGGTCGGCAAAGAACGCGCAGGGGGCGACGGTTGGCGAGAAGTTCGATGCGTTTGGACGGGTTGGCATCTACATCCCGGGCGGCACGGCGCCCTTGGTGTCCACCTGTTTGATGACGATCGTGCTGGCGAAGGTGGCGGGTTGCCGAGAGATCGTGGTCTGCACCCCGTGCGGCAAGGACGGCAAGGTGAACGACGCCATCCTCTACGCGGCGCAGAAGGCGGGAGCGACGGAGGTTTATCGAGTCGGCGGCGCGCAGGCGATCGCGGCCCTGGCCCTGGGCACGAAGACGATTCGCCCCGTGCAGAAGATCTATGGGCCGGGCAACGCCTATGTCGTCGCGGCCAAGCGGTTGCTGGTCGGTCACGTGGCGATCGATCTGCTTCCCGGGCCCAGTGAATTGATGGTCCTGGCCGACAACACGGCCAACGCGAAGTTCGCCGCCGCCGACATGCTGGCGCAGGCGGAGCATGGTTCCGGGCACGAGCGGGTGTGGCTGGTCTCGACTTCGGCGAAATTCCTGACCGCGGTTCAAAAGGAAATCGAGAAACAACTGCCGGCGTTGTCGCGCGGCGACTTCATCAGAAAGGCGTTGAAGAAGGGCGGTTGGCTGGTGCAGGTGAAGTCGTTGGCCGACGGCGTCGCTTTGGCGAATCAACTGGCGCCCGAGCACTGCGAGGTGATGACCAAGGACGCCGCCAAGGTGTCGAAAGGCATCGTGACCGCGGGCGCGATCTTCCTGGGGCCGATGTCGCCGACGGTGTTGGGCGATTACCTGGCCGGGCCAAGCCACACACTGCCGACCGGCGGGGCGGGCGCTTCGTTTCCCGGGTTGACGGTCGATCAATTCCAGCGGCGCACCAGCGTCGTGCAATACAACCGCGCGTCATTGGCCAGATCCATCGACACGGTGAAGCAATTCGCCGCGATGGAAGGCCTGGATGCGCACGGACGTTCCGCGGAGATCCGCCTCGATGACCAAGCGTAAGTCGCCATCCAATGCCAAGCCGTCCTTTCCGGCTCCCAAGTCGCTGATCCGACCGTTGGTCCACGGCTTGCATGCGTATGTTCCGGGCGAGCAGCCGAAGGTTCGCGGGCTGATCAAGCTCAACACCAACGAGAATCCTTATCCGCCCTCGGACAAGGTGTTGGAAACAATCAAGCGTTCGGTGGACGGGCGGTTGCGGTTGTATCCGAATCCGACGGCGCAGCCCTTGCGCGAGCGGTTGGCGAAGCTGCACAAGTGTTCGGCGGAGAACGTCATCATCGGCAATGGTTCCGATGAACTGTTGGCCTTGGCGACGCGGGCGTTTGTCGAGCCGGCGGGTTCCGCGAAGTCCGGCGCGGCGGTGAGTCGCGAGACCATCCAGTATTTCACTCCGAGCTACTCGCTTTACCCGGTGTTGTCGGACATTCATAGCGCGCGGAAGAGCGAGGTTCCGTTGAACGCGGACTACAGCCTGCCTTCGGTCGCGGAGTTGCGCCGCGGCAAGCAGTGGAACTTCCGCGCGGCATTGACCTACGTGACCACGCCCAATGCGCCGAGCGGACGCGGCTATTCGACGGATGAGTTGGAGGGACTTTGCCGGGCGCAGAAGGGCTTGGTGATTCTGGACGAGGCCTACGTGGATTTCGCCGGGGAGCACGCGATGGAACTGGCGTTGAAATATCCGCATGTGATCGTGTCGCGGACCTTTTCCAAGTCCTATTCGCTGTGCTTTCAACGCGTCGGTTATTTCGTCGGTCACCCGGAGTTGATTGCGGCCCTGGACAGGGTTCGCGACAGCTACAACGCCACGGGGTTGGGCCAGGCCAGCGCGCTGGCGACCTTGGCGGACCTGCCGTATTATCG
>JAYPGD010000340.1:0-6589 GCA_038126655.1 Verrucomicrobiales bacterium
GCGTGAACCCGATCTGGTAGGTCTGGGTCGCGGGATTGGGGCCGGTTGCGAGGACGCTGCCGTCGTCCTGCTTTAGCAGTTTCGTTCCGCCCTGGGCGCTGAGCGTGTCGATCTTCACGGACTTCGCTTCGGCGGAGACAAGTTTGTTGAGCTTCGCTTCCCAGTCGGCCATGGAGCCGCCGGCGGCCTTGATGGCGGCGGAAAGGCGCTTCTCTGTCGCGGCGATCCTCTCGGCGAATTCCGCTGTCCGATCCGGGCGCAGCGGCGAACTGATCCTCGCCTTGGGATTGAAGCCGTTGAGGCCGCGTTCGGGCACGCTGTTGAAGAACGCGTAGAACGAATAGAAATCGTCCATGTCGATCGGATCGTATTTGTGATTGTGGCAGCGGGCGCAGGTGAAGGTCAGCCCCAGCCAGGTCGTGGTTGTGGTGACCACGCGGTCCATCACGTATTCCGTGCGATACTCTTCGTCGATCACGCCGCCCTCGAGAGTGATCGGGTGATTGCGATGAAAGCCTGTCGCCAGGCGTGACTGGTCCGTGGCGTCCGGCAGCAGGTCCCCCGCGGTCTGCTGGATGGTGAACTGATCGAAGGGGAGGTTGGAGTTGAAGGCGTTGATGACCCAGTCGCGCCAGACCCACTGGTGTCGGATGCGGTCGTATTGATAGCCGCTGGTGTCGGCATAGCGGGCGGCGTCCAGCCAGTAGCGCGCGCGGTGTTCGCCGAAACGGGGCGAGGCGAGCAGGTGATCGACCGCCTTGGAGAAGGCGTCGTCGTCCGAGGCCGGGTCGCGGACAAAGACTGCGACCTCGTCCGGCGTTGGCGGGAGACCGGTCAGGTCGAGGGATGCCCGGCGGATCAACGACGCACGGTCCGCCGGTGCGGTTGGTCTCAATCCCTCGGTTTCGAGCCGTTTTATGACGAAGTTGTCGATGGAATTCCGGACGGCGTCGCTGTGGTTGACCTTGGGGGGAGCCGCTTTGGTGGGCGGGATGAACGCCCAGTGTGTTTCGTATTCCGCGCCCTGATCAATCCATTTCCGGATCAGCGCCTTTTCGCGCGCGGTTAGTTGCGTGTGAAAATCCGGCGGCGGCATCCGGTCGTCGGGGTCCGAAGCGGCGATGAGTTGCCAGGCGAGACTGCTTTCCGCGGAGCCGGGAACGATCGGCCGCGCGCCGTTCCGTTCGGCGACGGCCTGCTCGCGGACATCCATCTGGAGATCGGCCTTGCGGGCATTGGCGTCCGGTCCGTGGCAGGCGAAGCAGGTCTTCGAAAAGATCGTGCGGATGTCGCGGTTGAAGCGAACCTTCTCCGGGAGTTGGAAAGCGGGAGCTTCCCGGGCGTTTGCGCGATGGGGCGAGGCGCAGGCAAGGACGGCGCAACCGATTGTGAGGAAGGCGTGGCGGAAGGCGCGGATTGTGCGCGGCGGGCGCGTCGCGTTGGGCTGGATCGAATCGAGCGTCATGGGGCGGAATGCAATCAACAATGAATCTGATGCCACGGCGTGACGGTGATGACAATGGGATTCAATGCGTGGAGGAGGGGAAGTCCCGCAACCGGAGGGAGTGGATTCCTTGGAGCTACATCGCCCTGAGCCTACTTCCATTCCCAGACATCCTTGGCGTGCAGGTCGCAGGCTTTGCGCGGCGCGTCCGATTGCAACCAGGCCTTCGCCGATTTGTCGCCTTTTAGATAGGCGTCCCAGAATCTGAGGGAAATCTTCTGTATGGCGGGGTGATGTTTGGGATTGCGCCGCCGCGCCTTGAAGCCGCCGCTGTCACCAAAGGCGAAGTGTTCGCCGCCTTCAAAGACAAGTTGATACTTGTCGCCGGAAGGCAGCGCCTTGTAGACCTCGCGGCGGGAAACGGGGTTCAGGTTGGGGTCGATCGGGCTGCCGTCCCTGGTTCCGGTCATGCAGAGGATGGGAACGTTGAGATGGCCGAAAGCGCGATTGGGGTCGCCGCCTCTGCCCTTTGATGGGCTGAGAGGCATGAACGCGTCAATGCGCTCGTCCCGGAATGTCCGGCGGCCGATGAGTTTTTGCCCGGCCAGCCCCATGGTGGTCACGGCGCCGTAACTGTGTCCGCACAGGCCGATGCGCTCTGGATCGAGCCTTTGGAACAGTTGATGGCCCTTGGTCGCGTTCCATTTCTCCAGTTGATCGATGACGAAGGGGATGTCCTGGAATCGGGCGATGGTCTGCTGGATTCCGGCGGCGTTCTTGAGAGCGGCAAAGGCCCTTCCCCTGCCGGCGCTTTTCCAGACCGAGTTGTCGCTGCCGGGGTGTTGCATGAAGACGCCAATGTAGCCGTGCGCCGCCCAGTATTCTCCGAGGTAGGCGTTGTTGTCCCGCGAACCGCCCAACCCGTGGGAGAAGAGGATGACGGGCTGCGGCTTGTCGGACGGTTTCAGATGGATCCGCAATGGCACGGTGCGTTCGCGTTTGGAATCGACGGGATCGAGAAGGAGGCCCTTTGCCGCGGACTGGGCGAAGGCGCTGGAGATCGCGCTCAGGCAGACGACAGCGACGAGCCCCGTGCGGGTGAGGTTGGAAGCGGCGGGATTCTGCATGTGGTTCAACTGACGTTGGAGTGGGTCCCCGGGTTACGCGGAGCGAGCAGGCAGCCTGGTGTTCATGTGACATCGGAACCTGCCATGGGAGCGCGGCATTGGCCGGCGAGGGGGCTGCCTTCCCGCGATTTACGGCGCGCGGCGGGCCGCAATGCCTCGAACTGACGATGGTTTCGCGTTCATGCGTCCGCCTTGTCCGTTGTGCGCTCAGACTCGACGCCGGCCGTTGATCCGCGGTAGTCTGCGCGGATCAAACATACCTATTTCGGATTTCGATCTGTGGTCTGCCTGTTCGCGTCGACGGTTGTGTTCCTGGCGTCCATGTCGGGGGGGCTGGCGCAGGACAAGAGCGTCAAGCCGGGCATCAACAAGCGGTTTCTGGATCCCGCGTTGAAGGTCGGCGAGTGGGTGGAGCGTTTCGAACGGGAAGGGCGCGAAGTCTACGATCATCGCGAAGCCATCCTGAACGGCATTGGTCTGAAGCCGGGAATGGACGTGGCCGACATCGGTTCGGGCACGGGTTTCTTCACGCGAATGTTGTCGGCCAAGGTCGGTGAGAAGGGGAGCGTGATCGCCGTGGATATCGTGCCGGCGTTTCTATCGCGGATCGAGTCGTTCAAGAAGGAGGAGGGTCTGAAGAATATCGCCACCCGTCTCTGCACGGCGAAGTCGACGAAGTTGCCGAAGGGCAGCGTCGACGCGGCCTTCATCTGCGACACCTACCATCATTTCGAGTATCCGCAGGCGACGTTGAAGTCCCTGCGCGCCGCGCTGCGGCCGGGCGGCACGATCATTCTCATCGATTTCAAGCGCATCGAGGGGAAGAGTTCGGACTTCATCATGAACCACGTGCGCGCGGGGCAGGAGGTCTTCACGGCGGAGATTGAGGCGGCGGGTTTTGAGAAGATCGACGAGCCGGTCGAGTTGAAGGACAACTACGTCGTCCGTTTCCGGAAGACGGGCGGCAAGGGGAAGAAATGACGGGGCGAACGGATGAAGCTGTAACGGACATAATGACGGTATGAGCGACGACGAATGGAAAGGGCGGTTCCGCGAGATTTATGACGCGGGAGTGGAACGGTATTTGGCGGGGCGTCAATCGCCCGGCGTCATGTTCGAACCGGACGAGGCGGCGTTCCTGAAAGGGATCGGCTGCACGGCTCAGGAGTTGTTCGATTTCGTGGAGGATGGGTTGGGCGGTTCGCCAACCTATGCCGAGGTGGAGGAGGTCACGGCCATTCGACGCGATTATTTCCTCAATCATATGAACGGCGAGTGGACGGGGCATGAGATCGACATGGACGCGCTGCCGGCCAAGAGCGACGCGGTCGATGGGATTGCCTGGCTGCCGCGCATCATTCCCAAAGCCAGGGCCAAGCTGCGGGGCGAGATGCCGCCGGACCTGATGTATGGCTGCGGCGGGGACCGGCCCTTCCTGAAGAGCGTCCATGTCGGACTGGGCGAGTTCCTCCGCGTGGTGCGTGATGCGGAGAATGACCTCGCGGTGATTGAATTTGTGAAGCGCCGCGCGGCGGGCGGGTGAAAGCAGGTGGGGCGAAGCTCCCGCTGAGCCGAATCCACGTTGTGGAGGCGCGTTGGCCGCGAAGAACGATCTGATCGGCGGCGCAGCCGAACTTCGGAAATCTGCCGGCAAATTCGAACGTTCGGCTCAGCGGGAGCTTCGGCCCGCCGGTGATCAGCCTCCGGGCTGCATTGACTCCCAATCCGCGAGGAATTGCACCTGACCCTGGGTTTCGATGGCGCCGGGGCGGACGTGTCTCACGGCGCCGATGGCGTCCATGGTCTTGGCGCCCTTCGCGATCAGGTAGGCGGCGAGGAGGGTTCCTGTCCGGCCGTAGCCCGCGTGGCAGTGGACGACCACGGGCTTGCCCTCGCCCTTCATCTTGTCGATGAACTCGACCACCTGCTGGGCCTGGGGCGGCGCGGGGGGATTGAAATCGGGAATGGGGACGGAAATGAAGTCGAAGCCGGCGTCGTGGTAGGCCAGGCCGTCGCTGGGGTTGTTCACGAGGGAAACGACCGCCCGGACTCCGGCGGCGTGCAGTCTGGGGAGATCGTCGTCGAACGCATTGAGATCGCCGCCTTGATTCGCGCGCCGCTCGGGATGCAGCATCGGCATCGGCATACCCGCCAGTTCTCCCGGTATCAGCCAATATAGGATTTCGGCGCCCATGGGCGTGCATACTCAGGGCAAGCGGCGCTGTTTGTCAAACCCGCCGGATTGACGGCAACGGTGAATTGAATAATCAACGTCCGCCCGATAGCTTCCCTCGTATGAAACAAAGATCGATTGCGGCGATCGGCGGCCTGTATGTCGCCTGTGTGGGCGTCGCAGCGGGGAATGACATTTCGGACCGCATTGATCTGGCGATGCAGCGTCATTGCCACGACTGTCATGATTCCGAGTCGGCCAAGGGCGGGCTGGATTTGACGGACAAGCCGTTCGATCCGGCTGAACGGAAATCGCGCGACCAATGGGTCCGCATTCTCGACCGGATTGCGAAGAAGGAGATGCCGCCCAAGGCGGAGAAGCTGCCGGCCGCCGAACGAGCGAAGCTGCTGTCGTTGCTGGACAACGTCCTGCACGAAGCCGATCTCGCGGAGGTGCGCGCGAATGGACGGGGGATGTTGCGGCGGCTCACCCGCGTGGAATACCAGCACAATCTGCGCGACCTGCTGCGTCTGCCGGATCTGGACATCAAGGACAAGCTGCCGGAGGACCGGACGTCGGGAGGATTCTCGAAGGCGGCCGCCACGCTCGACATGTCGCGCGTGCAGATAGAGGCGTATTTGAGCGCTGCGGAGGCGGCGCTGCGTGAGGCTGTGGCCGGCGGCGTAAAGCCGGTCCCGGCGGAGACAATCCGGGTGGTTGGAACGGATCTTTATCCCAAGGTGGGCGAGCACGGCGGACGCGAGGCGATGTTCTTTGCGAAGCGGGGGAAGATGGTTCCGATTTCCAACGCGGATGTGGCCAAGGCCAACAAGGCCGGCAAGCGCGATGAGGAGTTAGAGGTGTGTGTCTTTCGCTCGGCGACCTGGCCCTATTACGCCTATCCGCGCGGTTTCCTGGCGAAGCGCGCCGGAGCCTATCGCGTCCGCTTCTCGGCCCGCGCCGTGCTGCAGAAACCGGGCTTCTGGATGGCTCCCGCGAGCAAGCCGCTGGGCATGACCTTTCGCGCGCGTCAGCCATCGGCCGCCGATGTGTCGGGCGACGTGCGGGCGACCGGCGGATGGATCGACATCCAGCCGGAGCAGGCCGAATACGAAACAACTGTGCTGCTCAAGAAGGGCGAGACCTTCGAGTACAGCCTGTTCGGTCTGCCTGTGCCTCATCCGATCACCAGCCATGGCGGGCCGTTGTATTACAATTTTCCCCCGATGCCGGCGGACGGTCACCCGGGCGTCGCCTTTCAATGGTTGGTGATTGAAGGTCCCCTGCAGCCTGAAACCTGGCCGCCGGAATCACATCGGGTCCTGTTTGGCGATCTTCCCTTGGCTGCGCTCGGGCCAGGGTCGGGGCTCGCCGTCAATGTCGTGAGCGACAATCCGCGGGGGGACGCCCGGCGATTGCTGCGGCGCTTCGCGCGCCGCGCGGCCGGGCGGCCGGTGAATGAGGCTGAACTGGAATCGCAGCTCCGACTCATCCGGGCGGAACTCGATTCCGGCGCGTCTTTTGCGGAGGCGATGCTGACGGGATACCAAGCGATGCTTTGTTCGGGGCGGTTCCTCTATTTGGTGGAGCCGGCCGGCGGAGGAAACGCGGCGCAGTTCGACATCGCTTCCCGACTTTCACACTTCCTTTGGAACACGCGCCCGGATGCCCGCCTGGCGGAGGCGGCTGAGGAAGGGAAACTGCGGGGGCGCACGCAGCTGATGGCCGAGACGGACCGACTGATTGCCGACAGCCGCTTCGATCGATTCGTCGAGAATTTCACGGACGAGTGGTTGGACCTGGACGAGCTCAAGCGCGACCTGCCGGACATCCGCCTCTACCCGG
>JAYPGD010000341.1:0-6571 GCA_038126655.1 Verrucomicrobiales bacterium
AAACCTCATCCGGCCAGCATTTTTTTCATCCCTGTGGGATGCCTGTGATTTCATTGTCATGGTCGATGACTACATGAAATCGCCGGAGTAGCGGAACCGGTTCTTCTCCGTGTCCTCCGCGTTGGAATGGCGCCCAAGGTGTTGAGGTGGCGCAGTGTGGGCCGGGTCGCGCTTTCAGCGATTGTAGAATTCCCGTGGCGAAAGCGTCTTAACCGGCAGGTCCGAGGCGACATCCAACAGATCGCGATCGCCTGTGATCAGGATATCCGCATCGATCGCGGCGGCGAAGGCAATGATGGGGACATCGTCAGGATCCCGGATGGAGGCATCGATCTTCGGCAGTTCGGGCGATTCCGCCACATACTGCGTGAGCAGGTTGCGGATGCCGTCTGCGACGGATGTCGAGATCCTGAGTTTGCCGACGAGTTTCTCATGAACCTCCGACAGGATGTACTCCGAAATGACAATGTCATGTGACGCCGCCAATTCGCGAAAGAGGTCGGCGCACAGGCCGCGGGAGGCGAACGCGCTAATCAGCACGTTCGAATCGAGCACGATCTTCACGAGACCGCTTCTAACACATCCTCGTCAGTCTGGAATCCCGCGGCGGAGGCTTCTTGCAAGGCCTTCCGACGCAACTCCTCAAAGGCGGCCAAGGTCAGTTGTCGTCGCAATGCGTCCCTCGCCATGTCGCTCCGCGTCCTCCCGGACAGGCTGCATGCCCGGTCAAGCAATGACTGAAGATCTTCGTCGAGACGGATTGTCAGCACGGCATTCATGTTGTATGACAATGTAATACAGTCAATATTGAGGTCAATGGAGGATTCCGCATGTGGAAGAGGCGTCGGAAAGCGGCGAAATAGGAAAATAACTGATGAGTGAGTTGAAGGAATTCGTGGAAGATTGCGACCGGATCAAGCTGAAGAAATTCTTTCAGTTTCGCCCCGTGGATCCCTCATCAGACCTCGCTCACTTGCCAGGTGACTATCGGGATTTCCTGCAGAACTTCGGCGAAGTTGATTTGTTCCGGGATCCCGTCAACCCATGGCATTGTCTTTACGTGTATGCTCCAATGAAGGACTTGGCGAATGGCGCGACGAAGGTGGTGGTCGGACGTCAATTCGATCTCGGGGATGCCTTTCTTACCCAGAATGGGGACGATTGGCAGGTCACTTCCATAAGGCCCGGAGCCCGTACGAGCAAGTCATGGAAATCGTTCACAGATTGGTTTGTCGCGGCGTATCGGAAGTCCAAGAAGACGTTCTCCAAGGCCGACTGGAAGAAGGCGCTGCAACCAGCGCCGCCTTTCACAGAAGAGGAACAAAGAATTGCGGAGGCTCGAAGAAAGTTCTCCGTAAGTTTGGTCGGCGTCAATGGACCGAACAGCGTCCGCCTTCGTGTGGTCAACAACTCTGATCAGACTCTCATGCGCTTCACGTTCGGCATGCGTATGCCTGGTGGAGGGGATGGTTGGTCTTCCGTGCCCACTTCAGATATCGGGCCGGGGCAGAGCGGCGATGTCACCAGGGAGACCTACCACTCCGGCGATCTGGAAAAACTGGAAATCTATGAGTTGCCGGACCCTCAACCGGAGGATCGCAACTACTACTTCGAATTCGACGCCGCCACGGCGGTTGACCTCCCAAGTTCTACTCCAGAGACGTCCGAGGAGCGGCCATCCGACAAGAATGATCCCGGCGCGGACCGGTCCACAGAAGATCCAAGATTCGGCGATTGGAAGTTTTCCCACGAAGTCACTCTGACGGACCTCCTGCAACATCCTATCTGGTTATGGTGTCTCGACTTGTCCACGGATGAGGATGGAGAAGACGGGCCAATTGGCGGCGACGAGTCGTCCATGCGGCCATGGCTTGACGGAGATGACGTAGAACTGGAAATGGATTCCCCTACGATCCTGTTGCGCGTGGACGGAACAGACAAATATGCGAAGGGCGTTTACTCGGCGTTGGATGAGTCAGTCGAGGGCTTGTGCGTATTCTGGGCCGGCGAATG
Organism: Verrucomicrobiales bacterium; assembly: GCA_038126655.1. Lineage (GTDB taxonomy): Bacteria > Verrucomicrobiota > Verrucomicrobiia > Limisphaerales > JAYPEY01 > JAYPEY01. The sequence continues at coordinate 2,014 of JAYPGD010000341.1, forward strand.
GATCAAGGCGGAAAACCTTGCAGTTCTCGGCCCGCTGAGGCGTTACACTGCGATACCTTCAATCTTGGGGGACAAGAACTGTCAGTTCATCAGTGACGGAGCAGACTTGAGTATGGCGCGCCTGATGTCCAACGAGGATTGACTGGCGTTGGATGGGAGGTCTCCGGCCGGACTGCTGCGGATATTTGAGACTGCCTTTCTCCGTGGTTCTTCTTCCCTCCGCGCCCTCTGTGTTCAAACAGCGGCGTGGACATTCGTTGGCTCCCTGCAAAAAAGATCGGCTTGGCCTGGGGGATCTGGCAATTTTGCGGCCCAGTTTTTCACCCTGTTTTCCATGAACCGAATCCGCGTGCTTTCCGATCAGGTGGCGAATCAGATCGCCGCCGGCGAGGTCGTGGAGCGTCCGGCCAGCGTGGTCAAGGAACTGGTGGAGAACGCCATCGACGCCGGGGCCGGGAAGATCGGCGTGGAGATCCAGGCGGGGGGGCGGGCGTTGATCCGCGTGACGGACGACGGCGTGGGCATGAGTCGCGACGACGCGCTGCTTTCGCTCGAACGCCATGGCACGAGCAAGCTGCGCAAGGCGGAGGATCTGACGACGATCGCGACCATGGGCTTCCGCGGTGAGGCCGTGCCCAGCATCGCGAGCGTCTGTCGCTTCACCCTGACCACGCGCGAGCGCGAAGGCGATGAGCCGGAAGGCACGGAGGTCGCGATTGATGGCGGCAAGTTGATCGATGTGAAGTCCGCGGGACGCGCGCCGGGCACGACGGTGGAGGCGCGGCAGTTGTTCTTCAACCTGCCGGCCCGTCGGAAGTTTCTCAAGAGCCAGGAGACGGAGCGGGCGCACATCCAACATTGCCTCGCATTGACCGCCCTGGCGCATCCGCAGATCGCCTTCGATTTCAAGAGCGACAAGCGCATGGTCTGGCGCCTGCCCGCGGAGTCGGCGGGCGGCGATGCGGCGTCGCGCATGGCGGCCCTGAAGGAGCGGTTGCGGGCGTTGTATGGCGCGGAGATCCAGATGATTCCGGTTGCAGGCGAGGAGGGGGCGATCCGGATCTGGGGTTTCACCGGCGCTCCGGGCGTGTCGCGCGCCAACCGGCAGGATCAGCACGTCTTCGTCAACAAGCGGCCCATCGAACACCGCGGCCTGAACCAGGCGCTGCTGGAAGGCTATCGCGGCGGGTTGCCCAAGGGCCGCTATCCGATCTGCTGCCTGTTTCTTGAAATGCCCACGGCCTCGGTCGATGTGAACATTCATCCGGCCAAGCGCGAGGTGAAGTTTGAGCGCGACCGCGAGGTGCGCGCGTTGGTTGCCGACGCCGTTCGCGACGCCTTGCTGGACTATCACCGCGAGAGCCTGGCGACGTCCTCCGCTGACGACGCGGTGGATGTCGTCCCGGCCGATGAGCCGTTGAAGGCGGAGCCGTTCCCCACCGCTTCGACAAAGCGGAGCGAGACCATGGAGTTGGCCGGCGGGGAATCGTTTGAAGCGGCGACGCCTGCGGCGAAGCCCGGGGCGGAGAGGAAGTCCGGTCCCGCGTCAGCGCAACGCATCTTTCCCGAAGTTCCGAAACCGACGCCTGTTCCTCCGGCGACGACGGCGGGCGGGAAGCCGGGTCGCGCGGTTTTGGACGACGACGCGAAGGAACGGATCGCCGCCATCGAGAAGGAGGTGAAGGACGCGCCCTTGGAGCCGGCTCCGTTGCTCAAGGTGCCATTGCGGATGCTGGGGACCGTGGCGCGGCATTATGTCGTGCTGGAGTCCGATCGGGGGATGGTGCTGATGGATCGTCGCGCCGCGCACGAGCGCGTGCTTTATGAGAAGATGCTTGCGGAGGCGCAGGACGCGGCCGGCGAGGCGCAGCGGTTGTTGTTGCCTGAGACGGTTGAGTTGTCCACGCGCGACGCGGGGTTTGTCCGGGAGCAATTGGATGCGCTGGCCAAACTGGGGGTGGGTTTGAGCGAGTTTGGCGAGCAGACCTTCCTGTTGGACGCGTTGCCGCCGTTTGTCCGCGGCATGGACGCGCGGAAGTTTGTCCTGGAATTGATCGACGACCTGAAGGCGGCGGGAAGTTCGGCGGGCTCGGATCGCTTGACCGAGCGCGTTATTGCCCAGAGCCTTTGCCATCGCGCGGTGCAATCCGGCGATTCCTTGAGCGAGACGGAGTTGACGCAGTTGGTGGAGGACTTGCGTCGCTGTTCGATGCCCTACACCTGTCCCAATGGCAGGCCGACCCTGATCGAGATGAACGAGCGGGAGTTGGCGAAGAAGTTTGGGAGATCGTAGGACGGGCGCATCCTTTTGCGGCTTAGTTCCCCACGGTCGTGTCATATCGCACTCCATCCGGCACGGGCACGGCGACCGGGACGGTGGTCCCGAAGGCGCCGGCTGTGCGCGCGCTGGAATCGACCGCGACGAAGGCGGTGTATTTCGACATGAGGCTGTAGTCGAGGGCCAGGCCCTTGATCTGGTCTTCGAGTTCCGGGTTGTGGAACATCGCGGCGTCGTCGGCCATGGCGGCGATCTTGCGGCGCGCCCAGACCGCCGCGAGTCCCTTGTGGACGGTCTCCGTGTTGTTGAGATCGACCGGCACGTCCATGGCGGTCTCCTCGCCGTTGGCCAGTCGGCCGCGCACGCGGATGTTGCGTTTGCCGCCGCCGCTGAATTTGCCGGTCACGACGAGGGGGCGCCCGACGAAGAGATCGGGGACGCGGGCGGGATAGGCCTCCTCAACCTCAAGGCCGTTCCAGTCAATGTCGATGTCGGTCAACGCGGGGTGGCTCACGCGCTCGAAGAAGCGGTCCATGATCTCGGAGCCGCTGTCCTGAAGGTTCAGGTAGGCGACGGCGCCGCGTCCAAGCTTGGCCATGCGATCCATGAGGTAATCGTTGGGTGAGGAGCCGACGCCGAAGCTGAAGATGCGGGTGGCGCCGAGGCGTTGCTTGATGGCGCGCAGGATGTCGGCCTCGTTGCCGATCAGTCCGTCGGTGAGGAAGGTGACAAAGCGCAGGTGGCGCGGGTCGTGCCCGAAGTCCAGCGCGGCCTTGAGGCCCTCGATCATCTGCGTGCCGCCGGAGCCGTTGAGGTTGTCCAGGTAGCGTTTGGCGCGGCGGATGTTCTGCGGCGTCACGGGGACGGGCGCGCCGCCGAGTTGGGAGGCATTGTTGGAGAAGCGGATGATCTGGAAGGTGTCGTCCTTTTCGAGGTGATTGAGCGCGCGTTTGATCGCGTCCTTGGACTGCCTGAGAGGCGCGCCGCGCATGCTGCCGGAGCAGTCGATGACGAAGATCATCTCCATCGGCTTGCGTTTGAGCGACTTCATGGAATCGGGAGGATAGAGCATCAGGGAGAAGTAGCCGCTGCGCTCATCGCGGTGGGTGATGAAGTTGGACTTCAGCCTGGAGCCCGTCACGCGCCAGCGGAGGACGAAGTCCTTGTTGGGCAGGGTGTCCAGCGGTTTGAGGGAGATGTCGTAGCGCTCATCGGCTTTGCGGGCCTTGGCGATGGCGTGCGTGCGGGATTGCAGTTCCTCGATCTTCACGCCGGCGTTGAGCTTCACGTTGATCATGATGTCGTGCCCGCTGCGTTCCTTCGGGCGCAGGTATTGGACCTCGGTCGCCTGACCGGAGCCGCCGTGCCGGCCGCGGGGAATCGAGCCGACGCCGGCGGTTGAACCGGCGGGGTTGAAGCGCGGGGCGACCACCATCGGGAAAACGAACTCATACCAGCCGTCGCGCCAGGCGAGGGTGTTGTAGTATTTCAGGTCGATGTCGATGCGTTTGCCGGGTTCGATGTTGGCGACCTTCTGGGTGAAGATATTGGGCCGCTCCTGGGTGAGCAGGGAGGCCTTGTAGCCGCCGGCGCGCGCGGCCTCGTAGATCCGCTTCGCTTCCTGCTTCTCGCGGATGATGCCGCGGATGCGCCGGTCGCCGATGGTCATCACGAATTCATTCACCGCGGCGTTCTGGGGCAGCGGGAAAACATAGACCGCCTCGATCTTGCTCGAGAACGGATTGTGAAATTGTTGAGTGACCTCGACGGTTGCGAGGTAGCCGTCGACCGCGGCGTTCACCTCGGTGTGCTTGAGCGGCATGGGAATCAGTTGATTCTCCGGACCCTTGCGGCCGCGGAGGGAGCAGATGGGCAGGTCGTTGTCGTGGCTGGCGATCCGTGCGTCGCGGGCCCGGTCGTCATCGAGGCGCGAGATGACCCAGATCTCCTCCTCGCGGGAGGGCAGGGTCCCGGGATCGACCTTGACGCGGGCGACGGGCTTGGCGGCGAAGGCCTTGGCCGCGGGAGCCAGGGACCTGGAGCGGCTTACTGCCGCGGAAGAAGGCGCGGGCGCGGCGGGAGCCTTCGGGGCGGGGCGGGCGATCTTCGCCTCGCCTTCGACACGTTTCTTCAACTCAGTCTTTTGAGGGGCGGGTTCAGGCGCGTCGCGCCCTTGCATTCGCCGCGCCGCTTCCTCGGATCCACGAAGTCGCTCCTTCTCCATCTCAAGTCTGGCCATTTCCGGAGCCCGTTGGGCGCGCTCCGTATCCGCCGCCGCAG
>JAYPGD010000342.1:0-6566 GCA_038126655.1 Verrucomicrobiales bacterium
GAGTAGAACAGGCCCTTCACATTCTCGAATTCGTAGACCCACTCCTCGGGCATCAATTCCTCCGAGTAGCCCTGGTTCCAGAACTCTTCCATATTGGTCTGTTTGGAGATGATGCGGAGGTTCTGCCCCATGTCGCGGAGGTTGCGCTTGGTCTCGCGCTGGGAAGCCTCGCCGATCATGAAGAATACGCCCACGAAGCCGGTCGCCGTCGTGACGGCGATGAGCGTCAGCAGCGCGTTCCAGCGGCGATGCGCGATCTCCTTGAGGATGATGGGGAGGAGCGGCATTAGGCGTGAAGGGAAGTGAGAGAGGCTTGGGGCGAGAAAAGTTCCAAATCCCAAGCTCCAAAACTCAACTTGTCGCGACGAAGCGGCGCGAAGGCGGAAGAAGCTCCAAGCTCCAAGTCCCAAGGGTGACCGGTTGGGCGTTGGATGTCGCGACAGCGTCCTGGACTGCGGCGCTGTGCGCCGCTCGCGCGCGATCGAGAGCGGTGAGGCCACCGACGGCGTGGATTTAGAGAAACGAGTCCTTTCATCGCGCTTCAACTGTTCCCGCGGCTGCGGAGGAGGATGACGAGGCCGGCGGCGAGGATGAAGGCCGCCGCGCCGCCGAAGATCAGCAACAACGGGCGGAACCGGCCTTGGCGATTGTCGTTGATTGCCGTGTCTTCCGAAGCTGCGTTGGTGTCCAAGGGGTTGGGCGCAGTTGGAACGGGTTCGTTGGTTTCGCTTGCCTCGGCTGTTGAAGCTTGCGTCTCACTTTCACTCGGCGCGGTATCAGCGGGGGCGTCAGCTTCCGTCTCACCGGCTGCGGTTTCCGAATAACCGGCGAGCAGGGTGTCAATGTCCGCCTGGGCGACCTTGATCTTGGCTCCCTGGCCGGCGCCGCCCTTGGAAAGGATCTGGCTCATCTCCATCTTGATCGCGGGGTTTTCGGGATCGAAGCCGAGATGTTTCGCGACCTGCTGTTGGACGTCCTCGCCCCACTTGATCGGGAGCATCGCGCCCTGCATCCAACTGCGATCCAGTCCGCATTCGCAGCTCAGGCCTATGGTGTTCAACACGGCATGGACGGTGCGGTCGTTGAGTTGGGAGCCCTTGAGAACGCGTCCGATCTGGCGACCGCGGCCGTAGAGCATCGCCATTTGCGCGGCGGGTTCGTGGAGGTCGATGCCTAGGCTCCAGAGTGTGACGCGCTCCTTGATGGCCTGTTCGCGGGAAAGAACATGCAGGACGGGCGGCTCGGCGATGTCCTTCTCCAGTTTCTTGTCGCGGATGAGTTGCGCGATGGTCGCAATGGAGTTCTCCGCGGCTTCGCGGGCTTTCCTGTTCTCCTCTGCGTCGGAACCTTCAAGCAGGATGACGGCCCCATAGGCGCTCAGGACGGTCTCCATCACCTTGTCGCGCCAAGGCGACTCATAAAGAGACTCAAAGGCCGTCCAAAGAAATTCGGCGGGCGCTTTCCCGGGCGCGGTGAGTGGGATGACAACGGACCGTTGCTCAGGTGAAACCAGCGTGGCGAAGGGCGTGCCGTGATCTTCTTCGAGCGTCGCGTATTGCAGTCCGGGATTCCCCTTGTCCTTGTCGAGGTTCACGACCTCGGCGGCGATGTTCGAATCGAGGAGGGCGGCGATGGAGATGTCGCGGATCTGGGTGACGAGATCGGGCGGGGTCCGGTTGTCGACGTAGCAGTAGAGCGTGTAGGGCTGCGAGCCGAGATCGACAAAGCCGACGTCGCGGACATTGAAGCGGCAAGCGTGGGTCGCGGAAGGGAGGAGGAGGCAGAGAGCGAGCGCGAGGCGCAGATTGCCATGGCGATTGAGTGGCGTTGGATTTGGGGTCATTGGCCGTTCCCGCCCTTTCGAGCTGCCTTGGCGGCTTCGTCGATCACCAGCAATTGATGCCAGCTCTCATCGATGATCCGTTTGTTTTCCGCCACTTTTGGATGGGCTGGCAAATACTTCTTCTCGAGTTCAAGTATTGCCCGTTCAGCCAGGATGCGGGATTTGTGCCATTCATAGCGATCAAGTTCCACTTGATGTTGCAAAGGGAATTTACAGCCGACCGCGGCGATCATCAGTAGGCCGCTGAACGCGAGAATTGTTGTCTTCAAGGATATGAGTGTGTTGGCTTTTCCTTGTTTCATTGATTTGGCGGGGCTTTGCGAATACGTAGCTAATCAATCACGTTCAACTTCGTGGCCTTCACAGGGGGGATGTCCTCGCGGACGATTTCGATGAATTGCACGGCCGGCTTCGCGTCGGGCTTGGCGGCGGTCCAACCCACATTCAAGGTCCCGTCCACCTTGACGCCCTTGAACTCCTTCACCACGGCCTTGCCGGATTTGCCGGCGGCCTTGGCGGCGTCGAACCTTTTGCTCACGACATTCCCCTGAATCGAGATGTCAAACACCTGGTCGCCCGGCTTCTGTCCGGCTGCCGCGACGAAGCCCATGCGCACGGTGTAGACGCCATTCTTGCCCTCGTCGAGCAGAGGGATCTTCATGCCGGTCAGGCCGGTGAGCGCGGAGGTGTAGAGCCAGGAGCGCTCGTCGCCCTCAATGGTCACCCCGCGGAAGTCGCGACGCTCCACGATGCTGTCCTTGTTCTCGCCGAGATTGAACTTCACGCCGTAGTTCTTGTAGGGGCCTAGGCCGACGGAGGTGACCGGCCGCGGGTAGCCGAACCAGAGCGTTCCGTCCGGGGCGCGCATGTCGCCGGGGGCGCCGAGGTTGAGGGCGAGTTGGGAAACGGGCTTGGTCGGCTCGCCAGAGATGAAGACCGTCCACTCGCCCGGTTCCTTCTGCGGCTTGTGCTTCATGGTGATCGTGGTGCGCAAGGAGTAGGAGCAGGTGCAGCCGGCGCTGGACTCCTGCATGGTCAGCAGGCCGTTTGCCGGGATCATGCTGTTCCAGCAGCCGGGGCGCGTGCCGCCGAAGAGCTGCAGTCCGGTGTCCTTCTCGACATTGACGATCGCCGCCGAAAAGGAGCGGTAGAAGATGCTGTTCGGCGAGGCGGTCACGATGCCGCAGCTGTGCCCGGGGCGAAGGAATTCCCAAGGGACCGTTTCGCCGGTGATTGGGTGCGTGCGGGTCTTGATCGTGCCGTCGGCGAGGTTGGCGGCGCGGGGTTCGATGAACAGGGTCTGGTTCATGATCAACGGGCGCCGACGATAGTTGAGCGGCTTGGACCAGAGGAAACTCCCGCCAGCGCCGTCCATGACGGTGATGCGGCGCCACTCGAGGTCGCCCTTGGCGAAGGCGTTCTGGTCGTGGTTGCTGTAGTGTCCGAAGAACAGGACACGGCCGTCAGCGTAGGCCACCCCGAGCTTGTTGCCGCCGCAGCCGCTGAGATCGACCGGCTTGGCCCAGATCCGCGCTCCGGACTTCGCATCCAACGCGACCACGCGACGATAGTCCTTCTTGCTTTCGGGCAGCTTGTCCTCGTCGTGCTTCTGGTAGATCTCGGTCTCGATCAATTCCTGACGCTCCTTCTGCGCCGCGGACTTTTCCTCGGCCTTCAGGTCATCCTGGACGAAGAAGACCTTCCCGTCGCCGAGCGCGATGCTGATCTGCGGGATCTTCGTGGACTCGTGGGTCCAGAGCAGTTTGCCGGTCTTGATGTCGTAGGCGAACAGGGCGTCGCTGATCATCATGCGGTCGTCGACCGCCGAGGGCTTGTGATCGGGGAGCCAGCCGGGGAAGGAGGCGCTGTATTTCCAGTGGTAGCCGTCGCGCTTGAATTCGGCGTAGGCGTTGAAGTCGGGTTTGGCGTATTTCTTCTTGAAGTAGGTCACGATGGAATCGTTGCCGCCGCGGGCCTTGAACTTCTTAAAGTAGTCGGGGATCTCGTCGTCCGCCTTCCACTCGCCGTTGTTGACCATGTCGTTCCACATGGATCCGTATTCGGCCTTCAGCGGGATCGCGGAGGAGCCGAAGAGGATGCCGTTGGCGGCGGAGATGTAGCCCCAGCGACGGACCTGGCCGTTGGCGCGACGCGGCACGGGGAATTCGCGGATCGTTTCGCCGGTCTGGGCGTCGAGCTGCAGGGCGCTGTCGATGGCGCCGACGAACAGGTGGTCGTCTGTGGCGAAGAGATTGCTGCCATCGACGTCGACGCGGCTGCGCACCGCGCCGGGGATCTCGCGTTTCCAAAGGAAGGTTCCGTTGTAGGCGTCGTAGCCCATGACCACCTCCATGCCCTGCACGAGCAGTCTGCCGTTGATGGCGATCGGGCTGACGGAACGCGAATGGCGGTCGAGCATGTGCTCGGAACCGGGTTCACCGAACCACAGCACGCCCATGGGGCCCTTGATCAGTTCGTCGGGCGAGGAGCCGGTGTTCTCGGGGTTGCCGTAAAGGCCGGTCCAGGAGCCGGACTTGGGGAGCTTGGGGCGGGTGGTCATCGCGACGTTGATGGCGCCTTCAATGGATTTTGTGTCCCATTCGCCGCCGCCCAGCTCCTGAAGCCTGGACAAGTCCTTGGTCGAGGCCGCGATGGCGACTCCACCGGCCGGGCGAAGAATACGCTCCAGTTCCGCGAAGGGGGCGTCGGTCTTGCCGTCCAAAACCATGCGATCGCTGACAATCAAGTTGGCGAAGTAGTCGGGGAGTTCGCCGTAGGACCAGCCTTCGATCACGACGCGTGAGCCGTAGAGGCCGGCATTCTGAAGATTTCGGCGCGCGCGGGCGCGTTTGGCCGGGTCGTGTTCAATGCCGATGATCTTCAAATCACTGGCCTTGGCCAACTCGTAGGCCAGGCGGCCATCGCCGGCGTCCGCCACCAGGCAGAATCCTGTTCGTATCCCGGATTGGTTGAGGATGGCATTCGCGGCGGACTTGTAGGGCGCGACGACAAGACCATTGAGGAAAGCGAAGTCGCGGGCTGCCTCGGCGATGACCTTGGGGCCGCTATTCTGCTTTCCGCCAAAACAATAAATCTCCCCCGTTGTGGAACTGGCGAACAAGCGGTCGTCGCCGATCGAGGTCCCGATGATCTGGCCTTTGACTGCGGCCTGCCATTCGGACTTGCCGGTCCTGGCGTCGATGGATTGCACGACGCCCTTGCCGCCGCAGATGACGGTGTCTCCGGCGAGCGCGATGGTGGTGAGTTTCTCGTGCGGGAAGGTCCACAGGATGCGCGAGGCGGTGAGTTCCTTTTCGCGCTTGGTCAGTTCGGAGATCTGCTTCGTCAGGGCCGCAAGCTTGGCGGTGGCCGCCTTGGTGTCCTCGCCCTTCTTGGAGGCGGCCTTCATGGCGTCGCGGGCCGCACTGATCTGCTTGGCGAGTTCGCTGCGCTGCTTGGCGATCTTGGGCAGTTCGCTGGCGGCTGTGGCGTAGGCGGCGCGGTTGATGGCGATGACGGCGGTCTCGGTGAGCGTGTAGGCGGTCTCCTTGGTCAGGACCATGTCGATGCCCGGGAAGTTGGCGAAGATGTCGCCGCGCGAACGCTTGGTCTTGTCGTCGAAGACGATCTTGGTGGGGGTTCCGCGATTGTTGTCGCCGGCGACGAGGCGGCCTTGATCGATCAGGGCCCAGGTGCCGCCGGCCTTGCCTCCGCCGGAAAGGAAGCTTTGGAACTTGCCTGTCTTCCGGTCGAAAGCGGCGGGCATGGCCCGGCCGGAGGGGACATAGAGGGTGGATTCGCTGGCGATCAGGTAGCCCTGCGGCGCCATGCCGCCGTATTGGAGTTCCCAGGCGAGGTCGCCGGCGGTGTCGTTCTTCCAGATCTCCCTGCCGGTTTCCGCGTCGACCGCGCAGACGTAAAGCCCCTCGTAAGGAAAGATTCCTGCGGCCACGTAGACAACGCCATTGTCCACTAGCAGGCCGGTGCGGACGGGCCAGAGGGAGATCATGCGGCCATTGCCGATGACGCGCTCGGTCATCGGGCTGGGTTGGTAGCGCCAGATCTGTTTTCCGTCGGCGGCGTTGAGGCAATAGGCGTAGCCGTCGTCCGCGCCGAAGTAGATCTTGCCGTTCACCGCATGCGGCGCAAAGCGGATCGCGCCCTCGGCAAAGAAGCTCCAACGCTCGGTGCCGGTGCGCGTGTCAATGGCGCGCAGTTTGTTGTCGGCGGAAGAGCCGAAAAAGGCGGTCTGCCCGACGACCACGACATGAAAGGCGCGGTCGGTGTGCATGCGCGGTTTCTCCTCGCCGGGCATGGGCCAGGCGGGCACGGGAGGATGGGGCGACTGCCAGGTCCATTGGTGGTGAAGCTTGCCCGGCAATGGCGAAGTTGTTGAGGCGCTGCGGTTGGCGTCGTGCCGATAGGCGGGCCAGTCCTTGGCGGATTCGGCGATCGCCGCGCTGGCGAGACCAAGCAGAGCGGCGGCGGTGAAAGGGAGGAGACGTTTTGGTGTCATGACGTTTCGTGCTGGTTCTGGAACGGCGATTCGGACACGGTTGAAAGGTGAGCGTGATAATGTTCGAACGCCGGGGATTGGCAATGGTAATTGCTGGGTGGGAGGTCCGGTGGCGGGGGGGGGGCCTAAAAACAACTAAAACCGCGGAGTAACCCGGGTTTGAAGGGAGCCCCCCACTGGCGGGGTGGACCACCCCATCCGTCTAGA
>JAYPGD010000343.1:0-6557 GCA_038126655.1 Verrucomicrobiales bacterium
CCACCTTCTCGCGAAGGCGGCTACTTACGAAGGCGACTGCACCGCGTAGACGCGCTCGTCAGAGCGTGCGGTGATCGGCTACCCCCACCTTCTCGCGAAGGCGGCTACTTACGAAGACGCCTGCACCGCGTAGACGCGCTCGTCAGAGCGTGCGGTGACCGGCTACCTCCACCTTCTCGCGAAGGCGGCTACTTACGAAGGCGACTGCACCGCGTAGACGCGCTCGTCAGAGCGTGCGGTGATCGGCTACCCCACCTTCTCGCGAAGGCGGCTACTGGCGAAGGCGACTGCACCGCGTAGACGCGCTCGTCAGAGCGTGGCTCTTCGTTCTTGCAAAAGCTCCCGCCCGAAGCATCCTTCTTCCATGAATCAAGGATCGGGGAGAGGGCATCTCCCGCGCTTGAATGACTCCGCCTATTCGGACCACGCCTTTGTCCATTGGAGCCTTTCGATGAAGAATCGAAAAACTGGATGGCTGGGCGATGTGTTTCACCATCGGTTTCGAGAGATCTTGCTTCACGGGCTCGCAAGGCACGGCGCCGTCTGCCCTGCGTATTGCCTCATGCCGGACCACGTTCATCTCCTGCTGTTGGGCTGGGAGAGATCCTGTCAGCAACGGCTTCTCGTGCGTTTCCTGCGAAAGCACACCAACACCCGCTTGCGGGAACTCGGATACGAATGGCAGAAGCAGCCCTACGACAATGTGCAGCGTTCCAAGGATCGAGAGAAGGATGCATTCGAAAAGGTTGCCGGGTATGTCTTGAACAACCCGGTGCGCGCGGAACTCGCGGAGCGTTGGGAGGACTGGCGCTACTTGGATTCGATAATCCCCGGGTATCCAGATGCGCCATTGCGGGACAATGACTTCTGGGAACGATTCTGGAGGATCTATTATTCGAAGTTGTAAGGCTACCCCACCTTCTCACGAAGGCGGCTACTTACGATGGCGACTGCACCGCGTAGACGCGCTCGTCAGAGCGTGCGGTGAACGACTACCCCCACCTTCTCGCGAAGGCGGCTACTTACGAAGGCGACTGCACCGCGTAGACGCGCTCGTCAGAGCGTGCGGTGATCGGCTACCCCACCTTCTCGCGAAGGCGGCTACTGGCGGGGCTGAAGGACGGCGCGATGGATGCGGTCCTTCTGCTCGTAGAGCACGGTCCAGCGGCCATTGAAGTAGAAGGGGTTCGACAGTGTCTCAGCCGCGATGGAGGCGCGGAAGTTGACGGGCGGACCCTGGCGCCACTGGCGCAGATCGTCCGAGAACCAATAGGTCCGCCTCTTCAGATCCTTGGGCTGGGAGATGGCGACAAACCCCTGTTTCGTCCGGGTCACGGCGAAGGAGGCGATCTCCTCGTTGGTCGGGATCACGGGCGCGTCGGTCAGGCGTCGCCAGTTCTTGAGATCGGAACTGATTGAGAGACCGAGTCCCTGGGCGTTGTAGATCTGTTTCATTCCACGAAAAAGCAGGCAGTAAGCGCCGTCGATTTCAAATAGGGGCGCGGGATGGGTGGAGAGGAAGGCATCCCACTGACCCGTCCGGCTTTTCAGGACGGGGTTGGCCGGGCTCTTTTTCCATGGTCCGGTGATCCGGGGCGCGGTCGCGAGGCCGATCTGCTTGCCGACGCTGTTCCTGCCGGAATAGAGCAGGTGATAGACGCCGTTGCGCCGCGTGACCCCGGTCGGGAGCTTCGCCACCGTCTGGTCCCATGAGCCTTTGCCTCCGGCGGCCAGGACCGGGTTGCTTTCCAGCTTCGTCCAGTTGAGCCCGTCCGTTGAGGTCGCGATGCCGAACGCTTCGTGCCCGCCCTGGCCGAACGGCTTGTCCTGGGCTTCAAAGAAACAGAACAACCGGTCGCCCTCCACGTGCACGTAGGGATTGTCCACCGCCATGCCGTCCCAGGCTCCGGTTGGTCCACGGTCGATGACCGGTCTCCCCATGGGCGTTTCGATCCAGACGCCGCGTGGATCAATGGCCGGATCGGCGGCGGCGACCTCCCGCCAGACGGCGCGACATTCAAGGGGATAGTCGGTCAACAGTCCGTCGATGCCCGCGTCCGCGGCTTGCCTCCAATATCCGTGATTGCGACGCGTTGGGCCGGAGCCGCCGTAGTTGTAGAGAACCTGTTTTCCGCGCTGGTGAAGCTTTGCGACTTCGTCGGTGTTGGGCGTGGAGGTCAGCAAAAAGCAATCCAGCAGGCCTTCCTTGAGCCGGGCGTCGATGTCGCTTCGACGAACGTTCTGGCCAATGCGAAAGTCCGGGTTCAAGCGTTTCAGTCGACGGCTCATGTCGTCGTCCTGGTCGAAGGCAAAGCATTGGTCCAGGAGTTGGAGCTTCGCGACCAGATCGACCAGTTTCGCCTCGCCCTCGCGGGTGACCTGCTTGACGTTGAGGGCGATGATCGTGGGGCCCCGCCTGCGTTCGGCGACCAATGCCAGCGTTTCTTCCAGGGTGGGAACGCGCACCCCGGCAAAGGCATCGTCAAACCAGCTTCCCGCGTCGAGCTTCTTCAGTTCGGCCAGGGCCATTTCCCGCACGGAGCGGCTGGGGCCGTCGGTGGTCCGTCGCACATTGTCATCGTGAATGACGACCAGATGGCCGTCCTGGGTCGTGCGGATGTCCAACTCGAAGCCCATGCCCAAGTCCAGGCATGCGGCGAAGGCCGGCAGCGTGTTCTCGGGCGCGTGCCGCAACATCCCCCGATGGGCGACAGGTATGGGATCGGCCGCAAAGATCGCCGTTGCGAGCGCGCAGGAAACGAGGGCGAGACCGAAGAGGCGGCAATGGGAACGACGTTCGCGTCGCAACGATTGTGGTAATCCATTCATATGCAGGGAGGAAGAATACAGGGTATTTCGATCCGTCCGAACCCTCAAATCTCCCGGCCGAATCGCTTTCACCACAGTTTGGGCTTTGCGGACGCGGCGGGAACTGACAAGAAGAGCGATGACTAGAAGATGAAAGACCCAGCCCCTTATTCTCGTCAATTCCTGCTCGCAGCATTGTTTGGGTTGTCGTTGGCGGCGGCGGCGAACCTGCGCGCAACAGACTCAAGACCCAACATCCTGATCATCCTTGCCGACGACATGGGCTACGGCGATGTCGGCGCGCTCAATCCCGAAAGCAGGATTCCAACGCCGAATCTGGATCGCCTGGCGAAGGAGGGCTTGGTCTTCACGGACGCGCATTCCGCCGGCTCCTATTGCGTACCTTCGCGCTACGGATTGTTGACCGGCCGCTACATGTGGCGCACGCGGCTGGGATCAGGCGGCAATCTCGCCAACCTCGCAGGCACGCTGATCGAGCCCGGCCGCAAGACGATCGCAAGCGTGTTGCGGGATGCCGGCTATTACACCGGCCTGGTCGGCAAGTGGCACCAGGGCATCGACTGGAAACTCCACGATGAAAGCGCGAGGGAGGACATCCGGACCAATCTGAATTACCAGGACTTTGAAAACATCGACTTCGCTTCGCCGGCGTTGAAGGGGCCCAAGGATTACGGGTTCGATTACTCCTTCGGCACGGCCGGTTCCGCGGAGATGAACCCGGCGGCCTTCATCAAGAACAACCGGGCCACGGTGATCCCCACGCTGACGTCCGAACAGGCCAGGAAGAAGCACGGCGAATGGCATGGCCGGGACGACAACATCGTCGCCGAAGGCTACACCATGGACCGCCTCGTCCCGACCCTGTCGGACAAGGCCTGTGAATTCGTCGAGGAGGCGACGCGCGAGCGCCCCGGCCAGCCGTTCTTTCTCTATTACGCGATGACCACCCCGCACAACCCGATCGTCCCCGGCAAGGCGTTCGAGGGAAAAAGCCGCGCCGGGGCTTACGGGGATTTCGTCGTCGAACTCGACCACCATATCGGCCGGCTGCTGCGCAAGCTCGCCGAACTGGGAATCGAAAAGAACACGATGGTCTTTTTCACGAGCGACAACGGACCGGTCAATCGCACAAAGGGTTACCGGGAGCGGTGGGTGCGGGGCGACACGCAGATTTACGGGCACGACAGCAACGGGCCGTTTGTCGGCTGGAAGGCGGGGTTGGAGGAAGGCGGTCACCGCGTGCCGTTCTTCGTCCGTTGGCCCGGGAGGGTCGCGGCTGGCGAGCGTTGCGCCACGACCATCGTCTTCACCGACATCCTCCCCACCGTGGCGGAAATGTTGAACGTCAGGCTGGACCGCCGGACCGCCGAAGATGGCGAGAGTTTCTTCAAGGCATTGACGGGGGAATCAAGGCCCGGCTCCTTCCATGAGGCGATCGTGCACAATCACGCCAATGGAACCTTCGCCATCCGCAAGGACGCCTTCAAACTGACGGTCAATGGTCCCAGAACAATCACGCAACTGCTGGACGACAGACAGCGCGCTGCCTACTCGCTGCACGACCTGGGCAGGGATATCGAAGAGACCGACAATATCGCCGCGCACCGTCCGGCGCTGGTGAAGGAAATGCATGCCCTTCTCCAGAGGTATTTGCGAGGAGACCGGAGCCGCCGGTAGCCGCGCTCGCGAGGAATTGCGTCAAAACGGCAGCAGCCGACCCGAGGCTTGCCGCGTCGTAGCGCACGAATGCGGGAGGCTTCTTTCTTCTCGTAGGTCGTTGACAAGTGAGCCTCGTTGCCCCGCCTGCTACGAATCGATCGGTTTCTCACGTACTCTCGCTGGAGCGGAGCCCCTCCGCTTTCCGTGAATATCTATTCGGTACAGTTTTGACTTTTTTTCAGGCGCTTTTTGGTCCACGTTCTTTTCGCGGTTTGACGTTTCCAACTTGTCTTGAGTGGGATAGCGTCGAGCCCGACGTAAGAATCGTCTGAGCCGGAATCGGGGGGAGGAAGCCAGACATGGATGTGGACATGGTTTAATGACGACGCCCCGTGGACTCTAGCGGCATTCTGCAAAAACACTGGTTGAACGTCCTGTTCGACTTCGCGCTGGACGCGCTCATTTTCTGCTTCGCCATCACCGTCGGCGCGCATCTGCGTTTTGTGACCGGCGAGGAATTCTTGGGGAACATGCTGGAATATACGCCGAGCGTGGCCCTTGGGGCCGTGTGCCTTTCCTCGGTCGTCTACATATTCGGCCTCTATTCCCGCCGGGAATTCCAACCCGGCATCTTTCGGCGCATGCTGATTCTGGCTGTCTGCCTGGCGATCACCTTCGGGTTCATGATGCTGCTCTTCTACGCCAACTATTCCGGTCGCGTCGGCCGCGGCGTCATGGCGATCGCCATCCCCATCTCCTACACGCTGCTCCTCGTGCATCACGGTTTGATCCGTCGCCGGCTTTCCCGCATTCGGGAGAGGGTCGCTTTTGTCATCACTTCCCCCTACGACGAATCGGAGTGCCGTCTGTTCGAATCCATGGACAGCGGCAATCTGGAATTCGTCGGCATCGTGCATCCGCGCGACTTCTCCCCCTCTGTCGCAGCGCCCGTGCTGGGCCTGATCGACGATCTTCCGGAGATCGCGCAACGCGAAAATCTCGACCGCGTGCTCTGCACCAGCAAGTGCATGCACGACACCTCCCTCTACAAGGAATTCTGCCAACTCCGCTATTCCGGAGTCGGAGTGCTGCCGTTGATCAGCCTCTGCGAGGAGATCCATCAACTGGCCCCGATCGAGTTGATCACCCCGGAGTGGTTGATGCAAGCCAGCGCATCGCCCCATGTTTTCTACCTCCAAAAGATCAAGCGGGCCTTCGATATCGTCTGTTCCCTCGGCGGACTGATCTTCCTCGGCCCCGTGTTGTTGGCCGGCATGCTCTGGGTAACGCTCGTTTCCCGGGGCCCCGTCCTGTTCCGCCAGGTGCGATCCGGCCGCTTCGGTCGCCCCTTCGAGGTCATAAAGCTGCGCACCATGCGGCTCGACGCCGAAAAGGACGGCGCCGTCTGGGCCTCGGCCAAGGATTCGCGGGTCTTTGCCGGCGGCAACCTGCTCAGGAAATTCCGGGTGGATGAGATTCCGCAGTTGATCAACGTCCTGCGCGGGGAGATGTCATTCGTCGGCCCCCGCCCCGAGCGCCCGGAATTCGTGGAAACCCTTTCCGCGGAAATTCCCTACTTCCAGGAGCGCCTGATGGCCCTTCCCGGCATCACGGGCTGGGCCCAGGTCAACTACCCCTATGGGGCTTCGGTCGAGGACGCCCGGCGCAAGCTGGAATACGACCTCTACTACATGCGCCACATGAGCGTCTTCCTCGACCTCTTCATCCTGCTCGACACCGTCCGGATCATCCTCCGCGGCGGCGCCGGCAAAGTGAAGGACATCATGCCAAATCGCGCCGAAGCCGCATCGTAGATGATGAGCGACAAGCCCAAGGCCAACGCCGCGACACCCCGCCCCGTCTCCGCCGACAAAGCCTTCAATCATGCGTGAGGGAATTCGGTTCTCGGCCTGTCCCGCCGTAGTTCCGGCTTTGCGGATCGAAGGGGGATGCTGGATGCTGGATGCTGGATACTGGATGCTCGCATCCCGCATCTCGGATCTAGGATCTCGGATCTAGCAGGCTGTTGAAAAAGAGGCGATTTCGAACACCGGCGGGATTCTTCGGCT
>JAYPGD010000344.1:0-6524 GCA_038126655.1 Verrucomicrobiales bacterium
AGTTCACTCCGCCCGGGACTTCCGGATGGGCTCCGGCTCTGCCGAAGCCGGAGCGGCGCGCCCTGGCCGAGCAATGCTCGGCGCTCCATTTAGGCAAGTTCGATTGCGGGAAGGCGGGTTCGGGGGATGAGAACTCGCGATTCCATTCGTCCCCTGCGGGGCCGACGGCGACAGGAATGTCGCCGCTCCTTGGATTTGCTACTCCGTCCACTTCACAACCTCCACCAACTCCCCGGCGATGTTGGCATTGGCGACGATGACGCTGCCGGAATCGAGTTGCAGCGGTTGGCCGTCGCGGTCGAAGCATTTCCCGCCGGCCTCCTCGATGATCAGTCCGCCGGCCGCGTAGTCCCAGGGGGAGAGCCGGTATTCAAAGAAGCCGTCGAAGCGTCCGCAGGCGACCCAACACAGATCGACGGCGGCGCTGCCGAAGCGGCGGATGCCGCGGATGTTGCGTTTGAACAGGTCGTGCACGCCTTTGAGTGTGCGCTCCATCAGGGCGCCACGGTCGTAGTAGAAGCCCGTGCCGATGATGCAGTCGGAAAGTTCTGCGTGTTCGGAAACCTTGATCGGTTCGCCGTTCAGGAAGGCGCCGCCGCCGCGCGTCGCGGAGAACAATTCATCGCGCGTCGGATCCAGGATCACGCCCGCCACGGGAGTGCCTTTTTCGTAATAGGCGATGGACACTGCGAAGTGAGGAATGCCATGCGCGTAGTTGTTCGTGGCGTCGAGCGGGTCGATCACCCAGAGGTGGTCGGAGTCGGCGTCGCCGGTGGACTCGCCTTCCTCGCGGAGGAACTTGTGATTCGGAAAGGCGTCCAGGATCATCGAAGTGATGATCTCCTCGGCCTCGAGGTCGGCCTGGGTGACGAGATTCTGAGTGGAGCCCTTCTGCTCGACCTTGGCCTTGCCGAGAAGTTCGTTCAGGCGCTGGCCGGCAGCCTGGGCGGCGCGCTCGGCGAGTTCGAGGTGGGGATTCATTCAGCCTGTTCCTTCGCCTCCGCCTTTTGATCATCGAATCGGCCGATGAAGACCACGGCCACGGCGCCGGCGAGCATGAGGAACACGGCGGCGGCGAAGGCTCCGTCCATGGCGGGCATCAGCCATTCGTAGCCGATGATGATCTTCTCCTCGCCGCGTTTGAGGATGGGGTTCCCGGCCTGGTCGGTCAGGTAGACCGCCTGCTTCCAGGGCCAGATGATGACGAGGGAGCCGAAGACGAAGCCGGTGAGCAGGCCGACCGTGGCGTTGTGGAAATGTTTGAAGATGTAGGAGAGCAGGTGGGAGAAGGCGACGAGGCCCACGACGCAGCCAAGGGCCATGGGGATCAGCACTCCGAAATTCAAGGAACTGATCGCGCCGAGCACGAGCAGGTAGTTGCCCATGATGAGGAGGACGTAGGAGCCTGAGAGCCCGGGCAGGATCATGCTGGAGATCGCGACGATGCCGCAGATGAACACCCAGACCGGGTTGGCGTTGGCTTCGGCCGGCTTGAGGAAGGCGATGCCGACCGCGATGGCCGCGCCGACGACCAGCATGATCGAGGCCGGCGCATCCCACTTCCGGATCTGTTTGCCGACCAGGTAGACGGACGAGACGATCAAGCCGAAGAAGAACGCCATGGTCAGCGCCTCGTGCTGGGTGAAGCAGTATTCGAGCAGTTTGGCGAGGCTGAAGATGCTGACTCCCACGCCGGCGAAGAGCGGGATCAGGAAGGCAAGGTTCGTGTGCTCGGCGAACTCCTTGACCTTGAAGCCGAGCGCCAGTTTGAGGGCCTTGAGGTCGAAGGATTTGATGGAGTCGATGAGCTCCTCGTAGATCCCGGTGATGAAGGCGATGGTGCCGCCGGAGACTCCGGGGATGACGTTGGCCGCGCCCATCGCGGCGCCCTTGAGGGCCAGGCCGATGGCTCTTCCTTTGTTGATCATGTTCTATTCCCCGACGATGTGGACGATCACCCGGCGGTTGTGCGGGCGGGTGCGGTGTTCCCAGAGGTAGATGCCCTGCCAGACGCCGAGGGCGAGCGCTCCGGAACGAATGGGAATGCTGAGGTTGACCGCGGTCAATGCGGTGCGGACGTGGGCGGGCATGTCGTCGTCGCCTTCGAAGGTGTGTTCAAAGATGCGGTCGCCGTCTGGGACGAGCCGCGCGAAGAAGCGATCGAGATCCGAGCGCACGGTGGGGTCGGCGTTCTCCTGGATCAGCAACGACGCGGAGGTGTGCTGCAGGTGGAGCGTGCAGAGGCCGGTCTGGATTCCCGACTCACGAACGATGGCCTGGGCCTCGTTGGTGAACATGGTGAACCCGCGTCCGCGCGTCGGGATCGCGATCTCGTCGGAGTGTTGACGCAGCATGATTCAACCCGGGCGGCCCTTGTCGCGGCGGATCACTTCTGCTCGATCACGCGTTCGAGTTCCGGGTTCTCGGGGTGGCCGGCCTCGCGGGCCTTCTGGTAATGCCAGCGGGCGAGTTCGGGCAGCGGCGGCTTCTGGGTGGCGTAGATGACAGCTAGGTTGTGATGGGCGCTGGCGTTGCCGGGTTCGATCTGGATGGCTTTGCGGAGGTGGGTCTCCGCGGCGCCGCGCTGGCCCTTTTCACTGAGCACGATGCCGAGGTAGTTGTGAATGTCGGAGTTCTTGGGTTCGGCGACGGCGGCCTTGCCGAGGTAGTCCAGTGATTCGTCGAGTTTCTGCTGGCGGTATTTCAGGTAGCCCATCTGGTAGAGGGCGTGTCCGTCCTCCGGATCCTGGGCGAGGGCCTTGGTCAGGTTGCCCTCCGCTTCGCCGAGCCGGTTCTGCTCGATCTGGGTGGCGGCGAGGTTGGAGAGGGTGAAGACATTGTCGGAATCCAGCTTGAGGACCTCCTGGTATTTCTTCTCGGCGTCGTCGTAGCGGCGGGCGTTGAAGGCGCGCTGGGCTTCGGCGACGAGCTTGCCGGCCTCGGGGGAGAGTTCGCGGCGGGCGCTGCGGCCGGGCTCGGCGGCGGGGGTGAGCTCGCTGGTGGCGGCGGGCTTGCGGTTGAAGAGGGCGATCTCGTCCTTGGTGAAGGGGACCTTGCGGGCGTCGAGCACTTCGAGGCGGGCGCGAAGGTCGGCGAGTTCGTCGGCCATTTCGCCGACCTTCTCGGCGTCGCGGCGGGCCTTGCGGTCGTTGAGCTGCTTGGTGGCGGACTTGAGTTCGCGCTCGAGTTCGTTGCGTTCGGCTTCCAGTTCCTCGACCTTGGCGGCGAGTTTGGCGTCAGCGCGGCGGCTGGTGGGGCGGGCCGTGGCGAGGTTCTCTTCAAGGTCCTTGTTCCGCCTGGCGAGACGGGCGTTGCTGCGCTCCAGGCTCGAGAGCTTGGCTTCGGTGGCCTTCTGGCGGCTTTCGAGGGCCTTCATCTCTTCCTCGAAGGGGTTGTTGCGCGCGGCGTCGCGCGCCTGCTTCGCGAGGGTGTCGCGTTCATCCTCCAGGGCCTTGCGTTGTTGCGCCAATGCGTCGCGGTCGGCCTGGAGGTCCGCCAGGTCTTTTTCGAGGCGGGCGACCTGTCGGGCGGCGGCCTTGGCGTCGCCGGCGAGTTCGGCTTCCTTCAGGCGCTTTTCAAGATCGTCCCGGGTCTGTTTCAGGGCGGCGTTCTCGCCGGAGAGCCTGGCGGCTTCGGATTCGTTCTTCTTCCGGGCCTTTTCGGCGTCGGCCAGTTGTTTTTCAAGCGCCTTCAGTTGTTTGGAATCGCCGTCGGAAGCGGGATCGCTGAGGAGCTTCTCCAGTTTCTCGTTCTCCTTGCGCAGGGCGGCGATGGCCGCGTCCTTGCGTTTGATTTCGTTCTGCGATTCGGAGAGCTCCTTCCGGACGGCGGCGTCTGCGGGGGCTTTTCCCTGGTCCTTCTTCACCTGCTCCAGTTCGCCGCGGACCTCGTCGAGGACGGAGGCGTCGATCATTTTCGCCATGCGGCGTTGGTCGCGCTTCAGGGTGGCGCGCAGGGAGGAGTTCTCCTGGCCGAGCTTGTCATTGCTGGCGAGCGCGTCGGCGAGGCGGGCGGATTCGCGTTCGAGCCGGCTGTTGGCGTCGGCGAGATCGCGCACGAGCGGTTCGCGGTCGGATTCCTTGGAGAGCTTGGCGACCATTTTCCGTTCGGCCTTGAGGCTTTCCTCCAGTTCGTCCGCGGTCATTTTGAGGGCGTCATTTTCCTCCTTGAGGCCGGCGACCTGGCGTTGCAGGCGGTTGGCGCCGGAGGCCTCCCGGTCCAGTTGGCGCACCTGTTTCCTGAGGGCGTCGTTCTCGGCCTCCATGGCGGGGATCTCGTTCTTCACGAGTCGGTCGAGCCGGGCGTCGAGCTTTTCATTCTCCGCGGAAAGTTTGGCGATCATCTTCGCTTCCTCCTTGTTCTCAGCGGCCTTGGCAAAGTCGGCGAACTTCTTCTGCTCCTCCTTGATGCCGGCCTTGAGTCCCTTGTTCTCCTCGGTGAGCGACTCGACGCGCTGGGTGAGCGTTTCGTTCTGCGATTCGATCTTCGCGATGGCGGCGACCTTGCGGGAAAGTTCGGAGACCTGCTTTTTCAGGCCGCGGTTTTCCGAGCGGAGGCGGGCGTCGGGCGACTTCTTGGAGAGTTCGTCGACCCGGTCCTTCAGTTCGGCGTTCTCCTCGCTGAGCTTGGCGAGCGACTCGTCTTGTCGGGCCATGCGCTGGCGGTTTTCGTTGAGTTCCTTCTGAACGCCCTTGTGAACCTCGGGGGAGACCATGTCCGCGGCCCGCGCGTTGGCGGCGGCGAGTTCCTGCTGGACCTGATCGAGGACGGCCTTGTCGATCATGGTGGCGAGTTTTTCCTGATTGGCGGTGAGCGAGGCGCTGAGTCCGGCCTTCTCCTGTTCGAGCCGGTCGATCTGCTCCTTGGCCTGTTTCAATTCGGCGGGCGAGCTGGCGGCGGACTTGGCGTCGCTTATGTCGCGCTGCAGTTGTTTGTTGCGGGCCTGGAGGCGGATGATCTCATTGTTCAGGGCGCCGATCTGGGAGGCGATGGCGTCGTTGCCGAGGATGACGGTTGCCGGAGGGAAGGGCTTGTCGTCCTTGTCATCCGCCGCGGCGCCGGCCGGGAACTTCGCCAGGAGCGGCTTGAGCTTGTCGTTCACATATTCCAAGCGGAAGTCCACCACCTTGGTGTTCCATTTGGGGTAGGCCTTGCGCATCTGCTGGAGGCCGTCCCGCGCCTTGAGGTAGTTGTCCATGGCGGCGCGGTCCTGCTTGCGTTCGGCGAGCGCGTCAGCCTGCTGGATCAGCGTGTAGTAGCGGACGAACAACTCGTCGGGCGCCTGCTGCGCGTTGGTTGTGAGGGCGGCGGCGAGCAGAATCGCTCCGAATGCCGTAAGAAATCGTTTCATGGGGCGGGAACATAGCCAATGCGGCTTCGACTTGGCAAATGGATTAAGGGGGCGAGGTGCGAGGGGCGAGGTGCGAGGGGCGAGGGGCGAGGGGCGTGGGGCGTGGGGCGGAGGGCGGAGGGCGGAGGGCGGAGGGCGGAGGGCGGAGGGCGGAGGGCGGAGCATCCGCCTTTGTTCCGCAAAGCCAGAACTACGTCGTGACAAGCCGAGAACGGAGAACCGAGAACCGAGAACCGAGAACCGAGAACCGAGAATCCGCCTTCGTTCCGCAAAGCCGGAACTACGTCGTGACAAGCCGAGGATCCCGCATCCCGAAAAAAGAACTGCAAGATTCGTCCGGCCGTTCGTAACCCCTATATGATGGCACAAGCAACGCAACAAACCGCCGGGGTGAGCGAGTATTTCGCCCACCGTCACTTCGCTTCCGCCCACGCCGCGACGACCTCCGTTTCGGCCGATTTTGTCCGCAATCTGGCCCTCCACGCCCGTTGCCTGGGCCGCCTGGCCGCATTCATCGCCGGCGATGGGACTCCCGCCCGCTCCTTCGACGCCGTCGTCGCCGAACTCCAAGCCGCCTGAAACCGTCCAGGAACTTTTCTCCGACTGCTTCCCGCGCCGGGGGGCGACCCGCTTTCAGCCGGACTTCCTTTCCGGCTTCACCACGAACCAGCTCAGTGCAATCGCCGTGAAGAACAGCGCGTAAATCGCGGTGAACAGGGGAGGGGGGACCTCGAAGAACAGGGCCTTGTGGATCCAAGGCTGCATGAAGGTCTCCTGGTAGCTCTCCTGGCCGGCGGCGGCGCGAAGGCCCTTTTCCCAGTTGGTCAGCGGGCAGACCACCCCAAATACGGATTCCAGCAATACCAGGCCCATGCAGGCAAGATGAGCGACGCGAAACCTCAGATCGCGGACGAAACGCCACCTCCTGAGCCAGCCGATCCAGATTGCCGCGAGCCCCAGAGTCACGAAGGCCACGAAGGCAAAGTGGATCAGCAACACGGCGTCCGCCGCCAATGACAACCAATTCCAGCCGCTCATTCCATCAGTTGATCACCAGAATGGGGGAAAAGGTTCATTGGCTGCGGTTCTGGGTGCGGTTTTGGCTGCGTGGTGCGTGGGGCGTGGCTTGTCACGACGAAGTTCCGGCTTTGCGGAACGTAGGCGGATGCGGGGT
>JAYPGD010000345.1:0-6505 GCA_038126655.1 Verrucomicrobiales bacterium
GAAACGGGCCGCAAACGGGCGGCACCGCGCCACTCCTCGACCCTACACCGGCGGTCATTGCGAACACAAGGCATGCGTCCCAAACGGGACGCGGGAACGCCCGAGATTTCCTCGTGGCTTGCCAACGCTTCAGCAGCGTCCCTCCGGGACGCGCTGGTTTTGGGTGGACCGAACCGCCGGTTTAAACCGGCGGCTACCCTGCATCGCCGCTTCGCGGCGGGCGGGTGGGTAAGATCTCCGGTCGGGGCGCCGAGCATGGCGGTCTGTCGCACATGCCTATTTTCTGAACTGCGCTCCTTCGCCTTTCCCCTCTGTTCCGGTGTTTGACTCCCGCGGCGGAAACTTCTATTTCTAACGCCCGACCGAAAACCGAGAATTTCAATTTCAGAATAAACAGACAGTCATGGGCCTTTTCAGCAAACCGACCCTCATCATCCTGGACGTGCAGAACGACTTCGTGCCCGGCGGCGCATTGCCGGTTCCCAAGGGCGACGAGGTTGTTCCCTTCATCAACGGGATCCAGGAGAAGTACAAGAACATTGTTGCGACCAAGGACTGGCATCCGCCGAAGCACTGCAGTTTCGTCTCGGCGCATCCGGGCAGTCATCCGGGCGACCGGGTCGAATTGGCGGAGGCCTCGCAGGTTGTCTGGCCGGATCATTGCGTGCAGGACACCGAGGGCGCGGATTACGCGAAGGGGTTGGAAACGGACAAGATTGAGCAGGTCTTCGAAAAGGGCGTCAATCCGCGCATCGACAGCTACAGCGGATTGTACGACAACGATTTTGGCCGCGCGACCGGCTTGGAGGATTACCTCAAGGAGCACAAGGTGAAGGAGGTGCATCTGGTTGGGCTCGCGACGGATTACACGGTGAAGTTCACGGCGTTGGATTGTGTGAAGGCGGGCTTCAGCACGACCGTGCTGTTGGGTGGGTGTCGCGCCTTGGATGAAAAGACCGAGGCCGAGGCCATCGCCGAGATGAAGCGCGCCGGGGTGAGGGTCAAATAGGCCTTCGTTCCGTTCAATTTCACGCATATGAGTGAATCGGATTCCGCGCCCAAGGTCTGCGGAGTTCTGCCGGTTTTTCAAACCCCTTATCTCGACGACGAGTCGATCGATTACGCGACGCTGGAGCGCGAGATTGACTGGCTGTTTGAGCAAGGCTCGGACGGGATTGTGCTCGCGATGGTGTCAGAGGTTCTCCGGCTTTCCAGCGAGGAGCGGGACGAACTGGGGAAGCGGGCCTGTGCGCTGGCCAAAGGACGAGGGACCTCCATCATCAGCGTCGGGGCGGAATCTTCCGCGGTAACCATCCGGCATGCGCGTCATGCCCAGGAGGTCGGCGCGGACGCGGTGATGGCGATTCCGCCCGTGGCCGTGGCGTTGCCTGAGGATGAATTGCTCGATTACTACAGCCGCCTGATTCAAGCGATCGAGATCCCCGTCATCGTGCAGGACGCGAGCGGCTATGTGGGGCGGCCGATGTCGATCGAGATGCAGGCGAACCTGCTCAAGGAATTTGGCCCGGAGCGGGTGATGTACAAACCGGAAGCGGAGCCGATCGGCCCGAGGTTGACCGAACTTCATGAAGCGACCGGAGGAGCGGCGGCGGTGTTCGAGGGAACGGGCGGGATTGCGTTGGTCGATTCCTACAAACGAGGCGTGAGCGGCACGATTCCGGGCGCGGATCTGATCCAGGCCCTGGTTCCGCTTTGGCGCGCCTTGGAATCGGGCGATGAAGCCAAGGCCGAGGCGATTCACGGGCCCTTGGCGGAATTGGTCGGCCTGCAGAAGAGCCTCGACGCCTTTCTCGCCGTGGAGAAGCATCTGCTTGTGCGGCAGGGCATCTTCAAGAATGAAATCGTGCGCGGCCCGGTGGGCTTCAAATTGGATGAGGGAACGCGGGCGCAGGTGGACGCGGCGTTCAATCGCTTGATGGAGGCGGCGGGGTGATGGCAAAATCCCAAGCTCCAAGCTCCAAATTCCAAAGAAGCTCCAAGCTCCAAAGCGCGGCGATGGTGTTGAATGGAAGTCTGACGATTCGACGGAACACTCTGTGGCGCGGGCGCGCGGTCCATCGACGGTTTCCAGACTTGGACGCTCCTTTTTGGAATTTGAAGTTTGGAGCTTCTTTGGGATTTGGAGCTTGGGATTTGGAGCTTCGCCCCAGAACGCCTCTGCTTGTCCCCATTACACGCCAACCATGATCGTCGATGTTCACAGTCATGCGTGGAAGTTCCCGGAGCATTTCGGGGAGGATTTTCTGGCGCAGGCGCAGCGGGCGCGGGCGGGGCAACCGGTGGATCTGACCGTCACCTTGGAGGCCTATCGCGCCGCGGCGCCGGATCCCACCCTGACCGATCTGCGGACGATCGTCTTTGGGGGCAAGGCAAAGCTCAGCGGCATGTGGGTGGACGATCGCTACATCGCCGAATACGTCGCCCAGGATCCGGAACGCTTGATCGGGTTTGTGTCAGTCGATCCGACACAGGACAGGTGGGAAGAGGAACTGGAGCATGGACATCAGGCGCTTGGGTTGCGCGGGGTCAAACTGCTGCCGATGTACGCGGGCTTCAGTCCGGATGAAGAGCGGCTCGATCCGCTGTGGGCCTATGCGCAGAGGCACGGGCTGCCGGTGTTGCTGCATACGGGGACGACTTTCATCAGCCAGGCGCTGTTGAAACACACGCAGCCGCGGTTGATTGAGCCGGTTGCGTTGAAGTATCCGGACGTGAAGATCATCCTGGCGCACTTGGGACACCCCTACGAAGGCGACTGCATTGCGACGATCCGCAAGCATCCGAATGTCTACGCCGATGTCAGCGCCCTGCACTATCGGCCGTTTCAGCTCTATCAAAGCCTGATGTTGGTTCAGGAATACGGAGTCTGGGACAAATTGCTGTTCGGCACGGATTATCCCTTCACTGATGTGAACGCCTCGATCGAAGGCCTACGCAATCTGAACATCCAGCTTCAAGGAACGGCGTTGCCGCGGCTGGATGTCGACCAGATCAACGCGATGATCCACCGGGACAGTCTGGGGTTGTTGGGTTTGGGGACTCAGGATGAGGCGTAAGCCCGTCCGCGCTGAATACGAACATCAAACGTCCAACTCCAAACTCTGAACTTCAATCTGGTGATTGCGCGCTTTGTTCGGGGTTCCTTCGTTTGAGGTTTCCCGTTTAGAGTTGAGCGTTGAACGTTCGCCTTTCTCTGCGCCGGTGGCCGTTTGCTCTCACCGCCGCGTCTTTCCGGTTTTCCGCATTGAGTCCGCGCTCCCAATCCGATTTACTCTGGCGTCATCGACTGATGCGAATTTGTTTGATCCGCCAACTCTGCGCTGTTGCCGCGATAACGCTTGCGGGGGTGTTGTCGGCCGGGGCGGCTCAGGCAGCGTCGGATGAGATCTTCTTTGAGACCTCGATTCTTCCCCTTTTCGACAGGCATTGCGTCGAATGCCATAATCCCAAGGCCCGCAAGGCGAACCTGGATCTGACGACGGCGGAAGGCGTGGTCCGTGGCGGCGATTCGGGCGTGATCTTCAAGGCCGGCGATCCGAAGGGGAGTCCGCTTTATCAACTCGTTCATCATGGCGAGATGCCGCGAGAGAAACCGCGCTTGGCAGAGGCTGATATCGAGAGGATTCGCGGGTGGATCGGATCGGGCGCGCAATTCAAACAACCGCCGGTCATTGCGGATGAACCGCCGCATCAACACGACGTGACGCCGATCCTGTTGCTGCGCTGCACGGTTTGTCATGGGCCGCGTCGGAAGGACGGCGGGCTCGACCTGCGGACGAAGGCGGCGATGTTGAAGGGCGGCAAGAGCGGTCCCGCGATGATTCCCGGCGATCCGGATGGCAGCCTGATGATTCAACGTATCGAATCCGGCGAATGTCCGCCATTGCACCTGCTGTTGAAGTATTTCGTGCGAAAACCGACGGGCGAAGAGGTGAGGACGCTGCGCGAATGGATCGCCGCCGGCGCGCCGGAGAAGGACATCCGTCCAGATGTGGCGAGCCGCTCGATGGATGTCCTGGTCACCGATGAGGATCGCGGGCATTGGGCGTTCCAGCCGCCGAAGAAGACCGACCCGCCGACCGGCGTCGAGGGAGCCTCCGGGAATCCCGTCGATGCCTTCATCGGTCGGCGGCTGAACGAGAAGGGACTCTCCTTTTCCCGGGAGGCGGATCGGCGGACGTTGATTCGCCGCGCCTGGTTTGACCTGACGGGGTTGCCCCCGAGCGTCTGGGAACTGGATCGCTGGATGGCGAACCAGGGCGATCGTTGGTTCGAGGAAATGGTGGACCATCTGCTGGCGTCGCCGCGCTACGGCGAGCGTTGGGGGCGGTATTGGTTGGATCTCGCGGGCTACGCCAGTTCCGAAGGCGGCATCTCGGCGGACACGATCCGGGAGGTTGAATGGAAATACCGCGACTACGTGATCCGGGCCTTCAACAACGACAAGCCTTATGACCGATTTCTGCTCGAACAGATTGCCGGCGATGAACTGGCTGACTACACCGATCCGGAGGGCGTCACGCCGGAGATCGTGGACAATCTGATCGCCACCGGGTTCCTGCGCATGGGCATCGACCAGACCGGCTCGCGCACCATGAACTTCGTGCCCGAGCGTCTGGGCGTGATCGCCGACGCCATCAATGTGGTTGGCTCGGGCGTGATGGGGCTGACCTTGGAGTGCGCGCGGTGTCATGGGCACAAGTACGATCCCATCCCGCTGCGGGACTACTATCGCCTCAAGGCCGTGTTCCAAGGAGCCTTTGACGAACACGACTGGCTGAGTTGGAAGACCCGGAAGCTCACCTTGGCGACGCCGGGGAAGAAGAAACGCTATTCAGCGGCGGCGGCCACGATCGGCAAGGAGATCAAGTCCCTCGAGTCGAAGCGGCGCAAGGCGGTGAGTTCGTTGCAGACGAAGTATTTCAAGGAGCGTCGGCCGACCCTGAGCGATGAATTGTATGATGAATTCAAGGCCGCGCAGAAGGTGACGCAGGGGCGGCTCACGCTGCGACAGGAGGAACTGCTGGCGAAGTATGAGACCTTTCTGAAGCCCTCCGAGGCGCAGCTTCGCGAAGTGCATCCGGAGTTGGCCAGGGAGTTGGACGAGACGGATTCACGCCTGAAGGCGCTGCGTCGCGAGATGCCGCCTCCGTTGACGGTCCGCGCCGTGTGGGATCGGGGCGAGCCATCTCCAACCTACATCCTGAAACGCGGCGAGCACAATCGACCGGGACGCCTGGTCGGTCCCGGTGTGCTCTCGGCGTTGACGGATGGCCGGACGCCGTTTGACTACTCGCCGCCGTGGAAGGGCGCGCCTTCGACGGGGCGGCGCCTGGCATTCGCGAAGTGGCTGACGAGTCCGGATCATCCACTGACGGCGCGGGTGTTCGTGAACCGCGTCTGGAAGGAACATTTCGGAATTGGTCTGGTGAAGACCCTGGAGAATTTTGGCAGGCAGGGCGAACGTCCTTCGCATCCGGAGTTGCTCGACTGGCTGGCGAAGGAGTTTGTTTCCAACGGTTGGAGTGTGAAGGAACTGCATCGGAGGCTGATGAATTCGCGGACTTATCGCCAGGCCAGCGAGGTCGACCCCGAGATTGACCGCCTCGATCCGGAGAACCGGCTGTTGTCGAGGATGTCCATGCGGCGCGTGAATGCGGAAGCCCTGCGGGATTCGTTGTTGTTCGTCTCCGGTCGCCTGGACGACCGCATGTTCGGCGCGTCGGATCCGGTGGCCGTTCGTGAGGATGGGCTGATCATGGCGGAGCCTTCGCAGAACGGTTGGCGACGCAGCATCTACCTGCGCTACCGCCGGACGGAATTGCCGTCGCTGTTGGACACCTTCGATTATCCCGAGATGGGACCGAACTGCGTTCAACGGTCGGTGTCCACGGTTTCCCTGCAGGCTCTGATGCTGTCGAACAACCGGCGGGTGTATGAATTGGCGGAGTCGTTTTCGGGGAGGTTGGAGGCTGCCACCGAGGGAGTTGTGGAAAGAGCGATAATAAAGGGCCGCCGGGCGGGCGTGTGTCGGGAGCCGAGCGAGGGAGAATTGGCGCGTGCGCGGAAGGCGGTGGGAGAAATGACGGCGGAAGTCCGCAATGCGGGTGAAAGCGCCTCTTATGCGCGGACGCAGGCGTTGACCGCCTTTTGCCACGCCTTGTTGAATTCCGCCGAGTTTGTTTATGTGGATTGAACGATGAATCATCCCGAATCCAATAAGACCGTCTCAACCCGACGCAACTTCTTCGGTCTCATGACCGACGGGCTCTATGGCGCGGCCTTGTGGCATCTGTTCCGCAATGACGGATTGACCGGGGCGCGCGCTGAGTCATCCGAACCGGTTCCCGGGAAAGTTCGTTACGACCTGGCCGCCAAGAAACCGCATCACCAACCGCGGGCAAAGTCGGTCATCCATCTGTTCATGAACGGCGGGCCGAGTCAGATGGATACGTTTGATCCCAAGCCGAAGCTCGATGCGCTG
>JAYPGD010000346.1:0-6482 GCA_038126655.1 Verrucomicrobiales bacterium
CCCTCCCCGGCGAAGCGCCATACATTTCCAGCGCGTCCGCCGGCTCATCCGCGATGCTCAAGGCCTCCGGCGCGGCGGTCAGCATCCGGAACGCCAGTTCATACTGCGCCATCCGCGTCAGTGTTTCCGGATCGCCGACCTCGCGCAGCGTTCGTTCATTGAGCGACCGAAGCGCGTCGAGGGCCGCGCGACGAAGTGAGCGGGTCACTCCGAAAGGATTGGCCAGATTGAGAACGGGATCTCCCTCGGAGCGGCATTGAACGCCCTGGTGAACGGACGGCAGAAAACCGGAGCCCCATAGGGAACTGCCCACCCGGGGAGGGAGACCGCCCGAGATCAGCACGACGAACCCTGGCAGATTCTCGTTCTCCGATCCCATGCCCCAGGTCGACCATGCCCCGATCGAGGGCTGCCCCATCCGGGAATCGCCCGTGTGGATCAGCAACTGGGCCGGACCATGGTTGAACTGGTCGGTCCGCATGGTCTTAATGAAGCAGACATCGTCGACGCACTGCGCAAAGCGCGGCAACCGATCGGACACCCACTGCCCTGACTGACCATGCCTCTCAAATGGAAACTGCGGCCCCAGCAATTGCGGCGTCCCCTGAATAAAGGCGAAACGGCTGTCTGCGAGGAACTCCCCCGGACAATCGAGGCCGTCGCGCTTCCGCAACTCCGGCTTGTAGTCGAACAGGTCCAACTGGCTTGGCGCGCCGACCATGTGCATGAAGATCACCCGTCTGGCCCTCGCCGGCAACGGCGTCGGCGCGGGCCCCAGGGAATCCGCCAACTCCGCGGCGGAGGACTCATGAACGCCCTGCCCCGCCCACCAAAGCCCCCCCAACCCGGCAATGGAATCGCGCAGGAAATGACGTCGTGTAGCGGCCTGCAAAGCTCGCTCACGAACAACTTCCTGAATGGTCCGCCCCGGTCTCATCGCGTCAACGCCTCGTCCAGGTTCAACAACACGCCCGCGACAATGTACAGCGCCGACAGGTCCGGCGTCGCTTCCGGACGCTCCCCCGCAGCCATGGCCACATATTCCTTCACGGCCCTTGCGTGCAGGGCGAGCAGGTCGCGAAGACTCTGTTCCCCGATATCCCGGCTCAAGACCCTCCGGTAACCGCGGGCGATCCGCTCGGCCGGCGAACCTCCCCCGCGATCCATTCGCCTCGCCAAAGCCGAGGCGCACTCGGCCAGCGCCGCGTCGTTCAGCAGCGTCAGCGCCTGCAACGGCGTGTTGGATTCCGCGCGGCGCGCCACGCAATACTCCCGTGTCGGCGAGTCGAAGACAGCAAAGGTCGGATAGGGAATGGTTCGTTTCACGTAGGTGTAGAGCGAACGGCGATGCCTGCCGCCGTCCGTCTCAACGATCCATGGATCGTCCGAGAAGGGCTTCCAGGAGCCTTCCGGAATCGGCGGCCGCACTGGCGCGCCATGGAGCCCGGAGTTCAGCAATCCCGACGCCTGCAGCGCCTGATCCCGGATCATCTCCGCAGTGAGTCTTCGGCGCGTTCCCCGAGCCAGCCATCGATTGTCCGGATCCGCCGCCCGCTTCTCCGCCGGAACCGTCGCGGTCTGCCGATACGTCGCCGACAAGACCAGCTCACGCAGCAACGCCTTCACACTCCACCGCATACTCGTTTGGAACCTATGAGCCAGATCGTCCAGCAGTTCCGGATGCGAGGGACTGGCGCCCCTGGCGCCGAAATCGTCCAGGGTCCCGACCAAACCGCGGCCAAAAATCCGGGACCAGAATCGATTCACGGTGACCCTCGCCGTCAACGGATTGTCCGGTCCGACCAGCCAGCGGGCGAGATCAAGCCGATCCCGGAGCCGGTTCCCCGGGGCGGACGTCCCGTCCCCGGAATCCCGCGCCGCAAATGCCTCCGGAAACCCGGGCGCAATCTCTCGTCCCTTGGCCAGATAGTCCCCGCGTTCGAAGACATGCGTCGGCCGGCGAAGCCAATCCGGCCGCTCGCGCATCACCGGCGTCGGAACAGCCGGAATCCCCGCGCGCTCAGCCTTCAACGCCTCCAGCTCACGCCGCCATTCATTCCTTTCCCCATTCCGGACCAGGTCGGCCCAGCGCTGGTCGTCCGACACCGCCACCGACCCGCGTTTTACAACCAGGGTGAACGACGCCAGCAGGAACACCGAATGATCCATCGAAACGCGGATTCTCGATCCCGGCGCAATTGCCGTGGGCTGATCCGGAAGAAACACCGCCTCGCGCGGGTGATGGATCCGGGTGTATGCCGCGAAACCGAAATTGCCGTTGCGCAGGCTTTCGACCGGATCGTAGACCGGATCCGGTTCGTCCGCATAGGCGAACCGCAACGGAACCGTCTTCGCGACCGCCCCCTTTGTCGGGGGAATAAGCTCCGCCTTCAGGCGGGTGACGATGAACCCCCACTCTGAGTCCTTCAGCGCTCGCGTCGGATTGCGGGGTTTCGCGACCAGTCGAATGGCGGTGATCCGCGACATCCCCTCGGGAACTGGAGCCTCCAACGAAAACGAGGTCTTCTGCTTCACCTCCGCCGGAAGGACGAATTCCTCCGCGCCGGAGACCTTCTCCACCGCAATCCGTGTTCCATACCTCGACCCGACCTTGAGGCCATTCAAGGCGCGCCAGACGCCCGCCGTGCGTCGCAGTTCATCGACCGGCCTCCAAAGGCGCTCCTTCAACCCGGCGATCCTGACATCCAGGCTCCGCGCCTTGGCACGGTCCGCCATCGCGAGCGGAACCTGCAACGCCGGATCGTCGTTGCCGCTGTCACTGTCCGCCGTGTTGTTGAAGAAGGCCAGGATCCGATAGTAGTCTTCCTGGGAGAACGGATCATGCGGATGCGCATGGCATTGGGCGCAGGCGAGGGTCGCTCCCTGCCACACCTGCCAGGTCGTGTTGACGCGATCGATCACCGCCTCAACCCGGAACTGCTCGTCGTCCGTGCCGCCTTCGTCATTCGATTGCGTGTTCCGATGAAATCCGGTCGCGATGAGATCCTCCATGCCCGGATTCGGAAGCAGATCCCCAGCCAGCTGTTTGACTGTGAAACGATCAAACGGCAGGTCCGCGTTGAAGGCGTCGATGACCCAGTCCCGGTATTTCCAGATGGTGCGACGGCCGTCGCGGCCCAACCCCTTGGAGTCCGCGTAGCGCGCCAGATCCAGCCAGTCTGCGGCCCAACGTTCACCATAGGCCGGCGAGGCGAGCAGGCGATCCGCCGCGCGACCAAAGGCCGCTTCCCCCCACGCGCCTCTTTCCTCCAGAAAGAGATCCAATTCCTCCAGGCTCGGCGGCAATCCCGTCAGGTCCAATGACGCCCGCCGCAACCAGACCTCCGGTGACGCCTCACCCGCCGGCGTCAGGCCGGCCGCCTCCATCCTCGCCAGAACAAACGGATCCACCGCCCCCCTGGCCCAACCCTTTTCCTTGCCCCTCGGAGGAGCGCTCACAGCATGCTCACGGTGACTCCAATGACGCTCCCAACCCGCGCCGTTCTCAATCCACTTTCGGATGGCGTCGATCTGCTCCTGGCCCAACCCGACGCCCTCCCCCGGCGGCGGCATGCGGACATCCGCATCCGTTGAGACAATGCGGCGATACAATTCCGAATCCTCCGGACGGCCGGGGGACAGAATCGGACGGCCCGACCCGCCAACCGCGTCGGACGAGATCTCGGAAACAAAGGAAAAGCCCCCGGCCGGCTTGATGCCGCCGTGGCATTTCAGGCAATGCCGAACCAGAATCGGGCGGATCGAATGGTCGAACTCCCCGCAGATTCCGTCGAAGCCGGACAAAACCAGGCCCAGCAGGGCCGCATACCGCAAGGTTGCGACCGAGGCCATCCGGCGAGGTTCTGTATGGCAGTTTTCCAGCGTCATGACCCAGGGAATGGACGCGCAGCGATTTCCAGAATTCACCTTGAGCGCAAGAATTCCCCCGCTGAACGTTGGAAAAAGTGACTTTGGCGCTTGGAAGTCATTTGCGGCCTGTGTCTATACTCCGTCGTGTTCCTCGACGTCAAACCGTTGCATCAGAAGCCGCCGCGAAATCCCGCGTGGATTGCCGCGGTCATTCTGATCGGCCTTTCGCTCGGCGTCCTGGCGTTCTTCAAGCTGCGCGCAACGAAGACCGCAACCGGCCCCGTGCAGGTTGAGGAGATCAGGGAGGAGCCCTTTCCGCCGGTCGCGACCGACGCCCCCGCGGGTGTGCAGGCCACCGAGGAAACCGCCACCTTCAGCCTTTCGCCGGTGGTCTCCCCGGAAGACGCCAGCGCGGGCTCCGTGATCAGTCCCGGCGCCCGGACGAACCGGAACACAACCGGCGGACCTCCCCGGATCGATCTGCCCACAATGCGCTCCAGCGCCGCCTCCAGCATGACCGACGCCCCCGCGGACACGCCGCCGCCCCCCGCAGCCGCCTCGACACCGCCGCCGACTGTCGTCTCGACCGTCATGTCCGCGCCGCGCGTGCCCGGTCTGCTGACCGCGCGCATGTCCGGCGAAGGCGCGGCTTCGGCTCCGCGGCTGGCTTCCGCCATTTCGCCCCCTTCCGGCGCCCCGGTTTCACCATCCGCCTCCCGGTCCGATTCCTCTCCCGCCGACGCCTCCGCCCGAAGCGCGGTTTCAGCCGCAACCCTTGAAACGGCTCGCTCCGCTGTCAGTCTGCCCCGCCGTCCGGTGCGCGACGCCTTCGAAGCCCAGTTGGCCCTGGATCAACAGGGCATCTCCGCCGGTTCCATCGACGGGGTCTACGGCAACCAGACACGACTGGCCCTGCTCGCTTTTCAGCAGAAGGCGCGCATCTCCATGACCGGCCAACTCGATGAGCAGACCAAATCCAGACTCAGCATCGCCGGAGAATCTTACCGTCACCATGTCGTGACCGATTCGGAACTCAACAGCCTCGCGCCCGTTCCCGATTCCTGGACTGAACGCTCCAAACGGCCGCATCTCGGCTTCGAGTCCATCCTCGAACTCGTCACCGAGAAAAGCCACGCCAGTCCGGCGTTCATCCGTCGCCTGAATCCGGGCTTTGACTGGAACTCCGTCGCCGCCGGCTCCCGGATCCGTGTTCCGAATTCCGTCCGCGAAACGCCGCGCGAACGGGCCGCTTTCCTCCGCATCCGCCTCGCCGAACGAACGGTGCAGGCCTTCGATCAGGACAATCGGCTCATCGCGCATTTCCCCTGCAGCATCGCGGCCAACTTCGCCAATCGCCCCCAGGGGGAACTCAAGGTCACCGTGCTCGTCGAAGGCCCCAACTACACCTTCGATCCCAAGCGCTTCCCGAATACGCCCGAAGCGCGTTTCATGGTCACCAAGCTGATACTCCCCCCGGGACCAAACAACCCCGTGGGCGACGCCTGGATCGGTCTCGACTCCCCCGGCTACGGCATCCATGGAACTCCCGACCCCGAGAAAATCGGCAAGACCGGCTCCCTCGGCTGCTTCCGCCTCGCCAACTGGAACGCGCAGCATCTCATCAAGATGTCCTGGGTCGGCATGCCGGTGTTTGTGGTGAAGTGAGCGCGATCCATAGCTTCCATCTCCAGAGCGGCGACGGGCGTCTCACCCTGCCGCCGAAGCTCGTGCTGCATCGCCGCGCCGAGGAATCCGAGGACCTCATCCTGCTCAAGATCCTCGGCTACCTACTGCTCTACCGGGAGCGCCTCCAGGTGGAGCCGCGACTGCACGACCGCGACATTCATCTCGTCCCCCACCTGCTGCAGATGGATTTCGAACTCCACCCGGCGCTCTGGGCCGAATGCGGCGAATGCGAGGCCAGGCGCCTGAAGAAGATCGCAGTCAAGGTTCCCGACGCCGAGATCTGGCTCCTGCGCGAGTCCCCCGAAGCCGCCTCCGACGTCGTCCGCCTGATGGAGAAGCAGAAGCTCCGGCGCAATCGCTACAACATCGTCGGATTCGACCCCGTCATGTTTGAGGAACTCCGCGCCCACCTCAAACCGCGCAACGAAGTCTTCTGGGTCGGGGCCGGATTCGATCCGCCGGCCATGTCCTTCGACTTCAACGGGCTTTGGTTTGAAGCCCCCTTCACACACTTGAAATTCTGACCGCCGTCGACCAGACACACCCATGGAAACGGAACAAGCCATCCAGCAGATC
Source organism: Verrucomicrobiales bacterium (assembly GCA_038126655.1). Classification (GTDB taxonomy): domain Bacteria; phylum Verrucomicrobiota; class Verrucomicrobiia; order Limisphaerales; family JAYPEY01; genus JAYPEY01. Next base: position 6,133 of record JAYPGD010000346.1, read on the forward strand.
AAAGACGCCTGCGACGCCATGTCGCGCAACCTGATGCAGATCAATCCCGCTATCGGCCACCTAAGCGACCAGGACACCCAGGATCGCATGTTTGAAACGGTCTACCGAATGACCGCCGACGTCGAGACCATGAAGAAGGCGATGCTCAAGCTCCGCAAACGCGACGACAGCTCCGAGCTGTGAAGCCGAAGCCTGCGTCGCCCCGCTCCAATTTGCGGCGCTGCATTCTTTAGACTGGCTTTCAGGCTTTCAGCGGCGAAAAGGCGACCGCTTCAATCTCCACCAGCAGATCCGGACGGCTCCAAGGACGAAGCGACCTTCACTGCCCGCAACCGCTACCTGAGCGAGGA
>JAYPGD010000347.1:0-6481 GCA_038126655.1 Verrucomicrobiales bacterium
CTCGACTTCAACACAAACCCGAGCGATCAGCGCCATGAAACGTCGCCGGCGCCGGGCGACCAAACGTAGCGACCGCCGCAATGACGCCTGACACAAGCTCGTCCGTTGACAGCGAAGGCGCACATGAACGGCCCGGAGCGTTCGCTGACCCCGGGAATGATCCAGTTGTCAAACCGGGGCATCTCGTAATGCAGAGGCGCTCGGGCAACAAGCTCTTGGCGATGTTCAAGGACATCTGGATTCGGCCGCTCGGGAAGCAGGGATCGCCTGGAAGCACGCTCCGGCGTCGGCGGGGCCGGTGGATTGGTTGGAGCCGCCCCTCCTTCATTGAAAGCTCCCCTTCCTCAATCCAGGAATTTCACGCGTCCGGTGCGGATGTCATAAACCGCGCCGGCAATGCGCACCTTGCCCTCCTCGACCAGCCGGCGGATCGTTCCGCTTTTCTCCGGGATCTCCTTCATGGTCTGGCGGACGTTGAGCTCGGTGACGCGGTCGGAGAAGGCCTCGTTCGCGGACGTGCGATCCTCGGTGATCGTGGTCTCCTGCTCGATCGCCTTCTGCACACAGTCGGTGATGCCGCCGATGTGATCGCAGCCCGTCGCCTCCACGGGATCGGCTCCTTGGGCCGCGAGATCGATGGCGGCGTTAACCGCGCCGCAACGGGTGTGCCCCATCACCAGCAGCAGCTTCGCGCCCGCGACCGCGCAGCCGTATTCCATGCTGCCCAAGCCCTTCGCCGCCGCCACATTGCCCGCCAGTCGGACGCTGAAGATATCGCCCAGCCCGAGATCGAACACCATCTCCGTGGCGATGCGGGAATCCATGCAGGCCAACACCACGGCCAGGGGGAACTGCCCTTCCGACGTCGACCCAATCTGCCGGCGCGGGTCGCGCATGATCTGCTCGGCGTTCACAAACCTTTCATTCCCCGCCTTCAGCAAGTCCAGGACCCCGTCTGGGGTGATGTCCTGCTGCAGGTCGCGGGTCGTGACATCCACGTACTGGATCCGGTCGCTGAGCTTTCCGTAACGGTCGCGGAACCCGGCGAGGCTGAGCTTCAGGTCGTGCGCCGGTGCCGTGCTCGTTTCGAAGTCGTGGATCAGGTCGAGCACATCGGGATCGATGTAATCGGAGTTGCTCGCGTCGATCACCACCTGACTGCCGCGCTTGAATTCGTGGAGCGCCTTCAGGATGGCCGCCTTGTTGAGGAAGCTCACCTGATTGGACAGGACGATCCGATGCACGTCGCCGCCGACATGTTTCTCCACGATGTGCCGCAGCGGGCGGTTCAGGTTGCTGCGCAGGATGAAGCCGATCGACACCGCCATGCCGATCACGATCCCGACCAGCAGGTCCGTGAACACGATCGCCAGGACGGTGACCACAAAGGGCAGGAACTGGTTGTTCCCCTCCTTGTGCATCTGCTTGAACAGCGCGGGGCTGGCCAGTTTGAATCCGGTGACCAGGAGGATGGCCGCGAGGGACGCCAGCGGAATCCGGTTCAGGATTCCCGGGAACATCGCGACCGTTCCAAAGAGAAAAAGTCCATGAATGAAGCAGGACAGACGCGTCTTGGCGCCCATGTCGACATTCACCGAACTCCGCACGATCACCGAGGTCAGCGGGAGGCCGCCAAGCAGACCGGAGGCCATGTTGCCCACGCCCTGCGCCACGAGCTCCCGGTTCGGGGGCGAGACGCGCTGCTGCTTGTCCAGATTGTCCACCGCCTCCAGGTTCAGCAGAGTTTCCAAGGTCGCCACGATCGCAATGGTCAGGGCGGCGATATACACAGGGCTTTGCCCCAGCCCCGACCAGTCCGGCGAGGGCAATGATTTCGCCAGATCGCCCAACCCGGCGGTCACCGGCACCTGCACGGAGTGGTTGGGGCCGATCGCCCAAAGTTCGCTCATGCCCTCCATGCCAAAAGAGGCGGCGGCCCCAAGCACGACGACGCCCAAGGGCGCCGGAATGCCGGTCTTCTTCAGCGGCGTCTTGTTCCAGTAAACAAGGATCACCAACGAGACCAGGCCCACCAGGCTCGCTCCCGCATGAATGTCGAAAATCGTGGCGATCAGCTCGGAAAAGGTGTTCTTCCCGTCGATCTGCTGAAAATCCATGTCGCCCATCCAATCGGGATCGTGGCCGAAAATGTGGGGAATTTGCTTCAGGATCAGGATGACGCCGATCGCCGCAAGCAGCCCCTTGATGACGCTCGAGGGAAAGAACGCCGCCAGCGAACCGGCCTTCAGCGCCCCCAGGACAATCTGCAGGACGCCGGCGAGGACGACCGCGACCAGGAAGGACTCAAACCCGCCCAGCTTGTCGATCTGAGCCACCACCACCGCGGTAAGCCCGGCCGCCGGTCCACTCACACTGGTGTGCGATCCACTGATCCACGACACCAGCAGGCCGCCGACCACCCCGGCCACAAGCCCGGAGATCAACGGCGCATTGGACGCCAGCGCAATGCCCAGACACAGCGGCAACGCCACCAGAAAGACAACCAACCCCGCCGCGAAGTCCGTGCCGAACGATTTCCGATAGTCTTCCAATGTAGGCTGAGATTTCATGCTTTCCCGTTGTCTGTCCCTCTTTCGGAATGTCTGTCAATGCCCGTTGCGCCAAACGAATGAAACGACACACATTGCCCCTTTCTTGCTCAAATAAAACAAAACAAAGCCACCTTGAAACAACGGTGAACCGCGCAGTCTGGTCGCATGGGACGACTCAAGCCTGAGCGTCCTTCAGGGTCTTTTGAAGATTCCTGCCGCGTTGTTTCGCCGCGGCGGAGAGCTCCTTCTTGAATTGAACGATAAGCTCCTGAAGCTTGGGGTCGGAGGCGCCGAGGATTTCCACTGCGAGCAGTCCGGCATTGCGTCCCCCGCCGATGGCCACGGTGGCCACCGGCACGCCGCCCGGCATCTGCACGATGGAGAGCAGCGAATCCATTCCCTTGAGGGCCCTGCTTTCCACGGGCACGCCGATGACCGGCAGGGGCGTCAGGCTGGCCACCATGCCCGGCAGATGCGCGGCCCCACCCGCCCCGGCGATCACCACCCGGATCCCTCGCTTGTGGGCGGTCTGCCCGTACTTGACCATCTCGGTCGGCATGCGATGCGCCGACACCACGGCCACCTCATGCTCAATTCCAAATTCATCCAACGCCTCGGAGGCGCCCTTCATGGTGGGCCAGTCGGAATCGCTGCCCATGATCACCCCGACCAGGGGCTTCGCTGCGGTTGTCTTCTTTTTCATGATATTCGATTCGTTTTCAACGCCCGCTCAATCCGGCGAACCGTAAACCAGCGCTTCCGCCGCCTGTCGCGCTTTTGCCTCGGCTTCGGCCACCGATTCACCCAGCGCTGTCACATGGCCCATCTTGCGACCGGGCACGCTCCTGGACTTGCCGTAAGTGTGGACATGCGCGCCGGGAACGTCCAAGGCGGCGTCCATCCCGCCAGGATGCCCCGGCCCATGTCCGTCGCCCAGCGTATTGAACATGACCGCCGCCGGGGTGACCATGCGCGTCGAGCCCCGGGGCAGATCCATCACCGCGCGGACGTGATTCTCAAATTGGGAACACTCGCAGGCCTCGATCGTGTAGTGACCGGAATTGTGAACCCGGGGAGCCAACTCATTCACCACGATGGAGCCATCCTCCAGCAGAAACATCTCCACTCCAAAACTGCCCACACCATCGATGGCGTCAATGGCCTTCGCCGCGATGTCCGCCGCGCTTTTCGCGACGCCGTCATCGACCTCGGCGGGAGCCCGGACGATGTGGCAGATATGCTCCTTCTGCACGGTCTCCACAACCGGATAGTGGACGGATTCCCCGCACTGCGAACGAGTGACAATGGTCGCCAGTTCCTTGACGAACGGACAAAACGCCTCGGCGTAGAGTTCCCGTCCCTCCGGGCCATCCAACGCCCGCCAACCGGCCTCCATATCCGCCTCGGCGCGGACGGTGAAGTTGCCCTTGCCGTCGTAGCCGTTGCGGCGGGCCTTGAGCACGAGCGGCAATCCCAACGCTCCGGCCGCAGCCTTCAAGTCTTCCTGGGAGTCCACCTGCCGCATGGCCGGAATCGGCAATCCCGCCCCTTCCAGGGTTCGCTTCTGCGCAAGTTTGTCCTGCACCAGTCGCATGGTCGCCGACGTCGGATAGACGACATGACCGGCGCCCTCCACCCGGGCAAGTTGGTCCGCGTCCACAAACTCATTCTCCAGGGTCAGCAGATCCACCTTCGCGGCCAGCTTCAGGAGATCGTCCGCGGCATTCCAATCGCCCTGGATCGCTTCCGTCGCCACGAACGACGCCGGGCACGGCACAACACGCTCAATCACCCGGACCTCCACTCCCAGATTCGCCGCCGCCAACGCCGTCATTCGCGCCAACTGTCCCCCGCCAATGATGCCCAACCTCGGCGCGCCGGATTTGTTGCTGTTGTCTGCGTCCATACAGGAATCAGGAAATCGTCCGCACCAAGTACAGCTTCCACCGCCTATCTTGAAGCAAATTCTTCGAATTCAGCGAAGCCCTGGGCAATCCACCTCACTTCCGGATTGATTCTGAGCCCTCCAGTTCCCAAAGTCTCCGGACATGCTTGCAGTCATTTCACCAGCCAAGACGCTCGATTTTGAAACGCCGTCGTTGACGAACATTCACACAGAGCCCGAATTCCTTGAGGATTCGCAACAACTGATCGCCAGACTACGTCGACTGTCCGCCAGGGAGATCGGCTCGCTGATGTCCATCAGCCCCGCCTTGGTGAAACTCAATCAGGAGCGATACCGCGACTGGAATCCCCCCTTCACTCCGGAGAACGCCAAACCCGCCCTGCTGGCATTCAAGGGCGACGTCTACACCGGCTTCGATCTGGAGTCCTTCAAGAAGGCGGATTTCCAGCGCGCGCAGAAGAGACTCCGCATCCTCTCCGGACTCTACGGCCTGCTGCGGCCGTTGGATCTGATCCAGCCCTATCGTCTGGAAATGGGGACCAAACTGTCCACCCGTCGGGCAAAAGATCTCTACGGGTTCTGGAAGCCTACCGTCACCAGGGCGCTGAACGACGCCCTGGCGGAATCCGGCGGCGACACGCTGGTCAATCTCGCCTCCAATGAATACTTCAACGCCGTGAACAGGAAGGAATTGGGCGCGCGCATCGTTACGCCCGTATTCAAGGACGAGAAGAACGGCGTCTACAAGGTGATCAGCTTCTTCGCCAAGAAGGCCCGCGGCGCGATGTCCGACTTCCTGATCCGCAACCGGATCTCCAAACCGGAGGACCTGAAACAATTCGACGGCCTCGGCTATCGTTTTGATCGGAATCTCTCGCAGGAAGACACCTGGGTGTTCACCCGGGCCGAGGCCGCGTAACCGCCTTCGTCAGAAGGCGGCCTCATCCACCTCCTCAGACTCCCACACGCTCTCACAAGCGCGGCTACAGTCGTCTTCCCTCACGCTCTCACGAGCGCGGCTACAGCCGCCTTCCCCCACGCTCTCACGAGCGCGGCTACGGCCGCCTTCCCTCACGCTCTCACGAGCGCGGCTACGGCCGCCTTCCCTCACGCTCTCACGAGCGCGGCTACAGCCCCAGTTCCTCCAGTTTGGGCTGGATCGCCTTGGCCCAGCGTTCGTAGCCCTCGGCGCTCAGGTGCAGGTAATCCGGCATGATCTCCTTGGAAATCGTGCCGTCGGCGTTCAGAAACTCCCTGCTGAGATCCATGTAATGCACGCGTTGCCCGTCCGCGAGGCGGCGGATCTTCTGGTTGATCATCACGTTGTTCAACCGCTTCAGATCGTGCGGCGACTGCCCGCGGGGAAAGATGCCCAACAGCAGGACCTTGGTTTCCTTCCGCTTCTCCTTGATGATCTCCAAAATGCGCTCGACGCCCGCCGCCACCTCTTCCGGATCTTGGTCGAAATGCCCGGTGTTGTTGGTGCCGATCATCACCACGGCCACCTTGGCCTTGCGGCTCATCTGGTTGTTCTTGGTCAGACGCCAGACGACATGCTCCGTGCGGTCGCCGCCGATGCCCAGGTTCAGGGCCTTCTTGTCGCCGTAGTACTTCTCCCAGGTCGCCTTGCCGCGCCCTTCCCAGCCCTGCGTGATCGAATCGCCCACGAACACCACGTCGAACGGCCCCTTGCGGGAATTGGCGGTGAGCTGCTTGTTGCGGTCGTTCCAGCGCTTCTCATTGCCGCGCGTGGCGGGGATGACCGCGCTGTTGACGTCGTAGTGTTTCCGCAGGTCGCGATAGCGCTTCTGCAGGGCCGCAAGGACGGGCGCGTAGTCGGAGTTGTCGTGCACGCTGTTCATTTCGTGCGGGTCCTTCTCCAGGTCGTGCAACTGCCATTCCCGCGTGCGCGGAAACCACATCAACTTGTAACGCTCGGTGCGGACGCCATCGTGGACCGGCACGTTGTGCACCGCGGCGTTTTCGTAATAGGCGTAGTAGATCGCGTCGCGCCAATCCGGCG
>JAYPGD010000348.1:0-2211 GCA_038126655.1 Verrucomicrobiales bacterium
CTTCGCAAAGCTACGTCGCGACAAGTTGGGATTTGGAGCTTGGGATTTGGAGCTTGTGTCAGCATGAAATCGCTCGACCAGAAACTCGCCGAGATTCGTTCGAACCCGTCCACGGACGCGTTCATTATAGCGGACGCGAAGGATGCGGACATGGCGTTCGGCGTGCGGGCGACCGGGCCGCGAAGCTACCTGGCGGAGAAAGGCGAGCATCCCGCGCAGTTTTCGCCGGAGGTCTGGACGCGTGAGGAATTCGGGTATCGCAATCTGCCGGAGTATCTCGATGTCATTCGCGAGGTGGCGGATCAGGGGCTGATCGACATCATGCTGATGTCGGCGGCGATCAACGAGCAACTCACCATCAAGGAAGGTCTCTTCAAGGATTCGCACATCACGCCGGCTGCCCGCGCCAATGACGCCACGGATGTCTGGGCGATTCGTCATGGCAGCTATCTGCAGGAGGGCGCGCGTCCGTTTCGCTCGGCGAGCATTGATCAGATCCAGTGCGGCAAGGTGGAGTGCGATCGCACGACGGACGACTTTCCCGGCGCGAATCTGGGGCTGTATTCCGTCACCTTCCTGAACAATCTCGATCAGGACTACATCACGCTCAACGCCTTCAAGGAATTTCGCGAAGAGGCGGAGCGGAAGAAGTTTCGCTATTTTCTCGAAGTGTTCGATCCGAATGTGGACAGCGGCATTCCTCCGGAGAAACTGGGAGAGTTCATCAACGACAACATCCTCCGGAATCTGGCCGGTGTCCCGGAGGCGGGGCGGCCGCAGTTCCTGAAGATCGTTTATCACGGTCCGAAGCTGATGGAGGAGCTTTGTCAATATGACCCGAACCTGGTGGTCGGCATTCTTGGCGGCGGCGCGGGCACGACCTACGACGCCTTCAAGTTGATTCACGACGCCAAGAAATACGGAGCGCGGGTCGGGCTTTATGGCCGCAAAATCAACAATGCGGAGCATCAGTTGGCCTTCATCGAAATGCTGCGTTTGATCACCAATGGCGAGTTGACGCCGGAGGAGGCCGTGCGCGCCTACCACGGCATCCTCGAGCATCTGAAGATCAAGCCAAAGCGGGCTCTGGCCGAGGATATGCAGCTCACCGATCAGTCGATGAGCTACGACGGCTCCGCCAAGGCGAAGGCGACTGCGACGGTTCGTGAAAATCCTCTGGCCGGAAAACGGCGCGAGAAGACCCGTACTGTGGAATCCGGGCGATCTTCGCCCAAGCCCGCTCCAGGACGGGAGCTGAATGTCGAATGGCCGGTGAAGGAAAACGGGAAGCCGGATTTTGCGAAGATGAATCCGATCGAGCGGCGCGCCTACGACAAGGCTCGCTTGAAGCGGGTGTTTGGTTGATGCGCGCGGCGTGGGGGCATCTGGGTTGATGCGCAGCCTTGGCCGCCGCAAATCTTCATCTCGGCGTCGAAGCGACTTTCGGGCGCGGAAGGGGAGGAAGAGGCGGCGGATGATTGAGCGGCGCGGCTCTGACGCGCTTTTCAGACTTTGGCGACGGAGGCCGCCTTTTCGAGGGCGTTCATGTAGCCGGACGCGGTTTCGCCCCACGAAAACTGCTGGGCGTGCCGGGTGAGCGCCGACAGGTCCCGTTCCTGATCGAGTTCGCCGGCCAAAGCAGCGGCCAGGTCGTCCGGTTTTCCGGATGGCGTCAGTCTTCCAAGGGATTCCTGATTCAAGATTTCAGGAATCCCCCCCACGTCTGTTGCGACGACCTTGAGTCCCGCTGCGAAGGCCTCGAGAATGACATTGGGAACGCCTTCGTTTTCACTGGGAACGCACAGGAGATCGGCGGCCTGCATGTAGCGGGCGACAGTCTCCGCGGGTTGCCGCCCAGGAAAACGGGTCGTCTGCTCCAGTCCCGAGCCCATGAAACTCTGCATGACTGCTTTACGTTCCGGGCCGTCGCCGATCATGACGAGGCGGTGTCGGTTGTCGGGATGATCGCGGCACAGGCGCGCGTAGGCGCGGGCCAGCAGGCCCGGATTCTTGACCGGAAAGAAATTCCCGACGTAGAGGATGATCTTGTCCTGCAGCGGCAGGTTCAACGCCTCGCGCGCCGCGCTCTTGTCGATGGGATGGAACAAATCCAAGTCGACCCCGTTATAGATGGTCGTCAGTTTGGCGGCGCTGATCCCGGCATTCTCAAGCAGGCGGGCGCGGTCCATTGTTGGAGGATTGGCTCCGGTC
>JAYPGD010000348.1:2221-6479 GCA_038126655.1 Verrucomicrobiales bacterium
GGTGACGACGGCGGCGGCTCTGGACATGTAGTCGACGATGATCCGCCTGCGGGTCGGGTTTTTCAGGTATTGATGGGCGTCGGACCCCTGACAGACGGCGACAAATGGGAACTCCATTTCACGAGCGAGGAGCGAAACGCCACAGGCGTCGGGAAAGAGCCAGGAAGCGATGACGACGTCGAAGGGGAACTCCTGGCGAATGGCGCGCAATGTTCCGCGAAGCGATCCGGCCATCAGTCGATGATTGAAGGCGCTGCCGATCTTGGGAATGTAGCGGGCCATGGGAAATGACGGTTTCTGCGGCGCGTCTTCCGGTCGGGGAATTCGCGGCGCGGCGCCGCGGAATGGCAGCGATGGGCGCGGGGAAACCACGCGGATTTCGCAATGCGCGGAGAGACTGTGGACCAGGCGGGCGTTGTAGATGCCGCGATAGGGTTCGCTCTCATCGGGAAACAGATTGGAGACAAAGACGACCTTCACGGTTTGCCGGCGAGTTTGAAAAGATGGTCGCGATACTGTCCGACAGGGCCGGTCTCGCCGTCCTCCAAGGCGTGAAGGATGTTGGCCATTTCCCGCGCCGTCACGTAGTGGAGGCGGAACTTCTCGCCGTCGTTGAAGGAGGCGAGCAGGCGCTCGTGGAAACGGCGATAGGGATCGCCCAGGAAGACGCCGGAGTTGCGCTCGATGGCGCCGTGGGTGTGGAGTTTGACGAAGACAACGTCGGGTCGGGCCTCAACGTGGTTGTGAAGCCGGAGCCAGAGGCGGGCGCGGTCCATTGTTGGAGGATTGGCTCCGGTCAGATCCCCGTTCTCGATGCGCGGCATGAGGCCGAACTTGCGACGTTCCCAGTTGAGGCCGAGCGGGCCCTGGATGAGCAGGAGGCTCCCCGTGTCGTCCCGCAGGTCTCTTGTCGAGCCTTCTCCCGCGGATGCCGGTCTGCCGGAATCGTGCGACTTGGGACGGGGCGAGCTTTTCGCGTAATATACGCGGTTGATGGTCTTTGTCTGGGTGGGGCTTGGAGCCGAAGGCATCGTCAGGTCTGCGTAGCAGCCGGACTCCCGGAGGACGCGCAGTTCGTTGTGCACGCCGCAGTGGCGTCCTGACGGGTGGGAGTTGTCCAAGGCCCAATCGCCATGAATGAAGGCGTAGCGAATATCGCCGGAGGGATCTTTGGAAAGAAAACCGTGGCGGCGGAAGTCTTCGACGCCCTGCTGTACGGCGGAACGGAGGCCCGCTTCGGTGTCGTTGTCGTGGTGCAGGTGCATCTCCACCTCGCCTCCGCAGGCGTCGGTCAGTCGCTCCAGTTCGTCGAGGATGTCGCGATCGTATTGTTCGATGGGATAGAAGAATGTGTGCCGTGGCGAAACTCCGTCGGCGTCCCTGTATTTCTTGATCCGTTCTGGAAAGGCGTCGTTCCATGCCTTCATGCGCGCCAGGGCGCCGCGTTTGTCGGCGGCATTGAAGGGTTCAAAGTGATCGCAGACGCAGAGGAGAATGTCGACGGGGCCGTCGGTCGGCGGCGACGTTCGCGAGCGGCCGAGGTAGCCAGGGAGCCATTTTTCGAATGCCTTGTACACGGGGTGTTGCGTTCAGTCAGCCTTCCACGCGCGAGGATTCGGCGGCGGACTTCCACCCGGCCTCCGGGTCGTTGAACAGGTAATGGAGAAACCCGCGGAAGGACATGAGATTCAGGAAAACGAAACCTGCGGGAAGGGAGAGCGGGGCCAGGCGGAGTGAAGGCAGGGCGGCGCCGAGAAGGGCGAGCGCGTAGAACGCGCCATGAAACACAAGCAGGATTCCATAGGGCGGTTGTCGCGCGAGAGTGATATTCGAGGCGAGCAGGATCGCGAGCAGAAACGGAGCGGCCAGGCGCAGGTATTTGTGGGAGATGAGTTGGAGCCACAGCCGGTTGTTCCAGGGGAAGAGCCATCCGGGATGGCGGAACAACATCTGGTAGTTCCCGGCAATGGTCCGCTTTTTCCGGATTGTCTCCCTGGCGGGCTCCAAGGATTGCGAATCGTAGGCGCGGGCGTCGAAATCGTAGAGGACGCGACTTCCCTTGATTGCGATCCGCATCGGGATCTCGACGTCGTCGATCAGCGTGTCGTCAGGGATTGCCTCATACAGTTCGCGGCGGATCGCGTAGATGGCGCCGGTGCAGCCAATACAGGAATCCCATCGCGCTTCAGCGGCGCGAATGAATCGCTCCAGCTTCCAATAGGCGTCGACTCCTCCGCCGATGGAGGACGAGGCCGATTCGATGTGGAGGGCTCCGCTTACCGCGCCAACCGCCGGATCGGCGAAATGTCTCGCCAGCTTGGCGATGGCGTCGGGGGCGAAGCGTTGGCGCGCGTCGGCAAAGACAACGATCCCGGGACATGCGGACGCGACTCCCAGATTGAGGCAGGCGGGTTTGCCGGCGCGTTCCTGGCGGTCGATGAGCCGGATCCGGTTCCTGTCCAATTCCGCGGCGCGCGCCGCGCTTTGGTCGGTGGAGCCGTCGGAGACCAGGATCACGGAAAGTCGGTCGGCCGGGTAATCGGATGTGAGGAGGTTTTCGAGGCGGGGTACGATGCGTTCGCCTTCATTGCGCGCGGCAATGACGACGGTGACATGCGGTGGAGTGGCGGTTGGCGTCCCGGGCGCGGGCTGGGGTCGTGTGCCGGCCAAGGCGCGCATCAAAAGCGGGTATCCGACAAACGTGTGAAAGAGCAGCGCGAAGGAGAGCCAGAAGGCCGTCTCAAGAACAAGAGGATTGGAGAAGGCCGCAGGCATCGACGATCAGAAGTCCTCAAGGATGTAGATCCAGAAATTCATCGCCGCCTTGTAGGCGCCATACATCAGCGCGAAATCGATGAAGCTGAGTTTGTCCCAGGCGATGGGAGGTTTGGCGTGCAGGATCTTCTCGATGTCGGCGCGGACTTCGTTGCGTTTGAGCGTTTCCTTGCGGCGTTCGAAGGCGGGGCGTTGCGCTTGGAGCGCGTTGAATTCCTCCTCGCCGGCCTGGAATTCGGCCATGTCCTTTTTCGCCTGTTCGAGGTCTTCCTCATAGCGCCGGACAATCTGCCGATGGTAGGCCGCCACGGTGGCGGGGATGATGAACAAGGTCGAGCGGGCCCCGAAATCGATCACCCACGACGACATCCAGAACGACACGACGAGACAGAACAGCAATCTTCGCATTCGTTCCTCGTCGTGATTGATGGTGCGGACCGTCATCAGGGTGCGCAGACAGCAGTAGAGGATGCCGATGAAACAGAAGAGTCCCTTCTTGCCCAGTTCGGTCGCGGTCTGGACATAGGCGCTGTGGGCGGCCTTGGGGTATCCGTTCTCCCTCCAGAAGGTCCCGACGAATCGCTTCCAGCCGATGCCGTCGGGTTCCTGTTCGATTTTCTGGAGTCCCCATTCCCAGGCGGCCAGGCGGCCCTGGATGCCGCCTTCGGAGCGGTTCAATTCATCCATGCGCGGCAGTTGTTGCGCGAGGGCCGGGCCAAAGGTCAGCGCCGAAACGACCAGGATCACCTGCACCGCTTTCGGGCGGCCGAACATGAGCGCGAGCAACATGGTGGCTCCGCCGGAAAGATAGGCGCCCTTGGACAGGGTCTCGTACATGCACATCACCGGCAGCACCATCATCGCGAGCGCGACCTCCTTCATGAACACGGGACTTTTCCAAAGAAACAGGTAGTAAATCATCGGCAACACGGGCACGACCGCGTGTCCGAGCGCGTTGGGATTGTTGAAGATGGAGGTCGATAGAACGAGGCGGCCCTTGTAGGTGTTTTCGGTGAGATCCTTGGAGCCCATGGGATCCCAGAAATAGAGGGACGCCACCGCGAGAAAGGAGATCGCAAGGATCATGATCGTCCACCAGTTGAGGAAGGATTCGATCCGCTTCATGTCGGAAAGCACGACCACGGTGATGTAGTAGAAGATGATGTATTTGGCGAAGATCATGAAAGACCCCGTCAGCGAGTCGCCGGACCAGATGGCCCAGGCAAAATAGAGACCCATGATCCAGTCGTGGGGCGTCTTGAGAAAGTCCTTGGGCGCGAGTCCGCGGTTGCGCGTGTAGGTGGAAAACAGCGCGAAGAGCATGGTCAGCTTGACCGGCTCCAGCTTGGCGAAGATGGGAATCCACTCCTGAGGGCGGATGTAGTAGATCACCAGGAACAGGACGATGGCGGCGAAGTCCATGGCGCGTCAGGGCTGGCCTTCACCTGGCGGCGGGAAGGCGGGAGGCGACTCAGATTGAGCC
>JAYPGD010000349.1:0-6468 GCA_038126655.1 Verrucomicrobiales bacterium
GATAGGGAATCAGAGAGCCGATGCAAGCGGGCAATCAACCGAAGCGGGGCGCGCGGTTGGAAAAGGGTGACCGGCCCCGGCTTTGCGGGCTATAGTATTGCCCGCGTCCCGGGCCCCTTGGAATGAATGCCGCGGCGCCCCGAACGAGGCGCCGCAACACCTGTTGAATTCATGCTCCGTTCGATCATCGCCTGCTTAGGAATCGCGTGTTGCGCATGGACGCCCCCCGCGGCCGCGGCTCCTCGCCCCAATGTCCTCTTCATCGCAATCGACGACCTGCGGCCGGAACTCGGCTGCTACGGCGCCGGCCACGTCATCAGCCCCAATATCGACAGGCTCGCCGCGTCCGGCGTCCGCTTCGATCGCGCCTATTGCCAGCAGGCGTTGTGCGGCCCTTCGCGGGCGAGCCTCATGCTCGGCCTGCGGCCCGACTCCACCCAGATTCACGGCAACCACCAACACTTCCGTGATCACTATCCCGACCTGCCGACGCTGCCGGAGCATTTCAAGAAGCGCGGCTATCACACGCAAAGCATGGGCAAGATCTACCACGGCGTGTTCCCGAAGGGCTCCAGTCGCACAGCGCCGGACACCTTCGGCGATCCGCAGAGTTGGAGCGTTCCCACCTTCCGTCCCGGTCCCCGCTATTACTACACCGAGGAGGGAATCTCCGCTGCCAGACGCGTCTACCAACAGATCTACAAACCCTCGAATCCCAAGCCCGACGACTGGACAAGGAAGCTGGTCTTCGGCCCCATGACCGAGGCGCCAGAGGTGGACGACGAGGTTCTCTATGACGGCCAGGTCGCCAAACGCGCCGTCGAGACCTTGCGCGATCTGGCGGCAAAACCGGATCAACCCTGGTTCCTTGCCGTCGGCTTCATCAAGCCGCACTCGCCCTTCATCGCGCCGAAGAAGTATTGGGACCTCTACGACCGCGAGAAGATCCCGCTCGCCGACTGGCAGGATTTCCCTGAAGGCGCGCCCTCGGTCGCAACGCACGGCTCCGGTGAGATCCGCCGTTATACGGACCAACCGAAGAAGGGCGCCTTCGGTGAGGCCAACCAGCGGAAGCTGCGTCACGCCTATTACGCCTGCATCAGCTACATTGACGCTCAGGTCGGCCGCGTGCTGGATGAACTCGAAAAGCGGAACCTCGCCGACAACACCGTCGTCGTCCTGTGGAGCGATCATGGCTACCACCTTGGCGAGCAGGGCCTGTGGGGCAAGACCACCAACTACGAACTCGACGCCCGCGTTGCGCTGATCGTCCGCGATCCTCGCGCCAAGGCGAAGGGAGCATCCACCCCTGCGCTCGTGGAACTGGTCGATGTCTATCCCACCCTTGCGGACCTGGCCGGGTTGCCGCTGCCCGATCACCTGGAAGGCTCCAGCCTGCGTCCTTTGCTCGATGATCCGACGCGCCCATGGAAAACCGCCGCCTTCACGCAATATTCCAAGGGAGCCTTGCGCGGGTATTCCATCCGCACGGATCGCCATCGCTACGTTGAGTGGTTCGATTACAAACGCGACCGGATTGCGCACACGGAACTCTACGATTATGGAGCCGGCCGACTGGAAAAGAAGAACATCGCCGCCGCGAATCCAGATCTCGTCGCGCGCCTGTCCGATCAACTCAAGCGCGGGCGGGGCTGGCGCGCCGCCCGACCCCGCAAACAACAACTCACTCTCGGGGCGCCGTTCAGCGATCACATGGTCCTGCAGCGCGGGAAGCCCATTCGGGTATGGGGCGAGGCGGGCCCGGATGCTGGAGTGACAATCCGTTTCAGCGACGCGACGCGGAAAGCGCAGGCCGATGCTTCGGGGCATTGGGAAACATCCTTTCCAGCGCAGCCCGCCAATGCAGAACCGCAACAACTGTCCGTCCAGTTCGAAGCCGAGCGCGTTGAATTGCAAGACATCCTCATCGGCGATGTCTGGCTTTGCGCCGGTCAGTCCAACATGCGTTGGATGGTCAAGCAATCGGACAACGCGAACGCGGAGATTGCCAAGGCGAATCATCCAAACCTGCGGTTGATGGACTACCGCGACCGGTTGTATCCGGGCGGCAGGAAGTATTCACTCGCCCACCTGCGCGGCACGAGCGAAGAGAACCACCGCCACACCGAGGGATGGCGTCGTTGTTCGCCCGAGACCGTCGCCGACTTCTCGGCTGTCGCCTATTTCTTCGGCGAGTCGTTGCAGCGCGAGACCGGCGCTCCCGTCGGCCTCGTCCACAACGCGATCGGCGGCGTTCCGATTGAGAGCTGGTTTCCTCCCTTCGTCTTCGAGCTCGATCCGCAGATGGCGCCGCTGGCGAAGGGCTATCTGAACAACCCGCTCTATCCAAAATGGTGCCGCGAGCGGGCCGCCCTGAACCTGACCGCCTGGCGCGATGCCGGAAGCGTTGCGCCGACGCCGGCGCATCCCTTCGCCCCGGGATTCCTCTGGAACGCCGGCATGCGACACTGGACGCGCTTTCCGCTGGCCGGCTTCGTCTGGTACCAGGGCGAGTCCAACGCCACCATCGACGGGGGAAGCGGCGTCGCGGTCGATCCCGCGCTCAACGAGCGCAAGTTCACGGATCTCATCCACTCGTGGCGGATGGCGTGGGATGACGAGAGCCTCCCCTTCCTCTACGCGCAGCTTCCGGGCCTGAATCGCGACTGGGAACTGTTCCGGGAAATGCAGGCGAAGGTGGATGAGGAAATGCCCGGCGCGCGCATGGCCGTGACGATCGATGTCGGCCATCCGACGAACGTCCACCCGACCAACAAACGCCCTGTCGGTGAACGTCTGGCCGCCTTGGCGACCAAGGGCGAAGCGGCCGAGCGGCCAAGGCCGCGTCTGTTCTCGAAGCCGGCGAAGACGGTGTCCATCGGTTTCGATAAACCCCTGACCACGCGCGATGGAGACGGCCGGGTTCACGGTTTTACCGTCGCGCACGAAACGGGCGGCCCCTTTCTGAATGTGCCCGGACGGGTCGACGGGTCGGCTGTGAAACTGAACGCGGGGCGCGAGATTCTGGAGATCCGCTACGCTTGGGCCGACGATCCCAGCGAGGCGAATCTGATTGGAAGGAACGGCCATCCCGTGGCGCCCTTTCGTACGGACAGGCGCAAGGTCGCCATGGCCGTTCCCGGAGCCGCCCCCCCTCGGACGACGTTCGAGCCGATCGCTCTTCCGCCCGGACCGGCCAACACCAGTTTCGAGAATGTTCCGGCGCGGCCGTTTACTGAATTGAAGCTGGACCGCATCACCGCCCGCGCCGCCAAGGGTCATGCTGAAATCAATTCTCGCTTCGCGCACACCGGACGCCAATGCCTCCGCTTGTTTGGCGGAACCAACGCTGCGGTCGAACTCGACCTGCCGCCGATCGAGAAACCCCACGAACTGCGCTTTCAGGCCGAACGCTGGACCCGACGCGCGCCCTTCAAGTTCCGGGTCGAGGCCGACTTTGGCGACGGCCAATGGATGGAAATCTTCAATGGCGACAAGACGCTCAAGGTCGGCGCGCGGTTTCTGTCCGATGTCCGCATCCCCTTGGAGGCCTCGCCTGCGTCCGTGCGGTTCATCTGCACGGCGCCGGAGAACTCCGGCGTCCTGATTGACTCGCTGCGGATTGCGACGAAGCAGAAGATGGAGTTTTCGTCGGTCACGGCGCCGCCGCAGAGGCGTCCGATCCTGATTGGCAAGACCAACAACGCGCTGCTCAGGTTTGATCTCACCATGAGCGGTTCCACTTCGCCAAAGCGTCTCACCGGCGTCCGAGTTCGACCCTACGGAATGACCGCCCCGTTGAATACACTGAAGAACCTGCGCGCCTGGATTGGCGGATCGGCGCCCGGGAAGGGCGTCCTGTTCGCCGAGGAGGCCGAACCGCAACGGTTTGTGCAGTTCCGCGGCGAACACACCTTGGCCGAAGGCGTGAACACGATCTGGGTTTCGGCTGAAACCGGCGCCGGAGCGAGCCTGGACGCGGCGGTTGTTCCCTGGGCGATGGGCGTCGAAGTGGACGGCAAGTGGGCCGGCGTTCCGCGCGATGCGCCCCGCGCAACCCAGCGCATCGGCGTCGCCTTGCGGCAGGCCGGACAGGACGGCGCGCATACCTATCGCATTCCCGGACTCGTCACGACGAAGAAAAGAACGCTGATCGCGGTCTATGACAACCGCTACCGCAACGGCGGCGACCTGCCCGGCGATATCGATGTCGGCATGAGCCGTTCCACGGACGGCGGTCAAACCTGGGAGCCCATGCGCGTCATCATGGACATGGGCGACGATCCGAAGTGGAATCACGACGGCATCGGCGATCCCTGCATTCTTGTGGACGACCAGACCGGCGCGATCTGGGTCGCGGCCACCTGGAGTCATGGCGCTCGATCCTGGCGCGGCTCCGGCCCCGGCATGACGCCGGAGGAGACCGGGCAACTCATGCTCAGCCGCAGCGACGACGACGGCCTCACCTGGTCGAAGCCCATCAACATCACCCGTCAGGTGAAGGACCCGAAATGGCGGTTCGTGCTTCAGGGCCCCGGCGCCGGAATCACCCTGAATGACGGAACGCTCGTCTTCCCCGCGCAATACCGTTCCGCGCCCGACGGCCCGCACCAGGGCAAACCGTTTTCAACCATGATCCATTCCAAGGACCACGGCCGGACCTGGTCGATCGGAACGGGCGTCGAAGTCGACACCAACGAGGCGCAGCTCGTCCAACTCGGCGACGGCTCCATCATGATCAACTGCCGCGACCTCCGCGGCGGTTCGCGACGCGTTGCCACGACCCGCGACCTCGGCCAGACCTGGACGGAGCATCCCTCATCGAGAAAGGCGCTTCCCGAACCGGTCTGCCAGGCCAGCCTGCTGCGCATCGAGCACAAGACGCACGGCCCGCTGCTCTTCTTCGCCAATCCGCCGCAGCCCCGCGGCCGCCATCACATGACCATCAAGGTCAGCGCCGACGAGGGCATGACCTGGCCCGCGAAGTGGCACACCCTGGTCGACGAGGGAACGACCTCCTACTCCTGCCTGACGCGGGTGGATGCAGAGCACATCGGCCTGGTCTACGAAACACCGAGGGAACTGCAGTTTGTAAGGTATTCGATCGAGGAGTTGATGAAGCCCTGATAGCGGGCCGAGAGCCCCGAAGGGGCAAGACAACAGAGCCCAGGGTGAAACCCTGGGACAGAAGACGAGAGGCAGGAAGCCCTGTAAGGGCGACAAAACCCATGGTTCCCGATTGACCGATTGTCCCGCCCTTACAGGGCTCAATATTGTCTTGGTTCAATTCCCGGGGCTTTACCCCGGGCTTTGTTGTTCCGGCCCTTCAGGCCTGAGAGGCACGCGCATGTTGAATGCATCTCCACATCGTTGGTCCGGCTTCGCCGCGACAGGTCAACGGGTTACTGCGGCTGCGGG
Source organism: Verrucomicrobiales bacterium (assembly GCA_038126655.1). GTDB lineage: Bacteria > Verrucomicrobiota > Verrucomicrobiia > Limisphaerales > JAYPEY01 > JAYPEY01. The sequence continues at coordinate 5,419 of JAYPGD010000349.1, forward strand.
ACCCACCGACTGCTTACCCAACTTCCTCAACGTCTTCTCCAACCGCTTCTTCATTTCCTCTTCACGCCAGCGGAAGAAGTCCCGCTCGACCTCATCGCGGGACGTGGAATCGATGGCTCGTTTCTTGGGAATGGTGATCTCGCCAAAAGTGACGCCTTCGCGCTCGCGGTCCACCGCCGCGATCTTGCCGTCGTTCACGATCAGGGTGACGCCGACATTGGCTTCGACGACGGGGAGGTCGTTCTCGCGACCGCGGCTGAGCACGGCTTCGTCCTGCGCCTTGGAGCGCGAACCGAAGGAGGGGATCACCAGGAACTGCGCGCCGTCCATGGCCGGGATCTTCGCCAGTTGCGGATTCCAACGGTCGTTGCAGATCAGGATGCCGCAGCGACCGTAAGGCGTGTCGAAGGCGCGGCTTTGCTTTCCCAAGCGATTGAACCACCAGTCCGGATGATAACCTTCGGCGAGCTGCATCTTGTGATACCTGCCGCAGATCTTTCCGCCGTGGTCGATGAAGACTGCGCAGTTGAACACGTCGTCGGAGATCTTTTCGGCGAGGCCGAACACCATCGCCATGTTCAACTCCTTCGCGAGTTTCTGGAAATGTTGGATCACCGGATGGGTCAGCTCGATGGCGACATTTTTCATGTCCGCCGCTTGCGCCTTGCCGGCGATGATCTCGTTGACGACATAGCCGTCCAGGGCGCCTTCCAGAGCGACGGCAAGCCTGGCGCCTCCCTTGGCTGCCCTGCGGAACATCTCCTCAAGCTTGGCCGCATTCGCCTTGAGATCAAACTTCACCGGCTCAAAGGAGACCGCGGCGACGCGGAGTCGTGTCGTCTCGGCGGAGGTGGCCGATGTGACGTGGCACAACAGGCTGGTGAACAGTGTCAGTCGACAGGCGAGGGCGGAGAAACTCATCGGATCGAAGATTACGGTTATGGCGCGAGTGGATCAAGCAGGCGAAGCGCCTTGCCGTGGGCGTGATTGAACCTGGGATGCGAGGCAATGGCTGCAGGGCTCCGAAGCCTTCGGCGGGGCGCGGAATCC
>JAYPGD010000350.1:0-6467 GCA_038126655.1 Verrucomicrobiales bacterium
TTGAAGCCCGACGCGGTGAAGACCCATCGCCAGATCCATCCGGGGCACACCGCCTGCCCCGGGAAACGCTTTCCAGCATCCTTTTTTGCCGCCAGTCTGAAGAAGCGAAACTGAAACGGAATCCGCAACCCAACGCGCCCATGAAGATGAACTTGATCGCCTCCGCCGGCCTTTCTAACGTCGACGCCATGAAGGCTCCATCCAAACCCCGCCGGCCTTTCGCCGCGCCGCTCTCCGTTCTCGCCCTGGTTGCGCTCGGCGCAATCGAGGTTGCGGCCGCGCCCGCCGCCGCCCGAACGCAGGCCGTCCGCGAACACGCCGAACGTCAGGCCATCAAGAACGACCTCAAACGCGTGCAGTCCGACGTCGCCGAACTCATCGATTCCCAGAACCAGCTCCTGCGCAAGCTCAGCGACCTGGAGACGATCGTGAAGACCCAGGCCGAGGAGATTCGCGATCTGCGCTCCGACCTCGCCTCCGAACGCGCCAAGGCCGCCTCCGGATATGCGACCGTTGAAAGCGTCAACACGCTCACGGAGAAGCTTCGGGAACTTGACAGCAAGCGGAACAAGGACGCCGATCTCATCGTCAAGGAACTCAGTCGCATCTCAAAGGAATACCAGACCTCGCTGGATCAATTCGACAAACGCTCGGAGTTGCTCAACAAGCGGCTTTCCGCCGTGGAGCGCGGAGTGGCGACGCGTCCCTCGACGGCCGTGCGCACGCCCACTCCCAAGCCCCCGCCTTCCGATCTCAAGGGCTGGAAACACACCATCCAGGCCGGTGAATTCGTCGGCCGCGTCATCGCCGCCTACAACGAGGCCTGGAAGGCCCAGGGCGGCAAGGGGACGATCAGCCTCAGCGATGTCAAGAAGGCGAACCCCCAGGTCGACATCGACCGCGTCCAGGTCGGTCAGGAGATCTTCCTGCCACAGCCGGGGCAGTAGCAAGTAATCGGTAATCAGTAATCAGTGGTCAGGGATGAGGCCACGGCGGAGAGTCGCCGAGTTCCGCATTCTGAATTCCCCATTCCGCATTCAAATGTCCGCTCCCAAGGTTCCAGAGACGAGGAAGAACAAGATCCGATGGTTGTTGTGGTTTCGCCGTTGGCATCTCTATCTGGGCTGTTTCTTCACGCCGATGCTGATGTTCTACCTGGTGACCGGAGCTTACCAGACAGTGAACGAGGACCGGATCAAGGAGCCCGGCGAGGCCCAGACCTTCTGGCAGAAGGCGAGGGTGGTGCATACCGATTCCATCCTTCCGCCCAAGCCAGCGGACAATTCGGCGGTGAAGGAGTTGGAAGCCTTGATCGCGTCGGGCGCTTCGGCGGAAGAGGTGCAGGCATTTGTCCGGGAAAACGGACTGGCCGGCGGCGAATCGAATGAGGAAAGCCGATCCCGCCCCTGGACCTACAAGTGGCTGGCGATCCTGATGTGCCTGCTCGCGGGCGCGACCATCGCCTTGGGGCTCGTCCTCTCCTTCAAGACCATCAAACGAAAATGGCTGGTCGTCGCCGTGCTCGTCGCCGGCAGCCTCCTCCCCTGGATCATGCTCAAGATCGGCCAGGGAGGGCTTTGAACGCGACGCCGCGGGCTACGCGACGCCGCGGGCTACTCCGCGGATTCCGCCAATCCAAACTGCCGCCGAACCGTCCCGATCGGGACCTGCGCCCAGGCGCGTTCGTGCAGGTAGTAGACCAGGAACTTTGCTACAAACTCCACCGCCCCAATCTGCAGCGCCGGCTTGATGTCCCCGGTGATCGCCAGCGCAATCAGGATCGTCGTGCCGGTCGCCAGAAAGCGCCAGGTCAGCCCTTTCAGCACACTGCGAAACCTCGATTCGCGCATCGCTTCCGTTCTCATGGCCGTCGTTGCATTCATCAGCGACACAATGCCTCCAATTAAACATAAGTAAAGAGATAAGTTTAATAATATTTAAGTTTGTTAAGAATACTGTCGCTTGGATGGGTAGATTCGGTAGGGCATCAAGGATTTGGATGAAGCGAATCGGGCATGGATGCGTCTTTTAGGTTGTCATGCTGCCCGTAATTAAGGCAGATTTCGCACTCGCATTTCCTTGGGGGCTTTGCCGAAACGCGACATAAAACGCAAATGCAGCCCCAAATGACAGCAACGGAAGACATGGAAATGTTTCGGGATCTGGTCGAGCACTCTCCCGAGATCATCCAAAGCGTTGATCCTGACGGTCGCTATCTCTATGTGAACGAAGCCTGGCGTTCCACACTTGGGCACACCAATGAGGAGGCCCGGAAGATGAACGTTTTCGACGTGATCGCTCCGGACCATCACGAGCTCTGTATGAGCCGGATGGAGTAGGTCTTCAAGGGCAGGACAATACGGGATATTGAGACCAGTTTCGTCGATCGCGAGGGCCGGCGCATCGATGTCATTGGCAGCATCAGTTGCCGCATGGTGGAGGGAAAACCGGTCGCGACGCGCGCGGTCTTCCGTAGACTGGAAACCGAAGAGGGTTCCGCTTCCATCAAAGAGGGAGCCTCGGGGCCGATGGTGGTCTGCAGTTGGTGCGGGGCGACGAAGCAACCCAATGGAAGCTGGGATTTCGTGAACGCGCCGTTGACACTCCGCTTGCAGGGAAACGTCTCGCATGGGCTCTGCGACGATTGCGCGGGCAAGGCCCTGGCCGATTTGGAGCGCGAGCGCCGCGGCGATTGATTGAGTTCGGAAGAGGCTGGCGTCGGAGACCGGCCGCGGGACAGTTCGTCCTGAACTGGGATTCGCTCCGGGCGGTCCCGCTTCCCGAAGCGTCGTGGCCGATCCCAAAGTCCGGATAGGGCACTTCACCCCGTTCGCTGGGCGAACATCCGCACGGTTGGGCGCAGAAAAGGGTTTTCATCAGCGGCAGACTTCCTACACTTGGCCGTTCCCATGGCAGTCAAAAAGAAATCAGCGCCCAAGAGGAAACCCGCCTCCTCCAACCGCAAGGGCGTTCTAGGCGGCGGCAACTGGATCATCGATCAGGTCAAGATGATCGACGTCTATCCGGAACCCACGATGTTGGCCAACATCAGCGGCAAAACCCACCAGGGCACTGGCGGGGCCCCGTTCAATGTCTTGGTCGACCTGGCCAAACTTGGCGCCAAATTTCCCCTCTTCGCCGCTGGAGCCATCGGCAAGGACGAATTCGGCCAGGAGATTCTCGACATCTGCAAGGCCAACAAGATCGACGTCAACAATCTCAAACCGACCAATGAGGCTCCCACGTCCTACACCGATGTCATGACGGAAACCAAGGGCGGGCGTCGCACCTTCTTCCACAATCGCGGCGCCAACGCCATCTGGGACGGCTCCAATCTCGATTTCAAGAAGAACAAGGCCCGCATCTTCCATCTTGGTTATCTGCTCCTGATGGACGCCCTCGACGCCAAGGACCGGAAATACGGAACCAAGGCCGCCGCCTTGCTCGCCAAGGCGCAGGAGGCCGGCATGAAGACCAGCGTGGATGTCGTCAGCGAGGACAGCGATCGTTTTTCCAAGATCGTGGCGCCCGCCCTGGCGCACACGGACTATTGCATTCTCAACGAGATCGAAGCCGGCAGGACCACCGGCTTCAAGCTGCGCGAGGCCGACGGCTCTCTCGACACCGTGGCCGTCAAGCACTCCGCCGGCGCGTTGCTGCAGCTCGGCGTGGGCGAATGCGTGGTGATCCATTTTCCGGAGGGCGGTTTTGCGCGCACGCGCGACGGCAAGGACTATTGGCAGAGCTCGCTCAAGCTGCCCCAGAAATACATCGCCGGTTCCGCCGGCGCCGGGGACGCCTTCTGCGCCGGAACGCTCTTCGGCCTCCACGAGGGCTGGGACCTGCAGAAATGTCTCTTCACCGGCGTCTGCGTCGCGGCGGCCTCCCTTTCCGACGCCACCTGCACCGACGGCGTCAAGTCGCTCGCCAGCGCCGAGGCCCTCGCGAAGAAATACAAGCCCGGCAAACCGCTGGAGCCGGAGTATTGAGACGCGTGCGCGCGGGCGCGACATCGGCGGGGCGAAGCTCCCGCTGAGCCGGGCCTGTGATAATCCGGGGCGTTGGTCTGCAAGTTCCAACATCCGGCGCAGGGAGCTTCGCCCCGCCATGTCGCCAGTCGTCGACCATTGCCAGAACGCCGCGCCGTTTACGATTACAACTGACATCCGCACGGCGCCCTGTGCTATCTTCCACCCGGTCATGAACAGCTTTCGCAGCAGCCTCGCGATCGTCCTTTTCCTGGCGGGACTGTGCGCCGCAAAGCGGTCCTCCGCCGCGAACTACGCCACGGACATCCTTCCGCTGCTGGAAACCTACTGCTACGACTGCCATGGCGATGGCGCGCAGAAGGGCGGCGTTTCCTACGACACCTTCGACACGCCCGGGAAGCTGATGAAGGACTTCGATCTCTGGAGCCGTTCGCTCTCCCAGATCAGCTTCGACAACATGCCGCCGCCCAACAAACGGCAGATGTCCCGCGCCGAAAAGAAGCGGCTGCTCGACTGGATCGAGCGCGACGTCTTCAACGTCAACTGCAACAATCCCGACCCTGGTCGCGTCACCATTCGCCGCCTCAACCGCACCGAGTACAACAACACCATCCGCGACCTGCTCGGCATCAACTTCCGGCCCGCCGACGACTTTCCGCCCGACGATTCGGGCTTCGGCTTTGACAACATCGGCGACGTTCTTTCGATCTCGCCGTTGCATCTGGAGAAATACCTCGCCGCCGCAGGGCAGGTCCTCGACAAGGCGATCGTCGTCGGCCCCGCCAAACCGAAATTGAGCCAGATCGACTGGGACCGGTTGCGGGGCGGGCGGGAAACGGGCGCGGCCCGCATCCTCGTCTCGCGCGGCGCGATCGAGGCGGAGCATCGCTTTCCGGCGGACGGCGAGTATCGGTTCAAGGTCCGGGCGTATGGCGATCAGGCCGGCAATGAACCCGTGCGGATGGGCTTCCTCGTGGACGGTCAGCCGCTGGGCGAAGTGAAGGTTCCCGCGCGCCGCGGCGATCCGGGAGAGTATGAGAAGACTGTCACGGTGAAGAAGGGCTCCCGCCGGCTGGCCGTTTCCTTTCTCAACGACTACTACAAGCCGAACGGCCCCGGTCGCGGCGATCGCAACCTGATCGTGGAATCGTTTTCCATCATCGGCCCCATGAACCAGGCGCCCCCGGAGCCGCCGCCGAGCCACCAGCGCATCTTCTTCAAGGCGCACAATGTGAACAACCAGGAGCAGGTCGCGCGGGAGCTCATCGGCGCCTTCGTGCGACGCGCCTTTCGCCGGCCGGTCAGGGACGACGAAGCGGGCTGCCTGATGTCCTTGTGGCTCATGGCGATCAAGCGGGGCGATTCCTTTGAGGCCTCGGTGAAGCTCGCGCTTCAGGCCGCCCTGAGTTCCCCGGCCTTCCTGTTCCGCGGCGAACTCCAGCCGGAGCCCGACAACCCGAAACGCATCTATCCCATCGACGAACATGCGCTGGCCTCGCGCCTTTCCTATTTCCTCTGGGGCAGCATGCCGGACGAGGAACTCAGCGGCCTCGCTGACCGGAAGCGACTCCGCTCCAACCTCGCGGAACAGGTTTACCGCATGCTGCGCAGCAACCGCTCGCTCGGCCTGGCCGACAGCTTTGCCCTCCAATGGCTGCAGGTGCGCAACCTCGACCTGGCCGAGCCCTCGGAGAAACACTTCCCGGAATTTGACAAGGAGCTGAAGGACGCCATGCGCGTCGAGACCGAAATGCTGTTCAAGCGCATCGTGCGCGAGGATCGCAGCGTCCTGGAATTCCTGACCGCCGACTACACCCACCTGAACGCGCGCCTCGCCCGGCACTACGGCATTCCCGGCGTTGAGGGCGACAACTTCCAACTCGTTTCGTTGAAGGACAGTCCGCGGCGCGGCGTGATGACCCACGGAAGCATTCTCACCATCACCTCAAACCCCACGCGAACCTCTCCGGTCAAACGGGGGCTCTGGGTGATGGAAAACCTGCTCGGCACGCCCCCGCCGCCCCCGCCGCCGGATGTCCCGGAACTCGAGGAAGAGTCGGCCGTCACCGGCGAGACCCTGCGCGAGCAGTTGGAACAGCACCGCGAAAAACCCATGTGCAAGGCCTGCCACCAACGCCTGGATCCCATCGGCTTCGGATTGGAAAACTTCGACGCCATCGGACGATGGCGCGACACGGACAGGGGTTTGAAAATCGACTCCGCCGGCGAACTGGTCACGGGCGAGAAGTTCAGCGCGGCCACGGACCTGACCGAGGTCCTGGTCAATCAAAAGCGCGACGAGTTTGTGCGGAACATCGCGCTGCGCATGTTGACCTTTGCGCTCGGCCGCGGCCCCGAGCATTACGACAAGTGCGCGGTCGACCGGATCGTCCGCGAGTTGGAGCGCAACGATTACCGCTTCTCCTCGCTCATTCTCGGCGTCGTCAAGAGCGTGCCCTTCCAACTCCGCCGCGGCGA
>JAYPGD010000351.1:0-5786 GCA_038126655.1 Verrucomicrobiales bacterium
GATCAGGGTGACGCGGACATGGCCGGGTTGGAGAAGCCTTTGAAATTCCGTTGCGGCGTGCGTGGCGAGTCTGCGGTGGATGGCTGGCGGTTCGACCGAAGCGCCGGCGCGCGGCCTTCAGGCCGCTGAAACTCGATTCGTCAGCCAGGCCGGGCAATCAACCGAAACGCCTGCCCGATCCAAACCCCAGCGACCTGCACGCCGCGCACCGTTCGTCTCCATAACTGTCGCGTCGTCCGACGCTTTGCGTCTTGTGCCGAGGCGCGGCCGCACATCAGGAAGCGTTGATTCGGGATTAATCGGATCCCCAACCCGGAGGGTTCCAAGCCTCAGTAGCCGGGGGTGAGTCCGCGCCGCCCCCGGCATGGAGCCAAGAAGGACGCCGACCCCGAAGGGTGTCGCAGAAGCGACCGGCCGGCTGGCTCCCCGTTGGGGAGCGTCCTGTTTTGATGAACGGTTTCCGGGGGTGGCGCAGACTTACCCCCGGCTACTTGAGCTGAAAACGCTTCGCGTTGTTCCCGGATCGACTCCTGCCGCTCGGTGCGATGCGCCACGAAACTTGGCTTCCCATCCGCGCCCTGCGATGATCACGGCCATGTTGCGAAACTTTTTGAGCCTCGCCTGTGTCTTTGCCACAACCGCATTCGCCGCTCCGGAACGCCCCAATGTCCTGCTGATCACCGCCGACGACCTCGGCATCCAATTGTCCTGCTACGGCGACCCGATCGCAAAGACGCCGAACATCGATCGGCTGGCGGCGCGCTCGGTTCAATTCCGCACGGCCTATGTGGCCCAGGCCTCGTGCAGTCCTTCGCGTTCAGCAATCTTCACCGGCCTCTATCCGCACGGCAACGGGCAGTATGGGTTGGCCAATGCAAACGTGGGTTTCCAGGTGCGCGAACGGCTCTACGACGACCTGCTGCCGAATGTCCTCAAGCGCGCGGGCTACCGCACCGGCATCATCGGCAAGCTGCATGTGAATCCGGAGAAGCGGTTCCGGTTCGACGTGCGCCACAATCAGGGCTTCGGAACGCGGGAAGTGCGCAAGCAGGTCGGGTTTGCGAAGGAGTTCATGGCCGCGGCCAAGGACGAGCCCTGGTTCCTGATGTTCAATGTCTTCGACCCGCATGTGGCGCGGAAACGATCGAAGAACGGCGGTCGCGGGCCGCAGTATTTTCCCGATCAGGTTCAGGGGTTGCCGAAGGAGGTTCTGTCCGCCGACGAGGTCCCGGCCTGGCCCTGGCAGGGAATCGACACGCCGGCGCAGCGCAAGAAGATCGCCGGCTACTACAACTGCGTGCATCGCATCGACGCCGCGATCGGCATGCTGATGAAGGAGTTGAAGGACGCGGGCCACGACGACGACACGCTGATCATCTTCACCGGCGATCACGGGCCGCCCTTCACGCGCGGCAAGACGAGTTGCTACGAGGCGGGATTGCGTGTCCCGTTCCTTGCGCATTGGCCGGGAGTGTCAGAGCCGCATGTCTCGGACCGGTTGGTGGGAACGATCGACATCTTTCCCACGATCCTAGACGCGGCGGGGATTGGTCGGCCGGTCGGACTGCACGGGCGTTCGCTTCGTCCGGTCTTGCGGTCGACGAAAAACCTGGATTGGCGGCAGACCCTGGTTGGCGAGTTCCACTTTCATGGGGCCGATCCCTTCTTTCCCCGGCGAGCGATCACCGACGGCCGGTTCAAGTTGATCCATAACCTTTTGGCCGGGCAGGCCGAGGCGAGCAATAGCGTCGATGGCGACCAGGCCTGGACCTACGCGCAGGCGTTGCCGTCCGGAAGCCTGGCGCGCCGCGCGTTGGAGCGGCTTCCGAATCCGCCGAAGTGGGAGCTGTACGATCTCAACAAGGATCCGGTGGAATTCGTCAACCGGGCGGGGGATAAGAAACTCGCGGAGGTGGAAGCGCGGCTGAAGACGGCGTTGTCGGAATGGCAGGAAGAGACCGGAGATCGGTTTGGCGATCCGAAGTTCCGGGCCGAGGTTCGTGCGAAGCATCGGCGTTGAAAAGTGTGGCGCGGGCGTCCGCACCTGCGGGTTCGACGGGCGTTCGCATCTTGCGGCGAGGCGCCGCCGGAACCCGCGGCCGGGACGGTTACGCTACGATTCAAGGGGCATGAAGAAGATCGCAGGTCCGCGATCTGGAGGCGGCAGCGGTTGCCGACAAGAAGTGTTGCCTGGCATGGGAATTGGCCACAGGTTGGGGTTGCATTTACTGTGTCCAGACCGCAGACGCCACATTCCGACGATGCCCGCGAAGGGGCAGTCTGAAATTGGTGAAGGAAGATTCGTAATCAATCCATGAAACCCATCACACCCCTTGCCCTGCTGCTCGTCGCTCTCTGCGGATGCAGTGAACCGAAGCCCGACACACTGGTGGATTTCGGTTACGACCAGAAGGAAATGGACGCTGCGATTGCCCGCGCGCGGTCCGAGGTTGATGCGTTTGTCAGCGAGTTGTCCAAACCCACCGGCTCCGATTACGCCGTCAAGGCCCCGATCGAGGATGGCGGCGAGGTCGAGCATTTCTGGTTGGTCGATGTTTCCTTCAAGGACGACAAATTTGAGGGGACGATCAGCAACGAACCCGGACTTGTCGGCAATGTGACGCTTGGGCAGAAGTGGACCGTCAGCAAGACGGATATCTCAGACTGGATGTACATGAAGGGCGGCAAGATGCATGGCAACTACACGATGCGGCCGCTGTTGAGCACCATGTCGGAAGACGAAGCCGCGCAGTTCCGGGCGATGCTTGCCGATCCGTGAGAATGAAGACGGCGTTTGCAATTGTCCTTATGATCTTCCTGTCCGGTTGCGGCCAACGGGAGCGTTCAACAACAGAACTGGAAATGAGCGACGCTGAGGAACAGAAGGGAGTCATTGGACGAGCGTTTGAGGAAGGCGCGCCGGTGATCTATAGATTTGTCGATGAATCACCGAGCCCCGCAAAACGTGCGATCCTGCCGTGGTTGACCATTTTGGCCTGGAAGTATGACGGCTCGGACAATAACGGTATGCCGCCAGCGGAAGTAAACGATCACATGATCGCGCTGGAGGAGGCGATTGAAGCCGAAATCGTTGCTCCGGAATTCTGCGAGCATGCCATCAGCAGAACCGGGAACAATCTCAAGGAATTGATCTATTACATCAACAACCGGGACACGTTCACCGAGAAGTTGAACGCCGCGCTTCGCGACCACGAACGATATCCTATCGTGATCACGTTCTACGAAGACAAGGAGTGGACGGAGTTCGAGAATACGCGGGCCGATTTCAAGAAAGAGGGCGAATTGAAAGCGGAGGTCTGATCGGGCGACAAGAAACGGTTCCCGCTATCGGAGCGCTGAGCATTGCTCGGCAGGGCGTCCGGCGTATCAAACCCATGCCGAGCAATGCTCGGCGCTCCGTTCACCCCAACACGCCCTTGACCACTTTTCCATGGATGTCGGTGACGCGGTAGTGGCGGCCCTGGAAGAAGTAGGTGAGGCGTTCGTGGTCGAGGCCGAGGAGGTGGAGGATGGTGGCGTTCAGGTCATGCACGTGCACGCCGGTGTTTTCGCGGTCGACGATGTTGTAGCAGAAGTCGTCGGTCTGGCCGTATCGCAGGCCGCCCTTTACGCCGGCCCCGGCCAGGTAGATTGAGAAACAGCGGGGGTGATGGTCGCGGCCGAACTTGGTGGGATTGCCCTGCTTGTAGACCGTTCGTCCGAATTCGCCGCCCCAGACGATCAGGGTGTCGTCGAGCAGGCCGCGGCGTTTGAGATCCTGAACCAATGCGGCGGAGCCCTGGTCCACTTCCTTGGCGATCAGCGGATGACGCCCCGGGAGATTGGAATGGTGATCCCAACCGCGGTGATAGAGTTGGATGAAACGCACGCCGCGTTCGGCGAGTCGTCGGGCGAGCAGGCAGTTGGCCGCGTGCGTGCCCGGGTTCTTGGCGTCCTCGCCGTAGAGTTCGAAGGTGGACGGCGGTTCGTCCGAGGTGTCGGTCAGATCGGGCACGGACATCTGCATCCGGTAGGCCATTTCGTAGGCGGCGATGCGGGTGAGGATCTCGGGGTCGCCGACTTCCTTGTGCCGTTCGGCATTCAGGGCTGCGATGTCGTCGAGCAGCTTTCGTTTTCCGGCCGTGTCGGTTCCCGAGGGATCGCGCAGGTAGAGCACGGGGTCGCCGGAGGCGCGGAGTTTCACGCCCTGGTGATTGCTGGGCAGGAACCCGGCGCCCCAGAGGCGGGAATAGATCGGCTGCGCCTGCACGTCGGTGTTCTTGTCGAGCAGGACGACGTAGGCGGGCAGGTCGGACGATTCGGAGCCGAGTCCGTAGCTGGCCCAGGCGCCGAGGGAGGGGCGGCCGGGTTGTTGGTGCCCGGTCTGAAAGAAGGTGATCGCCGGGTCGTGATTGATGGCCTCGGTATAGGTCGAGTTGATGATGCAGATGTCGTCGGCGATCCTGCCGTGGTGCGGCAGCAGGTCGCTGATCCATTGGCCGCTGTTCCCGTGTTGGCGAAATGGGAGGAAACTCTTCGCGACGGGGAAGGATTTCTGTCGGGCGGTCATGCCGGTGAGTCGTTGCCCCATGCGGACGGAGCCGGGCAGTTCCGTGCCGTCGTATTTCTCTAGCGTGGGCTTGTAATCGAAGGTGTCGATCTGGCTGGGCGCGCCGGATTGGCAGAGATAGATCACGCGCTTGGCGCGGGGCGCAAAGTGACTTGGTCCGGGAGAGCCTGGCGCGTAGCCGGGGCCGTTGTTCTCCGCGAGGGAAATGCCCTTGCCGGACGCCGGGAAGAGCTTCGGTTCCAGCAGCGACATCAAGGCCGCCGAGCCGAGGCCCACGCGTCCGGCATGACTGATGAAGCGCCTTCGGGTGACGCTGAGCTGGGATTCGAGGATGGGGTCCATGGGGAATGCGTTCAGCCTTTGGTGATGAATTCGCTCAGGTTGAGCAGCATGCGGGCGAGGGTCGTGTAGGCCGCGAGTTCGGCGGCGTCCAATGACGGATCGCGCGGCGACTGCCCGACGGAGAGCAGCTTCTTGACGGCTTCCGGATCGTCCTTGAAGCGTTGCAGTCCCGCGTTCAGTGCCTTGCGCAACAGCTTCAATTCGGATTCCGTTGGCTGGCGGGCCAGGCAGAGTTCGAAGCCGTGGCGGATGCGGTCGTCGGGGGCTTCGCCGTCGTCCTTGAGCACGCGTTCGGCGAGTTTGCGGGCGGCCTCGATGAACTGCGGATCGTGCAGCATGACAAAGGCCTGGAGCGGGGTGTTCGTGCGGGATCGCTTGACCACGCAGAACTCGCGCTCGGGCGCATCGAAGGTCGCCATGCTGGGCGGCGCGACGGTGCGCTTCCAGAAGGTGTACAGGCTGCGTCGATAGAGTTGCGCGGGATCGGTCGTGTGCGGGTAGGCGCGCGAGTAGTTGGGACGGTTGTTGATCTCCAGCCAGAGCCCCTCCGGATGATAAGGGAACACGCTGGGGCCGCCGACCGATTCATCCAGCAGCCCGCTGACTGCGAGCGCGGAGTCGCGGATAGTCTCGGCGTCGAGACGGAATCGGGGCGCGCGCCCCCGCAACCGGTTGTCCGGATCGGCCGCCAGCAACGCGGGCTCGATCTTCGAGCTTTGCCGGTAGGTCCCGCTCATGACCATGGTCTTGAACAGGCTCTTCACATCCCAGGCGGAGTCCATGAACTCGACGGCGAGCCAGTCGAGGAGTTCGGGGTGGATGGGGTATTCGCCCTGTGAGCCGAAGTCCTCGATCGTCTTCACCAGCCCCGAGC
>JAYPGD010000351.1:5796-6447 GCA_038126655.1 Verrucomicrobiales bacterium
ACTGCGCCCAGAAGCGGTTCACGGTCACGCGGGCGGTGAGCGGATTGTCCCGCGACACCAGCCAGCGAGCCAGGCCCAAGCGATTGCGGGGAACTCCCTCGGGCAAGGCCCCCAGGGCGCGGGGCGTATTGGGTTGGACCGGGCGGCTCTTGTCCGGCTTGTCGTACTCGCCGCGAACCAGCACGTGCGTCTCGCGCGGGGTGGGCATGGAAGCCAACACCATGGTTTCCGGAATCGCCTTCCGGGCGGCGTCGAGTTGCGACCGGAGTTTTTTCAATTCGTCGGAGCTCGCCGAGATTTCGGCGTTGCCGAAACGCAGGGCGAGGTGGCCGGCCAGCCTGTTCTTGTCCGCGACGCTCCGCTTGGCGGCGGCGACGGAAAGAATCTTGCGGATATTGGCGGGAACCGGGGGCTGGCCATCGGGGGGGATCGAGATGCGAAAGCGCCCGATGCTGTGCGATCCGCCCCAGCTGTGAATCAGGCTGACCTTCACCCGCGAACCGGCCGCGATCTCGTCCTCCAGCGTGAACACGGCCGAGCTGTCCGCGAACCGGGTGTTGCCGTCGATGGCCCATCCGGCCCGGCCGGTCTTGCCATCGATGGCCTGCGTGACGGGGTAGCCCTTCTGCTCGTAGTTGGCTTCGGCCGAGG
>JAYPGD010000352.1:0-5488 GCA_038126655.1 Verrucomicrobiales bacterium
GGTGGTGCACCGGTTGAACGAGTGGTTGGATCCGCGGGGTGTGGACACCCACGCTTTCTGGGAGTCGTCCGATGAGGAGGAGCAGCGGCCGTATTACTGGCGGTTTTGGCGGCGGCTGCCGGCGCGGCGACACTTGAGCATCCTGTTCGGCTCCTGGTATGCGCGGCCGCATGAGCGCCGGGCGGACGGTGAGGCGGACGACGCGGAGTTTGAAAGGGCGTTGGACCGCATCCGGGCCTTTGAGGAAATGCTGGTCGCCGATGGAACGATCATTGTGAAGCTCTGGTTTCACCTCTCGAAGAAGCTCCAACGGGAGCGGCTGAGCAGCCTGGAGGAGGATCCCCGGACGAGGTGGCGGGTTCTGGACTCGGATCGGCGTCGTCATGCAAAATATGACAGGTATGCCGAGGCGGCGGAGCGGATGGTGGCGCGGACGCACTCGGAGCGCGCGCCCTGGCACGTGATCGAGGCGTTGGACCGTCGCACCACTGATATGGCGGCGGCCCGGAACGTCTGCTCCGAGATTCAGCGGCGGTTGGAGGAGAAAGACGCGGTTGTCCGGCCCTCGGCGAAACGACGCGAGGGAGATTGGGGCGACGCCCTGTCCCGGGTCGATCTTTCGCAGCGCATTGAATCGGCGGACTACAAGGAGCAATTGGCGGATTACCAGGCGCGGTTGGAACGGATGGCCTGGAAAGCGCGTGAGCGCGGACTTGGTTGCGTGCTGGTGTTCGAGGGGTGGGACGCCGCCGGAAAGGGCGGAGCCATCCGTCGGGCGACCCAGGCGATGGATCCGCGGCTGTTCCATCTCTACAGCATTGCCGCGCCGAGCAAGGAGGAGTTGGCGCAGCATTACCTCTGGCGCTTCTGGAAGGTCCTGGTCAAGGACGGGAAAATGACGATCTACGACCGTTCCTGGTATGGTCGCGTGTTGGTGGAACGCGTCGAGAAGTTGGCCCGGGAGGATGAGTGGGAGCGCGCCTATGATGAGATCAACGAGTTTGAGGACCAGTTGATCGATCACGGGCGACTGGTTTTCAAGTTCTGGCTTCACATCGACAAGGATGAGCAGTTGCGCCGTTTCAAGGCGCGGGAGAAGACGCCGCACAAGCGACACAAGATCACGGACGAGGATTGGCGCAACCGCGAGAAATGGGACAACTACGAGCACGCGGTCAACGAGATGATCGCCCGCACACATTCGCCGGAGAAGCCTTGGACCGTCGTGGCGGCGAACCAGAAGAAGTTTGCGAGGATTCAGGTCCTGCGGACGATCTGTGAAGGACTGGAAGCGCGGTTGAAGTAGGGGCTGGTTCGCGCCCATGGGCCAGGTCTCGACCCTGAAACCGAAGCCTTGCAGGTCAGCCTACGCGGCGCGCTGGGTCCGGCCCTCAGTGGAGCTCTCGTCGATCGGCAGGAGTATCTCGAATTTCGTTCCCTGGCCCGGTTCGCTTGTTGCGGCGATCCAGCCTTCGTGTTGTTTCACGATGCCGAAGACCGAGGACAGACCGAGCCCGGGGCCCTGGCCGACATCCTTGGTGGTGAAGAACGGTTCGAAGGCCCTGGCCAGCGTGTCCTTGTCCATGCCGGTTCCCGTGTCCGCGACGAGCAATCGGAGGAAACGGCCTTCCCTGGCGTCGGGGTGATCGGGCAGGGCGTCCGCGAGAAGAGAGGTCGTGTCTGTTGTGATGGAGAAGGAGCCGCCGTCGGGCATGGCTTCGCGGGCATTGCGCGCGAGGTGGTCGAACAGCTGGTTCAGCATGTCGGGGTCGGCTCGGACCGGCGCCATCGGCGCATTGAGTTCCAGGGAGATCCGGATGTCGGGGCCCAAGGTCTGCCTGAGCTCCGCCTCGGCGTTCCTGATCAGGTCGTCGGGGTTCACCGGTTCGTGGCGCATGACCTGTTTGCGGCTGAAGGTGAGGAGTTGGCGGGTCAGGTCTGCGATGCGTTCGGAGGCGGCGTCGGAGGCCTTGAAAAGGCCGGCGTTTGCCTCGTTCTGCGGCACGTTGAGTTTCAGCAGTTCCTGGTTGCCTTGGACGACGGTGATGAGGTTGTTGAAATCGTGGGCGATGCCGGCGGCGAGGCGGCCGACGGCCTCCATCTTCTGCGATTCCCGGAGTTGCTGCATCAACGCCTAGCGTTCGGTCACATCCTGATAAATGAACAGGAGGCGTTCCGAGCCTTCGTAGTAAATGGGTTCCGCCGTGATCAGCGTTTCCAACGGCGTTCCGTCCCCGTCCGTCACACGGCACTGCAGCGCCCGGACGCTGGAGCGCAGTTTGAGGTCGGCGTGAAGGCGAGCAAGTTGTTCGCCCGTGGGGGAGAGTCCCAGTTCGCCGAGGGGATGGCCGAGCGTTCCGTCCCGCTTCAGTTCGAACTGGCGGAGGAAACTCTCGTTGACCTCGAGCAGGCGGAAATCCCCGCGCTCGGCGATGGCCACGGGAATCGGACTGGCCTCGATGGCCTTGGCGAACCGCGCTTCGGTCTGGGTCGCGCGCAGTCGTTGAAGCACTCCCCAGCCAAATGCGACGGCCAGGACGACAACCAGGCCGCCGACGACCCTGGCCAGGCTTTCCGGAGAGAGTCGGGGGGCTTCCTTGACCAGCTTGATTTCCGACAGGTCGTTCACAAGGACCTCCAGACTTCTGTCGTCCCAGGCTTCGTTCTCACGGATGGAGCAGATGCCGGTGACAGTCACTCTGGCGCCCTTCCGCAATGCGGCATTGGCTTCGATGTCTTGGGGGACGGACGGGAGGATGGCGGCAAAAGGGGCGGCGTCACCCTCCAGTTGGAGCGCGAGGCGGGTTCCCAGTCGCTGGAGGCCGAGGACGGTTCCCGGGACTTCGACGCGTTCGCCATCGTTTTCAACCTGAAGCAGGGAGGACGCCTCGGCGGGGCGGGGCGCGGGGCGTTCGCCGGGCGAAAGAAGGGCCGCGGTTGCGTCTTCTAGGTGGATTCCACGGCGCGTCCGTTGCAGGAACCCGAGCAGGTTCACCCTGTCTCCTACGTTGAAACTCTGCGGTTCGGTCAGCATGGCTTCAATCCGGCCGGTTCCGTCGGTCAGATGCAGCCGGTCCGGCCAGGAAAGGGTGACGGTTCCGACGACCCGGTTGCGGCGGGTGATGCGGGCCTCGCCGCGGACGCTCAGCAATTCGTCGATGGTTGCCGCTGGCGCCTTGAAGGGCGATCTGGGAGCGGGGGACTCGGTGGTCAGATCGTCGATGCTGTTCATCAGGATTTCCGGAGGGGTCGGGCGACCGGAGGCATCGAAGCGGGTCAGGGCGACGCCGACGACCAGAATGCGCGCGTCGATCATTCGGGCGGGCAGTTCAACGGCCCCGGGGAGGCGGGCATGAAAGACTCTGCCGGCGTAGGCCAGCTTGAGGCTGAGGCCCGCCGGATCCAGGGTCATGTTCCGGACAACGCCTTCGACCTCCACCCGGTTCATGTTGTGCATTCCGACGACCAGGCTGGAGGCGGTGACGCCCTGGGGCTCGGGAAGATCCCGGCGGTCGATCCGCCTGAGCGAGGCGTTGGTCAACGCCGGCCCCTGGGAGGTCAGGCTGGTGATCCCCTCGACGGTCACGAAATCGCCGGGCGCGGCGGGCGTTGTCATTTTCGGGGCGACGATGCGCAGCCCCCTCCCATCCTGCGAGATGAACACGTCGCCGGTGTTTGTCCGGACGAGGGTCGCCACCCCGGTCAACCGGGCTCGGCGCGGCGCTGGATTCTGGTCGTCCCACAAGCCGCGCACGGCTTCGGTGGTTTGCAGCAGCGGCTTGAGGGAATCCCAGTCGATGTCCCCCAGCGGCCCGATTTCGCTGGAGGCAAGCGGGACGGTCGTGTCGGCCAGGTGGCGGAACACCCCATTGACCAGCGTCGGAGTCGGCGAGCCGGCGTTCAGGAACCCGAGGGCGTCGACCAGATCGCCTTCGGAGAGGGGCGGGAGGTTGGGCGCGGACTGGATCTGAATCTCGCCGGAATCGTCGGCGAGCCTCAGGGGCGGCGTGGCGGCTGCCACGCGGCCGCGCAGGCGCACGAGCCCTGCGGGAATCGTTTCGGGGTTTAGGCCCAGGGCATCGGCAATGCGGGCGCGGGGCAGATCGAACGGGCGTTTTGGGGGCTTGCGTTCGACCGTGATGCGCGTCCAGTCGTCGACCCAGAGGACGACCTTGTCGGTTTCCGCGCCGACGGCGGTTCCGGGAAGGGTGACGCCTTGAAAGCGAACGAGCGCATTGACGACATAGGAGGTGACGGCGCGACCGCGTCGAAGGGTGGCGATCGTCATGGTCCGCCCTTGGGCGGCTGTCTCCAGAATCCAGCCGGTCCGGTTCTTCGTCGCCGAGCGGACGACGCCCGTGAATTCCCGCCAACGCCAGGGTTCCGCAGTGGAGGACGCATCATCCATCTTGATCGGCGGCGCCTTGGGAACGGTTCCGTCGCCCAATGGATGAATCTCCTCCGCTTTCATGTGGGTGTCGGCTCCGGGGGGGGACCCGGCCCTTGATCTCGACGCGTTGGCCGTTCGGCGGCGCGGCGATGCCGTTCAGATCAATGAGGGCGCCGCTTTCTCCCTGGAGGACGAAGATGGCGCCCTGCCTAGGGAGTAAACTCAGGACGAGGCCGGAAGTCGTGACCGTGCGATTCGTGGACGCGGAGTTTTCAGCCAATGACCGGATGGTCTGCTTGGGGGAGGATTGGGCGCGGGCTCCGGCAACAAGCGTCAGCGTCGCGAACAAGGCCGCATGGATGCGGAATTTGCTATGGCGCGGGACGATTCTCACAATGGCGAAACTCCCTTTGAAGCAGGTTTTCTTCCAGTCACCGGCCAAAGATTGTCTGTTTCCGGACGCTTCCCGTGATGGTTGAACTTTTTCCCGATGGCGCAGGAAAACCAGCCTCAAATTGGCGGCGACTTGGCATATTTGACGCCAGTTGACGTCCTGAAACCGGCAGAAACTCCTTGCCCTGTGGCGGGGCGGCATGCGAATCGAGTCCATGCCCATCGAAGAATTGACGCTCGATCATGCCGGTGTCGGGTTGTCTCCGGAGGCGATGGCGCTGATCGACGAGGTGGATGGGTTGATCGACGATTTTGACGATGCGGAGCGGTATCGGGAGAATCGCAGTTATGTTCCGAGCGACGGCGCGTTGTTGTATCAGGCATTGGCGGCGGTGACCGAGCAGGACCTGCCGATCGGGCGGGTGTTCTGTGAATTGGGGAGCGGTTTTGGACTGGGCGTGTGTCTCGCGGCTTCGCTGGGTTACCAGGCCTACGGCGTGGAGCTCGATGAGAAACTGGTCGAAGCCTCGCGTCGGTTGGCTGAGCGGCGGGGGCTGGACATCACGATTGTCCATGGCAGCTATTTTCCCGAGGGCTACTCCCAGTATGAGGGCGTCGCCGGTTCTGAATTGGTCCGCCCCGAATCAACCTGGCGCAATCCCGAGGCCTTTCATTTCAGTCCCCGCTTTGAGGGAATGGATCACG
>JAYPGD010000352.1:5498-6414 GCA_038126655.1 Verrucomicrobiales bacterium
ATCACGACACCGAGGAGATTGATGTCTTCTTCGTCTACCCCTGGCCCAAGGAACACGAATTGATGCAGGATCTGTTCGAGGCAATCTCGTCCGAGGGCGCCATCCTTATCGCCTACTACGGAGAAGGCGAGATCTGCGTGTATCGGAAGACTTTGGAGTGATGGAGGGAGCCATCGCCTCCAAACGCTCAAACCCTCATCCCCCAATACCCCGCTCGGCGTGCGGGCATAAAAAAACCGCGGTCCGTCGGGGCGCGAGGCCCGCAGACGAACCGCGGTTTGCAAAGGTCGTTCAGACCGGTTGGATCAACCCTTGATCACGGCGGCGTGAAATTCCGCCCAGTCGTCGAGGTTGTTCAGGTCCACCGCGCCGCGGAAGGAGCAGGTGTCGTCGGTCAGGCCGACGGCGTCGAAGATGCCCTTGCGGACGTCGTCGGCGTGGTTGTAGCCGCGGATGGCGTCGTTGGAGGCCTGGATCGAGGCTTCGTCGGTCTTGGAGCCGTTCGCCTTCACCCAGGCTTCAAATTCGGTGTAGGAGGGCTTGTTGTCGGTGATGTAGGCCACGGCGGTGTCGCGGTCGACTCCGAGGCCGTCAAGGGTCATCTGGTCGTAGCCTTGGCCGCAGGAGTCGTAGCCGTCGGCCAGCTTGCCGGCCGCGCCGAGGGAAACCTTCTGCCACAGGCGGGGCAGGTGAATCGCGCCGAGAGGACCGGCGACGCCGGAACCGATGAGAGGAACAATTTTATCGCTCATTATCTGGTGTTTTCTGGTGTGTAGTTCGTGATTTGTCCTTTGACAGGGCCGCGGATTAAACGGCACCGGGGTGGGGCGGTCAACGGGAATTTGGGCGGACGGCAACGACCGGGGCGCAGTTCAGAAAATAGACATGTGCGACAGACCGCCATGCTCGGCGCCCC
>JAYPGD010000353.1:0-1691 GCA_038126655.1 Verrucomicrobiales bacterium
GAACCGAGAACCGAGAACCGAGAACCGAGAACCGAGAACCGAGAACCGAGAACCGGGAACCGAGAACCGAGAATCCGCCTTCGTTCCGCAAAGCCGGAACTACGTCGAGACAAGCCGAGAACCGCAACACATCGCAACCATGACACGCATCCAGGAGTGGATTCATACGATGGAGGAGGGGGGGGGCGCAAAGCTGGTGCGCCTGTTTGCCGCCGGGTTGGTGTTCGTTGTGATCGCCCTGTTGTTTCACCTGCGTCAGTTTCAGAATTTTTCGGAGCCTGCTGCGATGGACGCGGCGCAGGTAGGTCGTAATCTGGCGGAGGGGAGGGGGTTTGAGACGGATTGGGTCAGGCCATTCAGCCTGCATCTGCTGCGGGAACATTCCGGGGGGGACGCCTACCCGCTGGGCGGTCCGATTCCCGACCTGAATCAACCGCCGGCCTATCCTTGGATGCTGTCGCTTCTCTTCCGGGCGACCCGGCCGGACATGGAGGTCCCGCGTCTGGCGGAGTTTGACGACGAGCGGCCCGCGGCGCTCTGGCGGCACGAGGCGGAGACGCGGATCGCCATCCTGAACCAGGCCCTGTTTCTCGTCAGTCTCGTGTTGCTGTATCTGCTGGGGCTACGATTGTTCGATCCTTTGGTCGGATGGATTGCGGTGATCGCATTCGGGGGCGCGGAGTTTTTCTGGAGAGTCAGCCTTTCGGGGCTGCCGACGATGTTGTCGACGGTGTTGATCCTGGCCCTGGCGCACCTGTTGGTCTCGCTGGAGAAGCGGGCGAACGAGAAGGACGCCGGGTTCCTGAGGGTGGCGGTCCTGGCGGTCCTGGCGGGGGCGGTCGTCGGGGCGATTGCCTTGACGCGTTATGGGCACGCCTTGTTGTTGGCACCGGCCCTGGTGTTTGTCGGGGTGTCGATGAAGGAACGGCGCGGCGCGGCCTGCGCGCTGCTGCTGGTTGGATTCGTCCTGACGGTGTCGCCGTGGATCGCGCGCAACATTTCTGTTTGCGGGGCTCCCCTCGGCGCGGCGGGCTATGCGTTGAATGAGGATTCGGTTCGATTCCCGGCCGACCGGCTGCAGCGTTCGTTGAATCCGCGGAATCTGGATTCGCCGCACGATCTCACCAAGGTCGGTTTGATGGAACACTGGAGCAAGTTCTGGAAGAATGTGGGGCCGATGATCTCCGAGGAGGCTCCGCGGTTTGGCGGGAGCTGGATGACCGCGTTTTTTCTGGCGGGCCTGCTGGCGCCGTTCAGTCGGGCTGGCAGCGCCCGGTTGCGGTTGTTCGTGGTCTTCTCGGCGGGCGTGTTGGCGGCCGGGAGTCTGCTGATGCGCTCGGCGGGTGAGGGCGGGCCGACGTCGCTGCTGACGCCGTTGGCGCCGTTGGTCTTCTTGTTTGGTGCGGTGTTGTTTTCGATTCTCCTGGATCAGGCCGCGGAGCCCTACACGCCGAAGCGGCGGATGGTCGCCGGCGTCTTTTGTGCGGTGATATCGCTGCCCCTGATCCTGGCGCTCTTCTCGCCCAAGAAGGTCCCGCTGGTTTATCCGCCGTATCACCCGCCATTGCTTCATGAGGCGGCCGGCTGGTTTGAAGACGACGAGATTCTCATGTGCGATGTGCCGTGGGCGATGGCTTGGTATGGCGATCAAACTACGGTATCCCTGACCTGGGATCTGGGCGAGGACTTCG
>JAYPGD010000353.1:1701-6361 GCA_038126655.1 Verrucomicrobiales bacterium
TCCATGAACAGAGCCCCGTGCGCGGTCTCTATCTGACCTCCGTCACCCTCGATCGCAAGCTGGTGTCCGAGTTGTGGGAGGGGGAGGAGATTGTCTGGGGACGGTTTGCGGCGAACAGCGTGGTCAAGGGCGAGGCTCCGGACGGATTCCCCTTGACCCATGCGTTCAGCGAGTGGTTTCCGTTCCAGTTGCTGATGGCGGACCGTCCGCGGTGGGAAAACCGCGATCAGTGACGCGGGCTGCGATGGCGCGCGATTACGGGCTTTCCATTTCGTCCGGATGGAGGTAGGGAATCCGTTCATGCAATCGCACGAACTGCTTCGTGAGGTCTTTCAGAATATCAGTCCCAAACAGGTGGCCGACGAATTGGGGCTGTCGCTTTCCATGATTTACAAGTGGGCGCAGCCGACAGGCGAGACCGGAAGCGGTACGTTGAATCCGCTGGATCGGGTGGCTCAACTGCTGGAATGCACCAAGGACGACCGGATTGCGCAATGGGTTTCGGAGCGCGCCGGAGGGTTCTTTATCGAGAATCCGGAGGCGCATTGGCCGCATCCGTTCTATCTGGTGCCGGCGACGAACGAGGTCGTCCAGGAGTTTGCGGACCTCTTGTCGGTCATCGCCACGGCGGCGGCGGACAATCATATTTCCAAGAAGGAGTCCAAGCATATCCGCGCCCGGTGGGAGCAGTTGAAGTCGGTCACCGAGGGGTTTGTTCATTGCTGTGAACAGGGAAATTTCCGGGAACTGGGCGAGGAGTTGAAAAAGGATCTCACGAACAAGCAGTGACGGACGGCGCGAGGCGCCTTTCCCGAAGCCTGGCAATCGCAAGCAACCCACGGAATGAAAAGGATCCTGACATACCTGGTTTTCGTAGCAGCTTCCCTGTGCGCGGCGCAGGCCGAACCGCGCGCCATCGGCGAGCGGTTGGAGCTTCTGGTCGATGATCATCTGATCGAAAAGATCGAGGGCGATGCCCGGTTGAAACCGCAGCGCCCGGAACCGCGGGAGGTCGCGCTGGTCACCGGGGAGCCTTGGGAGGGCAACACCTGCGCCTACTACACGATCTTTCCGGACGAGCGGGACGGCAAGCCGTTGTTCCGAATGTATTATCGCGGCTCCCACTGGCTGACGGACTCAAAGAAGGCGGCGCATCCAGAGGTGGCCTGCTACGCAGAGAGCCGCGACGGCATTCGTTGGGAGAAGCCGGAGCTGGGCCTGTTTGAGTTCAACGGCTCAAAGGCGAACAACATCGTCTGGGACGGCGTCGGGACGCATAACTTCACGGTGTTCAAGGATTCGAATCCGGAATGCGCCCCGGATGCGCGTTACAAGGCGATCGGGCGCGGGCGGTCATTGCGGCCGGGCGACAAGTCGTCGAAGCACGGCCTGTTCGTCTTCAAGTCGCCGGACGGGATCCGCTGGCGGCTTTATCGGGAGGAGCCGGTGATCACCAAGGGAGCCTTTGATTCGCAGAACTTGGCGTTCTGGGACGCGCACGAGGGGCGTTACCGCGAGTATCACCGGTTTTTCAACAGCAAGCGCAAGCGCGACATCATGACCTGCGTTTCGGACGATTTTGTCAACTGGTCGGAGCCGGAGGCGATTGGCTATGGGGACGCGCCGGACGAACATCTCTACACCAACGCGATTCAACCCTACGATCGTGCGCCTCACATCCTGATCGGTTTTCCGACGCGTTATCAGCCGAAGGGGAGCCGGGTGGCGCCCTTGTTGATGACCAGTCGCGATCGGAAGAACTTCAAGCGCTGGGAAGCGCCGGTGATCCCCGAAACGGCGCCCAAGGATCGCGGGGGCAACCGGAGCAATTACATGACCTGGGGCATGCTGCGCCTTCCGGGGCGTCCGGGAGAGATCTCAGTCTATGCGACGGAGGCCTACTATGAGGGGCCGGACAGTCGCGTGCGGCGGTTTGTCTATCGCAACGACGGCTTTGTCGCGTTGAGCGCCGGACCGGAAGGCGCGGTTGTGACCACCAGGCCCCTGCCTGTCGCAGTGGGCACCTCGGGCGATCTTTCACTCCGGTTGAACTGCCGGATCGGAAAGAACGGTTGGCTGCGCGTGGGGATTCTCGACGGGGGCAAGGGCGGGATTTCCAGACTCGGGGCGCCGGATGTGGTCACGGCCGTGGATGCGTCGGGCGGCAGGACGCTGGTGTGGAGGAATGCGGTCGGGGCGGTCGGGGCGTCGGTCCGATTGAGGATCGAACTGGGCGACGCGGATCTCTTTTCACTGGGGCGCTGAGGAGGTCGTTCCAGCAGCATGCGCCGGGAGCTTCGCAGAATGCGGAGCCGCCTCATGCCAGCTCCAATCACGCGCCCTTTCGGGGCTCCGGGCAAAAGAAGGTTGGCGAATCGGACGATTCCGTTGAAACTGTCTCCTCCTCAACAGAGTTTTTCTGAATCATTGAACGAACAGTCGTCGTTGGCGGCAGGGTGATTGAACAGCATGAGTCAGTTGGATCATATCGCGAATCGAATCGGGTGGCGGGCGCGCAAGAATGCGGTCTGGACCAGGAATACACGGATGTGGAAGGACGCGCCGGAGGAGTTGAAGACCAGAGTCGGGGAGGCCTTGGTACGGCCGGTCTTCTTCTCGGTGGCGGATGACTCCGAGGGAATTGTGTTTGGCGCCGACGGCGCGGTCGTGGTCAGCGGTGATCGGACCCGGAAAGTGGCCTATCCAGACCTTGCGGGGGTCCGTTGTTCCGAAGTGGGCATCGAGACTCCCCAGGGCAAGGAGTTCGGGCTCGACCTGAATGTCCGTTCACAAGGGACCATCCGGGCGAAAGTGGAGGGCGGAGCCGCTGGTTACGGCGTCTGGCGCGTCCTGCAGATGGTCATGAAGATGCGGGAAGCGTGGTTCGCGCCCAAACCGGAACCGGAACCGGAGCCGGAGGTTGAAACCGTGGAGGAGACCGTTTCCGGAGAGGTTGAGTCCTCCGAGTCGGCATGGGGAGCGGAGATTGAAGCATCTGAGGGGGCGCCGGATTCGGTCGCAGAATCCGCCGAGGAACGATCCGAGACCCCAGAGGCACCGTCCGAGGCTCAGGCGGAACAGGAGCGCGATGCCGGCGGCGATGAGGCGGGCGAGGAAGGCGAGGAAAAACCCGGGGAGCAGTCCGCTGGAGCGGGGGATTGAAGAGTCATGGAGATCCAGGTTGCCACACTCTGCGACGCCGCCACGGACTACAACGCCAAGTTGTGCATCCTCGGAGCCTTCGACACGATTGGCGTTGCGAAGTTGCCGGCGGAGCACCCCCATTGTTCGGTGGCGCTGCGCATCGTGTTCACCGATGAGGACGCCGGCAAACACAAGCTCACCATCCGGATGATCGACGAAGACGGCCGGGTGGTGAAGCCGGTGGAGATTGAAACCAACTTTGAGGTCCGGATGCCGGACAGCCTGTTCTTCTTCTCCCGGAATATTGTGATCGGATTGCAACGACTCAAGTTCGAGAGAACCGGGCAGTATTCGATCGATGTCGCCATCGACGACGACATCAAGGCGCGGATTCCACTGCAGATCGTCGAGATGAAGCAGAAGCAGCAGCCGGGGAGTTAGCGGCGCGGTGGAAACGAACGGGCGTCACGCTGAAGTCTCGCGGAGCCGGGTGGGTTTGTGCGCTTCGATCATCTGCGTTGGACCAGAATCTTGAATTTCTCTCCCAAGTGCGCGGGGTGGACAAGTGTTTGAAACTCCCGCAATCGTTTCGGCGTCCATGTGGGAAAGGAGCCGGGAGTCGCCTCGATTCCTGCGAGGAGATTCGTCAGGAAGGAGGCCTGCGATGTCAGCTCTTCGGTCGCGAGCCCGCAGGCTTCTCCGGCTCCGCCGATTTCGCCGAAGTCCACATGCGAAGTCAGGTCCTGTTCGCCGGGGCGCGCAAAGACATCGTCAACCAGCCGATGGTTGTGGTAGCCGCGAAGGGTTCCGGCGCTTCGCGCCGGCGCGAAAGCGCCGCCGGCTTCGAAACCGTAGTCGATGGCGATCATGCGACCGGACTGCAGCGCCTTGGCGGCCTTGGCCCACCAGGCCGCAGCCGCATCGCGGCATTCGATCGTGAAGCCGTCGGGCAGGACTTCGAGCAGTTCCTGGAGCGCGCCGAACCGCCGCCCGGTCGCGGCGCCGCGGGTTCGTGAAAATCCTTCATCCGTT
This sequence comes from Verrucomicrobiales bacterium, assembly GCA_038126655.1. GTDB lineage: Bacteria > Verrucomicrobiota > Verrucomicrobiia > Limisphaerales > JAYPEY01 > JAYPEY01. Next base: position 5,878 of record JAYPGD010000353.1, read on the forward strand.
CGATCAACCCGCCATTCGAACCAGGTCCGGTCCCTGGCGTTCCATCCGAATTGATCCACCGGGAAAGCGTCGAGCAGTTCGTTGGAGAAGATCACCCCGTTGAATCCGGCGCGCGGCGCGGCGTCCCAGGAATCGAGCCATTCGACAACGGCGGCATGATCCTCGAGCAGGCGGCGTTGTCGGCGACGGCGTTCCGCGGAAGGTTCGATGATGACGTAGCGAAGGCGGTTGAGGATCTCCGGTTCGCGCCGTTGCAGGCTGGCGAGGATGTCGGCGGCGAGACGGCCGTCGTGCGCTCCGGATTCGACGAGCGTCCAGGGCGGTTGGCAATCCTCCTTGAGCCAGCGGGCGAACCGCCATGCCAGCATTTCCCCGAACACCGGTCCGACGCTGACGCTGGTGTAGAAGTCTCCGTCCCTGCCGATCGCCCGCTCCGGGGCATCATAGTAGCCATGTTTCGGGTAATAAAGGCTGAGCTCCATGA
>JAYPGD010000354.1:0-6356 GCA_038126655.1 Verrucomicrobiales bacterium
AACCCAATCCCGTGCCCTTGCCCGCCGACTTCGTCGTCAGGCGCTCCTCAAACAACCGCCCCGCCACCACGACCTTGAACTCCGGCGTGACGACATCGACCTTGCGCCACTCCGTGACAAACTCCTCAAACTGCTCCCTGAGCCGCGCCTTCCGGTCCTGCGGCGAAAGCAATTCCACGTCCAGCCACCCCTCCTCCAACGCCGCCTCGCAGACCACCATGATGCCCGCGTTGACAATGCTGCTCACCACCGCCCGCCCCGAATAGACAACCCGGTCGCTCATCACGATCTTGAACTCGCTCAGGACCTCCGACAGCTGGACGATGCTGAACGGATTGTAGACCTCGAACGTCGCCGCGAAGCGCGTCATGCGCAGCGGTGTCGCCCGCACTTCCACGCCCTGGCTGTTCCGACACACGATGAACGTGTCCCGGGAAGCGCCGGTGATGTTTGCGTCCGTTCGATTCATTCTTCCGGGACGGCGGGAATGAGCGGACGGTTTTCGTCATGAAGAATCCGCGTCACTGCCGCCGAGAGCCATCGGCCGCGCATCCTGGTGCGGGACCGGCATTCGGGCCTGTGGGCGGCCAATGCGGAGCCTCAGATTAGGACTTGAACAAGGAAAACCTAAAAACAAGACCGCGCGCCGTGCCTGATAATGACAATGCCCCCCCAGACACCGGAAATGACTCCACCCATGGAATCAGAAACACAGAACGCAGGCGTCATGGGATACCCGATCCGATGATCGAATGTAACCCCGTTGCCGGAAAGGCACAGGGCGGCGCGGGTGGGAAGACGGTCGAAAGCCGCCGCTGCTTGAGGTCGTTGTCGGGCGCGACAACGACCCAGGCAAACCGTTCCGCCGGAACGGCGGGCCTCAGAGCTTTGCCTGTTGAACCGGGGCTTCGCCCTTCATCTTGGCATAGGTCGCGCTCATCTGCTTGACTTTGGCCTCCTGGGCGACGGCGGCCTTTTCCGCGGCGGCGGCGGTCTTGGTCGCGGCAAGCTGTCCGGCCTCGGCCTGTTTCAGCTTTGCCGCCAAGGCCTTCGCGGTTTCCGGAAGCTTCTTTGACTCGGCATCCAGCGCCGCGAGACTCTTCGTCGTCGCCTCATAATTCTTCGACTCGGCGTCCATGGCGGCCTTCTTCGCGGCGACGTCCTTCTTGACCGTCTCGACCTTTTTCTTCGCGGCCTCCACTGCGGCGTCCGCCTTGTCGGAAGCGACATTGGCCGCCTTCAACAGCGCCTCCGCCTTGTCGCCTTGCGATGCGGCGTACTGTCCTTCCAGTCCCTTCAGCCCCGCAATCGCCTTGTCCGAAGCGCCTTTCGCGGCGTCGGCGGCCTTCTCGAGGCCGGCATGTTTGGTCTTCAAGGACGCCACGGCGGCCTGCTCTTTCTTGGCGACGTCCGCGAGCTTGGCCGCTTCGGCTGCTTTGGCCTTGGCCGTCTTGGCGAGCTCCGCGTTGTCCTTTGCGGCGGCCGCGGCGGCCTTGGCCTTGGCGGCCTCTTCGTTCGCCTTGGCTGAAGCCGCCTGTGCTATCTTGGCATTGGCTTCGGCGGAGGCCAGAGCCTTGGCGCTCGCCGCCAGCCCGGCCGACGCCTTCTTGGAAGCCTCTCCCTTTTCTGAAGTCGTCTTCTTCGCGGCGGCGATCTGCTTCTTCAATCCCTCAACCTTGGCCAGGTTGTTCTGCGCCACGACGGCGTCGGACTTCGCCTTTGCGGCGGCGGCGATGGACTGTTTCAAGGCAGCTTCCATCTTGACCTGGGAGTCGGTGGCATTGGCCCAGGCGGCCTTCGCCTCGTTCAGATACTGCAGGTCGAATTTGGCGACGTTCTTCATTCCCGCCAATTTGTCGGGCATCTCGGCCTTGCGGGTCTCCAGCGCCTTGATCTCACGTTGGACGGCAACGGCCTCGCCCTCGGCGTCGCGGGCCTCAGCCTGCGCGACCGCCAGGTCGTTCTGCAGTTTCTCCAACTGCTTCTTCGCGGCGTGAAGCTCCACATTGAAGCTCGCGACCTTCAACTGGTCGACGTCCTTCTGCGCCAGTTGAACCTCGGCGTTGGCCTGGCCGGCCTTCGCCTTGGAGTCGGCCAAGGCCTTGTTGGCGGCCTCGACCTTCTTCCCCGAAGCCGCATAGGCGAGGTAGGCGGGATCCGTCTTCTTCAAGGCCTCGAGCATCTTGGCGGCCTCGGCGCGACCGGCGGCAAGGCTGGCGTTGGCCTTGTCGCTGGACGCCTTCAACGCGGCGAGCAGACCATTCGCCGCGCCGGCGCCCTTCTTCGCCTCCGCAGCGCGTTTGCCGGCGTCGGCGATCTTCTTCTGCAGATCGGTGTAGGCCTTGTTGGACTTCTCGGTCTTCTTGAGTTGATCGGCGAGCTTGGCAACGTTGGCCTCGGCGGCGGCGAGTTCCTTCACCGACTTGTCCGTCATGGCATTCAGCTTGGCGGCCTCGGCCTGGGTCGCGGCGGCGACCTTATGGTTGGCCGCAACCAGCTGCTTCACCAATTCCTGGAACTTGGCGGAGGTCTTGTCCGCCTTGGCAATCGCGTCCTTGACCTTCTTGGCCTCGGCCTCGGCGGCGGCAAGCGCCTTGACCGACTGATCGGACAATGCCTTCAATGCGTCATCCATGGCCTTGGCGGAGGCGGCGACCTGTTTGCGGGCGGCGGCGAGCTTGCCCTCGACGCCCTTGTAGGCGGGGGAAACCGGGTCGGTCTTGGCCAATTGCGCCTTCAGGTCGGCAACCACCTTTTCGGCGGCTTGCTGCCCGGCGGCGGCCTTGTCGGCGTTGGCCTTGAGGCGGGCGAGTTCGGAGCCGGAGGCGGCGGCGATCTGCTTGTTCAGCGACTCGGCCTGCTGCGCCAACGAAGTCACCTTGCCCACCTGTGAGGCGGCCCACTGCTTGTCGGCGGCGGCCTTGGCGGCCTTGACCGCGGCTTCCGCCTTGGCAACGGCATCCTGGGCGGCCTTGGCCGCGGCCTGCTTGGCCGCGAGGCTCTTGGCGGCCGCTTCCTTCCGCATGGCCAAGGTCGGCGGATTGGGATCGAGCTTGCCGATCAACTTGCCGTCGGCGGCGTTCCACACGCCGACGTTGCCGGCCCAGTCGCCGCCGATCAGGCGCTTGCCATCGTGGCTGAGCGTGACGCTGACGGGCAGATCCGCGATCGCCCTGATGTTTCGCTGGCGCGCGGCCGAACCATTCCAGATGGTGAAGTTGCGATCGCGTCCGGCCGTGACGATGTTGCCGTTCATGGCATAGCGCGCCGCGAGGGTGCCGCCGCCATGGGCGTTCCAACTTCGCACCAGTTCCTCATCCTTGACCTTCCACATCTTGACGGAGGCGTCCTCCGAGGCGCTGATGAGTATTTCGGAATCGGCGCGCCAGCTGACGCTCTTGATGGCTCCACGATGGCCGCGCAAAACATAAAGGTCCTCGCCCGAGGCCGCGTCCCAGACGATGACGCCGCCCGCGCGATCGCCCGTCGCCAGGAGTTTGCCGCTCGGACTAAACTCCGCGGCCGTCACCCAGTCGGTGTGCTTCTTCATCGTATGCGCCAGCTCGCCGGTGGAGGTGCTGTAAAGCTTCACCAGGCGGGTCGGACCGCCCAGCGCGATATACTTCTGATCCGCGCTGATGTCCGCCGCCAACGCGACGTCGAAATCGTCGCCAACGCGGATCACGCGTTCGCCCGTGACCACATCGTAGACGGCCGCCACGCCGAGCTGCGCCCCATACCCGCCGCCCACCAACAGCAGCTTGCCGTTGCGGCTGAACTTGATGTCCTTGGGAAACCCTTCCGGGAACGGGATCACTCCCTCCAACTTGAGCGTGTCGGTGTTATAGACGAGCACCTGCTTCTGATCGCCCAGCGCCACCAGCGGCGCCCAGGGGCTGCTGGCCATGGTCAACACGGCGTCGTTGCGCTCCGTGCGGATGTAGGGTTCCTGGATCCAATCCTTGGGCATCGCGGGAGGCCCCGTGGGTTTGCCGATGTCCGAAGCCCCCACCGCGAGGTCCATGGTGGGGCGGTTGGACTTGATGGCCTTGCTGCCGCTGGTCTCCAACATCCCTCCGGCGATCCATTGGCGAAGCACCTCGATCTCCTCGGCGGGGATGGGTCCCGAGTTGGGCGGCATCTTCGGCTCCTCGGCCTGGGTCGTCACATTGAAGAATGCGCTGCCCTCCGGATCGCCGCTGTTCAGGATCTCGCCGCTGGCGCCGCCGCGCAGGGCGGCGGAAAAGCTGCCCAGATCGAGCCCGCCCTTGACGTCGCTGGAGTTGTGGCACTTCAGGCAACGATTGCGCAGGATCGGGAACACGTGGTCGTCGTAGGTGATCTTCTTATTCGCGTCCGCGGCGTCGGCGGGCGCCGCCGCGCAAAACGCCAGGGCGGCCATTCCAATTCGGATCCAATTCGTTCGTTTCATGGCGACTGTTTCAGTTGGTGATTCCGTCTGTTTCAGTTCCTAAAAAATCAAGCCGGATGGCCGCCCTTTCAGCGACAGCCATCCGGCGAAAAAGGCGGTTCGATCTCAGTGATTGAACATGAATTCCTTCGAGTTCAGGAGCGACCAGAACAGGTCGTTGAGCGCGGTCTCCCAGCCCTTCTCATCTTTGAAGAAGGGCTCCAGTTTGGCCCATTCCTCCTTGGTCGGCTTGCGGGCCAGGGAGCGCAGGTAAAGCTCATCCGTGATCTCCTTCGGGGATTTCTTGGCCGCGATCAGCTTCTTCACCACGGCGCCGCTGATGATCTTGTTGTTGACCGTGTCGCCGTTCAGGAGGTGGAGGGCCTGGGAGAGGCTGGGGTCCATCGTCACCTCGCAGGCGCAGACGGTGTCGCGCTTGGCTCGGCCAAAGGTCGTCAGAAAGTAATTGCTGACGCGGCCGTCGTAGATCTGCACCGCGCCCTGGCCGCGGGCCATGCGCTGGAACTTCTCCACATTCCCGGTGATCTGATTGATCGCGTCGAACAGCACCTCGGCGCGCATGCGGCGGATCTGCGCCTTCGCGAAGTTGCTCTCGTCCGAACCATTGGACTCGTTGGCCCGGGTGGAAAGCTGATACGTGCGCGAGTTGCAGATGTCGCGCGTCAGCTGCTTGAAGTCGTAATTGGACTCGGTGAAGCGGCGCGCCAACTCGTCGAGCAGCTCGGGGTTCGAGGGCGGATTGCTGACGCGGACGTCGTCCACGGGATCGATGATGCCGCGGCCCATGAAATGCGCCCAGACGATGTTGACCATGTTGCGCGCGAAGAAGGGGTTCTTCGGGGAGGCGATCCATTCCGCGAGGATGGCGCGACGATCCTGGCCCGGCTTGATTTCGGGATACTCGCCGCCGAGGAACTTCGGCTTGGCGTTCTTGCCGGTGACGATGTGGCGCTGCTCGCCGCTGCCGCGGTTGTAGACAATGGTGTCGCGCGGATCCTCGCCGCGCTTGCGGCCGACCTGCGTGAAGAACGCGGCGAAGCTGTAATAGTCATCCATCGTCCAGCGGTCGAAGGGATGGTTATGGCACTGGGCGCACTGGAGGCGCATGCCCATGAAGACCTGAGCGACGTTCTCGGTGGTCTGGAGCGTCTGCGTCTCCAGCTTGTAGTAGTTGGCGGCCGGGTTCTCGAAGGTGGAGCCGTTGGAGGCAATAAGCTCCCGGACCATCTTGTCGACCGGCACATTGTTGACGATCTGCTTCCGCAGCCAGTCGTAGTAGCCCTTGGTGTTCTTGACGCTGAAGTAGCCCGCGTTCTGCGGCTGCGAGCGGACGCGCAACAGCTCGCCCCATTTCATCACCCACATGTCGGCGAATTCCGTGCGGTCGATCAGTTCGTTGATCATGCGCTCGCGTTTGCCGGTGCTGAGGTCGCCCTCGAATTCAGTGATTTCAGCCGGCGTCGGCAGCTTGCCGATGATGTCAAGGTAGACCCGCCGCAGGAAGACGGCGTCCGGCGCAACCTCCGACGGCGCGATGCGCAGCTTCTTCAGCTTCGCGTAGACCAACTCGTCGACATAGTTGACCGGCTTGACGTTCGGGAAGGTGAATTCAAGGCCCTTGGGAATCACCAGGGTCTGAACGCCGGTGGTGAAGGTGTCGTAACGCGCGAGGATGAAGGCCTCGCCGCGCTCGCCGGCGGTCAGCATGCCGTCCTTGGAGACCTGCACTGAGCTGTCGTTGTTCGACACGATGGCCGCCAGGTGCGTGATGTCGCGATCCGTGCCGTCGGAGTATTTCGCGCGGACGGTCAGTCGCTGCGTGGCGCCCGTCCCTTCCATCACGGCCTGCTTGGGATAGAGCTCGATGCCGGTCACCTTGGCGACGTCGGCCGGATCCTTGGGCACGCCGGCCTTCAACCAGCGG
>JAYPGD010000355.1:0-6336 GCA_038126655.1 Verrucomicrobiales bacterium
CGTACGGATCTGCGGGGGCGGGGGGAGAGTAATCCCCCCCCGCTACCCGGACCCAATGGGCGCAACGGACTCGCCATGTCGCGGGCGTTGCGGTTACAAGGGGGGCTGATTTTAGACAAGGTGACGGAGATCACAGTTTGTGACCTCCGAGTTGGATCGTGTTGGGTGGCGGCTCTCATGAGGGCTTGGTTTCGACCGATCCGGTGAGTTGAATTGTGAAAGCGAACAAACCGATAGAATCCTTGATTCAGGGAAGAACCAAGGCCAAGAAGCGCGCACGATGAAGCGCGAATGATGTCGGGTCCGGAGCGCGCCTGTCATCCGCCTGCATTTTTGTTTGCATCGGGCGTTTGAGAATTAAGATACGCGCTTTGTCGGAAGTCGGATTTGTCCTGTCGCAATGCGTAAGCCCGTTCCATGGCCCCATGAGCAAGCAGAGTCGTCGCGCGTCATGCGCGGAGCTCTGGCGGCGCTCTGGTTTCTGTCGGCGGTCGTCTCGGCGTCGGCGCATCCGATGTCGCAGGCCTCGGTGGTGGTGGACGCGTTGACAAACAAGGTCGTCGCGCAGATGACGATCATGGCCGACGATGTGGTCCTCTATCAGAAGATCGAGCCGGGCGACGATCAGCGATTGCCGGGCGACCGACTGCAGACGGGCGCGAAGAAGCACGCGGAGTATCTGAGTCGGCATTTCACGATTCGCGGAGAGAATGGCGAGCCCTTGAAGGGGAAGCTCGCCGAGATGGACGCCAGCCAGATTCCGAAGGAGGGGCTTTATCCGGCGGAGTTGATGCAGTTCGGCGTGGTCTATCGATTTGATTACGAGGTGGAGAAGCCGCAGGACTTTCTCACGATCTCGCAGACCCTGGGCGGGGAGGACGGCGCGATCGCCGAGGTGGTGGATCTGATGGTGTTGCACAGCGGCGTCTGGTTTGAGGAGCCGACGAAGGTGGGCATGAAGTCGCCGCACTCGGTGAAGTTCGACTGGGTCAACGGGCCGCCGGAGCAGCCGAAGAACTGGCGTGAGCTGCGTCAGCGTCGCGAGCAGCGCAAGGAGGCCCGGCTCGGGATCAGCAGCTACAGCGGTCTTTATTCCTACATCTACATCGAGCCCTTCGAACTGCGGCACGAGGTGTTGATTCCCCTGATCACCTTCGAGACCCTGGCTCCGCTCGAGCGCGCGGACAAGGACTTCATCTCGGTGGAGGAACAGGAGGCCGCGAAGGAGACGATCGAGGAATTCTTTCGCACGCACAATCCGGTGGAGATCGACGGCATCGCCGTGCAGCCGGTCGTGCAGCGACTGGAGTTCTACGGCCTGGATTTCAAGGATTTCGCGCAGACTTCGGAGAAGAGGCGGATCAGCATCTACCAGGCGCGGCTGGGAGTGATCCTGACCTACAGCGTGAAGGGGCATCCGAACCATGTGAAGATGACCTGGGATGCCTTCAACCGGAACGTGCCCTTTGTGAAGTCAACCTACTACGCCTACGACGGGGCGCCGGAGAACACCTACTTTGAGCCCATTGATCCGGAATTTGAGTGGAAGAGTGAGACGGCCCGGGAGGCTCCGACCCTGGCGAGCGTGCCGGTTCCCGAACCGCCGCGGATGATCCAGCTTCCGATGGTCAGCCTTTTTTTCTTCGCGGTGGCGCCGTTGTTGTTCCTTGTGGCGCGGAAGGAGGGGAGGTTCGATTTCAAGGCCGGCATGTCGCGGGCGGGGTTGGCGGCGGGCGTGGCGGCCCTGTGCTGGCCCTTGGCTCAGCGAGGAATCCGAGATCCGTTCAATGAGATGAAACCGCCGGGCGACGCTGAGCAAGAGGCCATTTTCTCCGCGTTGCACGGCAATATCTATCGCGCCTTCGACTACAAGAACGAGGGCGATGTCTACGACACGCTGGAGCAAAGCATTGGCGGGCCGTTGTTGACGGACATCTATCTGCAGATCCAGAAGGGATTGAAGATGCAGGAGCAGGGCGGCGCGATCGCCACGGTGCGCGAGGTGAAGCTCGTGTCCACGGGGCGGGCGGACGACGCCGAGATTGCGAGGAAGGGCGGATTTGTCGTGCCGTGCAACTGGACAGTTCGCGGGACAGTGGAGCACTGGGGGCACATACACACGCGGGAGAACGAATATGAGGCAGTGTTCAAGGTTGAGCCGGTGGCGGGGAACTGGAAGATCACCGGCATGGAACTGCGCAATGAGAAGCGGCTCAAGTTTGAGACCGGTTTGCGCGGCGTGGATGTTTGACCGCGAATGAGAAAGTTGTCATTAGAGTGCGAAGGTGAAGGCGCATGGCGGGCGTCTCGAATGCTCGGGCGGGATGCTCCTGATTCGCAGGGAATCCGTGGGGAATTTGAATCGGTCGGAGCTTTTATTGCCGCCCCAAGCAGGCAATGAGCGTCACGATCTCCAATCTGGAATTTGCGTATGGCGAGGGCGGCTTCTGCCTGGAGGTTCCCAAGCTGGAAATCAAGCCGGGCGAGAAGATCGCCTTTGTCGGCGCCAGCGGATCAGGGAAGACCACATTGTTGCGCCTGTTGGCGGGCGTCCATGTTCCCGAGAAAGGGGAGGTGAACGCTTCGGGGCGGAATCTCACGGGGCTTTCGGATTCGGCGCGCCGCGCCTTCCGGATTCAGGAGGTGGGCTTTGTCTTTCAGGATTTTGAGCTCATCGAATATCTGAACGTGCGGGAGAACATCCAGTTGGCGTATCGGATCAATCCGGCGTTGGCGTTGACCGCCGAAGTCCGCAAACGGGCGGAGGAACTGGCCTTGGCGTTGGGACTGGCGGACAAGTTGAAGCGGCGCGTCGATCAACTGTCGCAGGGCGAGAAAGAGCGGGTGGCGATCGCGCGCGCATTGCTGCCAAAACCGAAGATGATCCTGGCCGACGAACCGACGGGCAATCTGGACCCGGACAACAAGCGGCGAATCATCGACATCCTGTTCGAACAGGCGGAACAGTCGGAGGCGACGCTGGTCGTGGTCACGCACGATCACAGCCTGCTGGATGGGTTCGACCGGGTGATCGATTTCGCGGAATTTCACGCGGCGAAAGGGGGCGGGCGATGAGGCGGGGTTGGGCAGAAGGGAGCGCGGAATTTATTCCGCTTCAACCTCCGGAGAGCTGTGGCTTTGAGCATGGAATGAAGCGTTTGGGAATGCCGCGGCGAAGCGGAATGAATTCCGCGCTCCACAGGCGTATTTTGGATTTGCCCGGGGTAATCAAGCGATTCGGGAGTTCGAGTCGTTCCAAGGGAGGCGCGACATGACGCAGCATCTCTTCCTCGCCTGGCGTTATGTCGTGTTCCACAGGGTGAAGACGATCATCCTGGTTGCGTGCGTTTCGCTGACGCTGTTTCTGCCGCTGTTCCTGAACCGGATGATCTCGGAATTTGAGACGCAGTTGATGGCGCGCGCGGAATCGACGCCCCTGGTGGTCGGCTCCAAGGGGAGTCGCTTCGATCTGGCCTTGCATGCGCTGTACTTTCGGGGGCGCACGCCGGAATTGTTGTCGATGGGCGATTTTCAGGAATTGCGGGATTCGGGGCTGGCGCAGGTTGCGCCGCTGTTTTCGCGGTTTTCCGCAAGGGGGTATCCCATCGCCGGAACGACTTTGGACTATTTCGATCGACGCGGCCTGGCGGTTGCCGAGGGCGAAATGTTGTCGATGCTGGGCGATTGTGTGCTGGGGGCGAATGTGGCGGCGGAATTAGGACTGGGGGCGGGGGATCATCTGCTTTCCGATCCGAAGAACGTGTTCGATATCGCCGGCGACTATCCCTTGCGGATGCGCGTGGTGGGAGCGCTGGCTTCGAGAGGTTCGCCCGACGATGACGCGGTGTTCGTCGATCTGAAGACGGCCTGGGTGATCGAGGGGATCGGTCATGGACACAAGGACATGGAGAAGGCGCCTGATCGCGAGGCGGTCCTGGATCGCAGCGCCAGCAATGTCGTCGCCAACGCCGCCCTGCCGCAGTTCATGGAGATCACGGAGGAGAACGCGGGTTCGTTCCACTTTCACGCCGAGCCGGAGGATCTGCCGATCACGGCGGCTCTGGTCTGGCCGAATGACGACAAGTCGCGGGCGTTGCTTCTGGGGCGCTTCACGACCGGGGCCGACGAGGCGCAGATCCTCGAGTCGGTGGAGGTCGTGGAGGAGATGCTGGGAATGGTGTTCAAGGTGAAGCGTTTCTTCGACGCCAACTTTGCGTTGGTGGCGGCGTCCACCGGCCTGTTCCTGACGCTGACGATCCTGCTTTCGTTGCGTCTGCGGCGTCGCGAGATGCAGACGATGTTCCAGATTGGCTGCAGTCGGGGCACGGTGTTCTGGTTGCAGGCCTGCGAGCTGTTGATAGTCTTGGTCATCAGCCTGTTTGTGGCGGTGTGCCTGGCGGCGCTTGCCGGGGCGTCGGGCGACTGGTTGATGCGACAGGTGATGTGAGCGTTTGTGGAACCATGCGGAATGTAATTGCTTGGATCGGGCTGGGACTGGCCGCGGCGGGACTGCTTGTGGGTTGCGGCGGCGGCAGCTCCGAAGTCGGTTCCGGGGCGAGACCTGAACGAGCCAGGCCCCATGTCTACACGGTCAATTACCCGTTGCAGTATTTTGCGCAACGCATCGGCGGAGACGCCGTCGAGGTCGTGTTCCCGGCGCCGGCGGAGGTCGATCCCGCGCATTGGATGCCGGACCGGAAGACCATCAAGGCGTATCAGCAGGCCGACCTCATCATTCTGAACGGGGCCAACTACGCGAAGTGGTTGGACAAGGTTTCCCTGCCGGAATCGCGATTGATCGATACCTCGGCCGCATTCAAGGCCCAGTTGCTCAAGGTGGAGGATGTGGTCACGCATAGTCACGGTCGCGGCGGCGAGCACTCCCACGTGGGAACGGCGTCGCATACGTGGTTGAATCCGCGGTTGGCGGTCCTGCAGGCGGAGGCGATCCGGGATGCCTTGGCGAGGCTGGAGCCGGGCAAGGCCGGCGAATTCGAGTCGAACTTCGAATCATTGAAGACCGATCTTTTGGAGCTGGATGCGGCGATCGACGCGTCCATCGAGCAGGATCGCGATCGTCCGGTCGTCTACTCTCATCCGGTCTTTCAGTATTTCCAGCAACGGTTCGCCGTGAACTCAAGGACGCTGGATCTGGACCCATGGGGTGTTCCGGAAAAGGAGGAATTGGACAAGCACAGGAAGCTTCAGGCGAGCCATCGTCATGACCGGGTCATCTGGCACGCCGACCCGGGCGACGGGCAGTCGAAAGAATTGTTGCGGATCGGGATCAAGAGCTACTCGTTTCAGCTCTGCTCGAATGCGCCGGAAGCGGGTGATTTCCTGACCGTGATGCAGTCGAATGTGAAGCGCTTGAAACAGGCCTACCAGCCGGCTCAATAGGCGTCCTTCAGGATCTTCGCCAGGTCCTCCTCTGTCGGCGTGCGGGGATTCAGTTTCATCAGGCGCGTGATTTCGAAGGACTTCCTGGCCAGTTCGGGAAGTTGTTCCTGGGTGACGCCGATGTCGCGGAGCCGCTCGGGAATGCCGATGTCGCGTTTCAGTTTCTCGATGGCCGCGATGCAGACCTCGCCGGCCTCCTCGTCGCTGGTTCCGGAGGTGTCCTCGCCCAGCAGGTGAGCGATGCGGCGGAATTCCGCTGAACGTTCCGCCAGGTTGTAGCGCATGACGTAGGGCAGCAACAGACCATTGCCGGCTCCGTGCGAACAATGCACGGCCGCGCCGATGGGATACTCCAAGGCATGCACCACCGCGACGCCGCAATTGGAAAACGCCATGCCCGCCAACGTGGCCGCCAATGCCATGCCTTCGCGCGCTTCAAGATTGGTCGGTTTGTTGACCGCGGTCCGCAGGTGTTGTCCGACCAGGGCGATGGCCTGCTGGGCAAGCAGGTCTCCCATGGGCGTGCGGCCGGTGTAAGGCGTCGCTTCGCCGGGAGGGACGTCCAGTTTGTCGTGGTCCACCGCGGTGAACGCCTCGATCGCGTGGGTGAGGGCGTCGATGCCGCTCTCGGCCGTCGCCTTGGAAGGGCACGAGACCGTGAGCTTGGGATCGACGATGGCCCGCGCCGGGCGGAGGAAAGGGCTCAGTGTGCTGACCTTGATCTTGTTGGTCGTGTCGGTCAGCACAGCCGAATGCGAGACCTCGCTGCCTGTGCCCGCCGTGGTCGGGACGCAGATCAGCGGCGTGACAGGGCCGGGAACCTTGCCGAAGCCGAACCAATGTTCCGGCGAACCTCCATGACGGACCAGGGCGGCGACGATCTTTGCCACGTCCATGTTGCTGCCGCCGCCGACGCCGATGATGATGTCCGGCGGG
>JAYPGD010000356.1:0-6309 GCA_038126655.1 Verrucomicrobiales bacterium
GTATCGCGCGAGGCGCCATTGAGCTGGTTGAGGAAGATATGCTGGCCCGGAGAACAGTCACCGGCATTTCTCTTGCCGAACAGCCGTCAGTTTGGCTTCGTCTTGCCGAGGCCGGCGCTGAGGTAGATGCGGCTTGGGCGCTTTTGCTCAAGGATTGCGCGGACGCTGCCCGCATGTTGGATCGAGGAGAGTCGCCGTCCGTGGAGCAATGCTTAACCTGGCGTCGGAATGATGCATACGCCGGCCGGCTATCGGTTAGTGCTGTTGAGCACGTTTACAGTTTATCAGGAGGCCGCGGACTATCGACGGGCAGCGGATTTCAACGCGCGTGGCGTGATGTCCATGCCGCAGTTCAGCAGATGATACCAGCAGTTCCATTCCAATAGACGGGCGGTATCCATGGCGCTGATGAAATCACAGGCCCCCAACGCCGCGGTCACGAAGATCTCCTGCGCGCCCACGCCATTCAACTCCGGGATGGCGACATTCGGCAACTGGTCTGCGACCCGGTCGTGGCTGCGCGTCAGTTCGTTCAGGGCCAGGCTGCCATTGCCGTCAGCGTCGATCGTCGCAAATGGCTCGGTCAGCAACCCCGCCAGCGCCTCGGCGCGATCCAACGCCTTGTCGTCATTCCGATCGAGCCTGGCCAACATCCGCTTGGCGGCGGCGGCCGCGTTCACCTGCAGGCCGCTGCCCGAATGCGCGTAGCCCGTCACGCCGCCCTGCGCCTTGGCCCATTCCAATACCGGCAGGGTCCAGGTCGGCCAGTCCTTGTGGCCGTTGGCCCCGGGATAGATCTGCTCCTTCAAATTCAGCAGACAGACATGCCCCAGGGCCTGGGAACCAAAGCCGCTCACCTCGATGTCGTATTTCAACAGGGTCATCGGCTCGCTGACCGCGTCCGCATCGGGCGAGAAGAACTTGTGTTGATGATCAAAGCCCGGTCCCCAGGTCAGCACGCAACCGACGTGCAACGCCTCGCCCTTCACCTGTCGCAACATCGCCGCCGGATCGACGCCCTCGCTTGGCTGGGTATAATGCGCGCATCCCGCCGCATGGATGTGGTGATCTCCGGACAGATAGCCGAATTCCGTCGGGTCGATCCATCGCTCCAGCTTCACCGCGATCTCGTGACCGCCCGCATCAGGAATCACGACCTTGCGCCGTTTCCAACGATACTCAGGACCGCGACCATAGTGCATCGTATACTCGCCCGGGGAAAGAAGGACGATCTCGCCATCCGCGCGATAGATGTGCTTCTGGAAAAAGAAGTCCGGGGAGAACCGTTTCGGTTGCGGCGGGTGAACCCTGCCTGAGCGATCCAGAAACAGGAACCTGCCCATGGTCGGCGAGCCGTCCGCATCCTTGACCCGCAAACGAGTCTCCACCGCCGGCAGGACGTCGAACAGGATGGGGAGGTCCGAGCGGAATCCCAGGTCCTGCGTCCCCTGCCCGATGTCGAACGACAGCGTCGCCTCGCGTTTGCCGGCTTCAGAGCTGTAAATCAGGGCGATGGCGTATTCGACGGCCAACCCGCTCAACTGCTCCGTCATGGGCCGGCTGGTGAACATCGCCACATCGAGAAACCGATCGTCACGCCGGTCGGTGTTTTCATTCTCACGCAAGGCCGGTTGGCGCATGCGAAAGGCGCTCAGTTTCGACATGCCCGAATAGACCGGCCCCGCCTGCGGACTGCCGAGTTTCAAGCGCTTGGTCACTTCGGCCGCATTGACGACCTTCAGGATCACCGGCGTGTAGCCGCCCTGTCTCAATCGCGCCGACGCCGCTCCCCGCGAGACCTTCACCCGCTCTTCCGGATTGATCCGCAGGGTCGCCAGACATTCGGGGTCCAACAACTCCTGGATGCGCCTTCCATCCCGCTCACGCGACGCGGCGTTCAGATCCGTCCTCAACCGCGCATCCAACGGCGCCCCCAGATATTCCAACGCCCGTGACAGTCGTTCGACATTGGCCGCCAACGGCTGTCCTTCAACCGACACAACCTCGGTGCCCGGCGCGTCAGGTCCCTTCGCTCCCCAAAGAATCGCCAGGCACAGCCAAAGCCCCCACGCGCGCTCGCCCGCTGGCGTGACGACCTCATCGAGTCTGCGGGTCGGTTTCTCTCTCATGGCCCAAGGAATACCCGATGCCTGCGCGCCCGTTGAGAAAAAAGCGTCAATATCACGATTGGCGCCTCCCCTGCTCTTCAAACAAGCGAGAAACGAATTGGTTCGTTTGGTTCTCCTGCTTGGTTCGGCAGAAAGGCCGCTCGCAGGGCAAATCGCCCTGCGGGCGGTCTTTTTTTTCCCGCTTCCTTCAATTCTCATTCCTGAGCAGATCTTGTCGGCCAAAAAACAATTGCCGCGCAATTGAACATCCGCACAATGCGTCGAGTCCAACACGGGACTCAACTGTTCCAACCCAAGAAACCATGAAAAAACGCACATTCCTCTCACTGGCGCTCACGCCGACACTGTTGTTTGCCACCGCCGCCGTCACCCAGGCTGCGGACAAGGACAAGCACGGACACGGGCACGGCGACCACAAACGTCAATCTTCACCGAAGGGGGCCAAGGCCTACATCGTCACCCCGAAGGACGGCAAGACGGTCAAACGCAAGTTCAAGGTTGTGTTCGGCCTGCATGGCATGGGCATCTGCCCGGCCGGCCTGACCGCCCAAGGCGTGCCGATCCCGGACACCGGACACCACCACCTCCTGATTGACGTGGACACGCTCCCGCCGCTGAACAAGCCGCTCTCCGATCAGGTTCCGGAGAAGATCAAGCACTTCGGCAAGGGCCAGACCGAAACCATGCTCGAACTGCCGCCCGGAAAGCACACCCTGCAACTGGTCCTCGCGGACTACGGCCACGTGCCCCACAACCCGCCGGTCGTCTCCAAGAAGATCACCATCACGGTGAAGTAAGATCCGATCCGCGATCCTTTTCCAACAATTCCAAACAAAAAACCGGCGACCTTGCGGTCGCCGGTTTTCTTTTTAAGGAAGAGTCGGACGGGAGGTTGGACCGGCGATCCCACAACCAGGACCATTGCCGTCCAAAATACTCCTCAAACCCACATTCTCGGAGCCCGTCCGACTCAAATACTGCGCGGGGATCAATCGAAGTCGTCGACCTTGATCGTCCACTCGCCCTTCTGCGCCTGGATGTGACCGGTGGTGCCGGCGCGGTCCTTCGCCTCGGCGTGACCATCGGCATACAGCCAGTTCATGATCGTTCCTAGGTGGCTCACGCGTTGAATCCACTGATCCGTGCTGTAGCCCGTGGGGTTGCGGTTGCCGACCAAACCGCGGCTGCCGCCGGATTGATTGGCGCGGTTGCCGCCAGCATTGCGCCACTGGGCGTAGACGGACCAGGACTCGTTCCAGTGGCCCCATTCACTGTTGCGGCCCGGATACTCCAGGAATGCAATGGTCGCGTGCGGCTCCAACAGCACGCCTGAGCGCACCGACGGAATGCTGCGAACGGACAGATTGTCCACGTGGCCGGTCCACCGCGGCTTGCCGCCGGCGACACGGGCCGTTCCCTCGGCCTTCCAGCCCCAGAACCCCTGGTTCGTGCTGCGGCCATCGATGTTGATGCCGATGCCCGTGCGGACATCCGCCGTGATCTTGTAGTTCTTCACCACCGGCACGCCGCCGCCATTGCCGATCTGCCCGTTCTCCAGGTAACGCGGCATGGCATAGGTGCGCCGGATTCGCTTGTTGTTGCGGTTCGGCCGCGGAATCGTGTCCGAAGGGCACCACAGTGTGGTCTGGTCGCCCGCGCCCGTGCGGATTTCGTTGAGCCAACGCAGGTTGCCGACGGAGCCGCCTCCGCTCAGGTAGGCGTGCATCACGTTGGTGTAATCCCAATAGGAGTTCTGATTGCCTTGAACGCTCGAGTGGCTGCGGATCACCCGGTAGCCGGCGTAAGGGAACTTGTCCTTGTTGTCGCCCAGATACATGAACATCGAGTTGCCGAGGTTCTTCATCGCGGCCTGACACTTGGTCGCCTGGGCCTTGACCTTCGCCTTGGCCAGCGCCGGCAACAGCATCGCGGCCAGAATCGCGATGATCGCAATCACAACCAGCAATTCGATAAGGGTGAAGGCGCGACGTCTCGCTGTCGCGGACCTGAGTGTGGGGAGTTGGGTATGGGTGTGTTTCTCAGTCATTATGTGCGGGTATTTCAGGGTTGTGCGCGGACGGCTGAAGGAGGATTTCCATCGGCGCGCCGCTTCGGTCATCCCACCTTTTACGACATCGCGACCCCGAAAGATGCACGCATGTGACAAACCTTGGAATTCTTGTGACCAAATGCCGCTCCATTCGGGCGGAAGGCGCGCCTCACGCCTCGATCAATTCCTTGAGCTCCCGCAATCCCAGACTCGTCTCCACGACCTGTCCATTCTCCAGGAGAATCTCATACTCGCCGCGTTCGATCGCGCGCAGTTCCTTGATCCGATCCAGGTTCACGATGACGGAGCGGTGCACCTTTGCAAACATCGAGGAAGGCAGTCGTTGAAGGAATTCCCCCATGGTCTCACGGTGCACAAGCGTCCTGGCCCCGCAATGAATCTCAAGGTAATTGCGGTCCGCCTCCACCCAGTCGATTTCCTGAAGCGCCACAAAGTGAACCCGGCTCCCATCGCGCACGACGATGCGGTTGCCGGAGATCGGAGTTGATGGCGCTAAAGGAGATTCTTTCAACGTGATAATTCTCTGACGGCCACCCCTGAAGCCAGATTCGAATTTGGTGCCTTACCCTGGAAATATGGAGACGAATCCACCACATTCCGGTTCTGAATCACGACAGCAACAACTCCCTGATTTCATTGACCGGACGCTGGGTGGGCAGCGCGGCGCCGGAACGCATGTGGAGCAGGTAGCGCCCCTTCCCCACCGTCTCCACCACACACACTTTGTCCCGATGGACGACCAACGACCTATGCAGGCGGACAAACCGGTCCGGTGAAAGCCGGTTCATGATCTCCGTCATGCCCCCGCGATGAAGGCAGGTCGTGTCGCCTGCGTGAATCTCCACATAATTCCCGCTGGCTCCAATCCACTCGATGTCCTCCACCTTGAGAACATGGATCCGGCCGGAATCCCGCACGACAATGCGCGAGGGACGGCGACCCCGCTTAAAATCGACACCCGCCAACGACGGCAAAGCGACTTCTGTTTTCATTGATAATACAACGCCCGGCCGACAAGAACCGGAATCAATAATGCTTGTATACTGAACGCCGGATCTCTCCGCCGGGTTACAGAAATTGAACAATCGCCCAACCGGACCTGTTTCCCGCCCCGAATCCTTCCCTTTTTTGTAACCAGACCGGCCCATATTGCGTTTCAACCGCCCGATGACGGAGATTGGCATCGCTGAAGAATGTGTGCAGAATCCTCCCGTGGCTGACGAATCCCAATTGGAAGACGCGGAACTCGTAACGCTGGCGAGAGGAGGGGATCTGGCCGCGTTTGATGAGATTGTCCGCCGCCATCAGGACAACATCACCGGGCTCCTGTTCCGGTTCTGCCCGCATCGCTCAGACTTGGAGGATCTGGTTCAGGAAACCATGATCAAGGCCTTCAAGAACCTGTCCAAGTGGAAGGAAACCGCGCCTTTTGCCAGCTGGCTGAAGAAAATCGCCGTCAATACCGGCTACGATTACTTCCGCAAGAAGAGTCGGCAACCCGCCTCGCTGGCGGACACCAGCGGCGAAGCCAATGAAATTGCCCTGGAACAGCTGGAAGATCGCGCCGAGGCCCGGCGCCGCTCGCCTTACACCGAAGAGGTGCAGCGGCTGCTGGCAACCCTGCCGGCGGACGACCGCACCGTGCTGACACTGCAATACCTGCACGACATGCCGCTGCAGGAGATCGCCGACCAGATGGACTGGGGGCTTTCGAAAACGAAGATCAAGAGCTTCCGCGCCAAACGGAAGCTCAAAGAAAAACTCAAAACCTATGGAATCTCACGATTTTGACGAATTGAAGTCGTTCGAGGAACTCGCGGCCCGGGCCCGAAACGAGAAGGCTCCGGAGGTCGATGCGCGCCTCTACGTGAAGGCCGCGCTGACCGGCGACGCCCTGACCGGCTTTCAGGCCGCCGCGGCCAAGAGCCGCCGGGAAACCGCGCCCGCGGACATCGATGTCCGCCTGCTCGTGCGCGCCGCCCTGCTCACCGCGCCCAGCGGGGAGAATGCTCCCGACTGGATGGACGTCCTGCTCCGCGCATTCCGCCTGCCGGTCATGCGCCTCGCCATGACCGCCTGCTTCGTGGCCCTGTTCATTGCCTCGACCGC
>JAYPGD010000357.1:0-6278 GCA_038126655.1 Verrucomicrobiales bacterium
GGGGAGGACAGCGTGAACATCCTGACGCGCCATGGGAATGTCCTCGGCTCCTTCAGCGTGAACCAGCACCAGCCGCCCAACGAGACGACGATCACGGTCGTCTGCGAGCGGGGCGCGGCGCGTTGGGAAACGGCCGCAAACCGCTGGTTGTCCTGCAGCGAACCGGGAGCGGAGTGGACGGTCGAACAAGCCTACGAAGCCGAGCGCGACGACTACTACATCAACCAGGCCGATTCCTTCCTCGACCAGATTGAGGGCGGCGGCGAACCGGTCTGTTCCCTGGCCGAGGGGATTCAGACCCTGAAGGTGAACCTGGCGGCGCTGCGATCGGCGGAAGGCGGCGCCTGGGAGACCATCGAATAGAGCAGCATGAAAACCGATTCCACACCGTGCCTTTTCGACCTCAGCGACCGGGTCGCCCTGTTGACCGGCGCCTCCGGGCATCTGGGTTCCGCCTTCGCGGACGCCCTTGCCGAAGCCGGCGCCAATGTGGTCTGCGCCAGCCGCGAACTTGAGCGGGCCCGGGCCGTCGCGGACCGGTTGACCACCGACCGCGGCAACCGGCACTTCGCCGTTCAGCTGGATCAGACGGACGAGTCCTCCTTGAACGCCGGTTTCGACGCCGCCGCGACGGCCGCGGGAAAGATCGATATCCTGGTGAACAACGGCCACGCCGGCGACACGCACGACCTCACCGATGTCGACGAGGCGCAGTTCAACCGGGTTCTCGCCAACGCCACGGGTTACTTTCTCCTGGCCCGGCGGTTGCGGGACCATGTCGTGGAACGGGACTCGCCGGGCAGCGTGGTGATGATCGGATCCATGTATGGCGTGGTGGGCTCGTATCCGGACGCCTACGAGGACGTCTGTCCCGCCAGTCCGGTTTCGTATCACACGCTCAAGGGCGGCGTCATCCACCAGACCCGACACCTCGCGGTCTATTGGGCAAAGGACCAGGTGCGGGTGAATTGTCTCAGCCCCGGCCCGTTTCCCTCGGAAAAGGCACCCGCCGAAATGGTCGAACGATTGAAAAAGAAATCGCCGATGGGGCGCATGGGTCGGCCCGAGGAATTGAAGGGGGCGCTGCTCTACTTTGCCAGCGACGCCGGCAGCTACACCACCGGGCAGAACCTGGTGGTCGATGGCGGCTGGACCGCGTGGTGAGGATCAATCGCCGCCCGGTCCCTTCATTCTCGTCCGGAGTTCCGCTGCCAGGCGCCGCATCGTGTCGTCGTTGGCGGCGGGGTTGAGATGGCTGTCGATCTCGCTGACGCGCCAGTCTTCAAAACGCACCGGGAGCCGGATCCAGTCGAATCCTTCCGCGATGCGATCGACTGTCTTCTCGATCTGCGATTCGGACGCCCGGTAGTGTTTCCCCGTGAGGCTGAACACGCGCTCGGCGCCATCCGTGCGCAGCGGTTGGCGCTCATGGAAGACGACCAGGCGCGCGCCGTTGGACTTGGCGAGATCCTGAATCTCTTCCAACAGGAGGCGTGTCAATCGGATGGCGTGATTCATCCTCGGGCTGGGCGGCGTGAGCCAGATGGAAAAATGACTCTTTTCGGATTCCAGATGCTCCACGATCAACGACAGGTGGTTCGGCACATCTTCCCAGGTCCCGTCTACGGGGCCATTGTAGTCCTCCAGAGCTTTCGCGGGCGCAGGAAGGTATGATTCCCACAGGTCATCCCGTCGATGGAACAACGCGCGCGACTGCGCCCTTTGAATCAGCGCGACGGCCTTGATCGGCGAGGTGAAGTTCTTGGAGCCCCATTCCAGCATCGGCGGCGTCAGGCGATCTCCGGACAATCGGAACGTGGGCTTGGGCGGTCCGTTCCTTGGCAGGTGCGTCGGGAAAAGGTTGTTCCAGATGTCGTTTCCCGGCGTGAACCAGAGCGCCACCACGTCGGCTGAATGACTTTCAAAATACTCACGCAGCGCCAGCAGTTGCTGATCCTGACCGTAACCGGCGGCGCCCAGCGAGCAGACCTGGGCGTCGATTCCCATTTCGGCGAGGCGGTGTTCGAGACGGGCTTCCGACATCTGCGCAAGGGAGCCCGCCATGGCCTCGACCTGCGAGTCGCCCAACAAGACGACAACGGGGCGTCCGGACGTGGGCGCGGCGCTTCGGCCCCGGAAGCCGAATTCGTTCAATTCCTCCCGTGGGGCTTCTGATCGCCACCCCACCGTGAGGGGCGCCATTTCGACGAAGATCTGGACCAACGCGATGTTCAGGGCAAACGCAACGAGCGTCGCCGCCCCGGCCAACGCGACCTTGGCGCGGAAATCGGGTCGTCGCTTCAATATCAGGAGCCCGAGTCCTGCGGCAAGGAACACGGTGTGGAGCAGAAACCCGACGATTCGCGCAGTGGGATCATATCGCATCCACTCAAAGGTCGGGACCAGTCCAGAGGAGTAGACGAGGCTCATGCCGGAGAGGATCAAACAAACGCTTGCGACACGCCGACGAGCGCCTTTCCTGCGCCGTTCTGACGTGACCTCCTCCTGCATGCGCTGGACGGTAGTCGCCGCTGTCCGGTCGTCTCAAGTCAATTCCCGTGACGGGATTGCCGGATCAAGATCGTCTTCCAATTTCCACAGCCAGCCCCTCGTCCGTATTTCGCAGGCGCAAGGACGCGTCGAACGGCCGGAAGCCCACCCGGCTGGCGGGTTTGGCGACACCAACGTCCTCGTCGTCCAACGCGAGCCCTCCGCCGCGGGAGAGCGGCACAAACTGATCTCCGGTGTGGAGTCCGACGCAGCCGGTCGCCAGTTCGACGACCAACTCGGGCCGGGTCACGATCTCCTCCCGGTTTCTTCGGATGAATTGTGTAAAGGATCCCATGGCATGCCTTTATTACTATCGAATCTGCGGGGAGCACGAATGGCGCCGGAATGAATTCAGCGTTTTGGAATGCGTTGAACCGCCAGGCGGATTAAGGTGCGGGTCGAAGCATGAATGTGAACCGCCCCAGCTGGTCGTCAAATCTGCAACCGTACCATGTGTTGCTGCTTGTCGGACTGGGCGCGTCGCCAATGGCCGCGTCGCCCCATGCCCCCATCGATCTGGGGCCGGGCAACACGACGTCGGGCGGCATGAATTACGCCTCAGCCGCGATCTCCCTGCAGGATGGCTCCCTGCTGTCCTTTCATCGGCGCGGACACAACGGCGGCGTCGGAATCTTCGCATCGCGGTCGACCGACAACGGCCGGTCGTGGAAGGAGTCGGAGGCGCTGACGACCCTGACACCCGGGCGATGGGGCGGTCCGATTCCGTTGCTGGACAACAATCAGGAGATCCACTTCGTGATTCCCAAGGCCCGGGGCGAGGGGCGCAGGCCGAATGTCGACCGCTTCATCGATCTCTATCACTTGCGATCCACCCACGAGCGGACGAGGTGGACGGAGCCCCGGCGGATCTACGAGGGTTACTGCGGTTCGATCCAGGGGCTCTATCAGTTGGCGGACGGTCGGATTCTGGCGCCGTTTGCGCATTGGCGGCCGAATGTGGCGACCGGACCGCCGAGCGGGCCGAATGTCTGCACGATCGTATATTCAGACGACGGCGGAACCGGCTGGAAGCGATCTCCGGCCGTGCTGACGGCGCCCTGTGTGGAGGGCTACAACGGCTCCAACTATGGAGCCTGCGAACCCAGCCTCCTCCAACTCCAGGACGGCCGCGTCTGGATGTTGATCCGGACGCAGACCGGCGCGCTCCATGAATCCTTCTCACCCGATGGGGCGGAGTGGTTCGACGCCGCGCCAACCCGGTTTCCGTCCTCCAATTCACCGGCCTTCCTGACCCGCCTGCCGGACCATCGCATCGTCCTGTTCTGGAACAACTGCGCCATGCCGCCGCGCGTGGAAGGAGCCGGAGTCTACGGCGGCCGCGACGCGCTGCACGCGGCGATCTCATCGGACGAGGGACGCACTTGGCGCGGCTTTCGCGAAGTGTATCGGGACCCGACGCGGAACGCCTCGCCGCCGAAGTCCGGCGACCGCGGCACGGCTTATCCCCATGCGACCGTGACGGGCGATGGGAGGATCCTGCTCGTATCGGGACAAGGCTCCGAACGTCGGCAGCGCTTTCTGATTGATCCGGACTGGTTGGAGGAGCGCGCGCAGAGCGAGGGTTTTGAAAACCTGGACGCCTGGCATGTCTTCAAGGGTTTTGGTCCCGTGTCTCGCTGGTGGCGGGACCGCGCGCCCGGCGCGAGACTGATCGGTCATCCGGATGAGCCGGGGCGGAATGTCCTGCAGATCGGCAAGGCTGACGAACTGCCCGCCGACGGCGCGGTGTGGAACTTCCCCGCCGGACGCGACGGAAAAATCACTCTGCGACTCCGGATCGGGCCGCGGTTTGGCGGCGCGCAGATCAGCGTCACGGACCGGCTGTATGAACCCTGCGACGACGCCGGCGAGGAACAGGCCCCTTTGAAACTGCCCATCTCGCCCACCGGCCGCCTTGCGTCGAGTCACCGGCTGAAACCGGACCGTTGGCACGAGCTGGAGCTGCGTTGGAGCGACATCGGAGTTTGTCGGGCATTGCTCGACGGGAAGGTGGTGAAGCAGTTCGGAACGACCCGCCAGCATCGGCACGGGTTCTGTTACCTGCGATTGCGATCCACGGCTCGCGACGTCGATGAGAGCGGACTGCTGGTTGAATCGGTGAAGGCGCTTGTGAAGTGAAGCGCCGCGCGGGCGACCGCCATTCCTCTGCCCCCTTTCGGTTGCGGCTATGCTGCTCTGGGGATTCCGCGTGATCCGTGGTTGGAGTCCGGGTTCTCCGGTTCCCATCAAACCAACTCCAGACCCCGCATCGTCCCCCGTCCCGACCCGAATTCGTCGGTTTCGATTCCCAGCCGTTGCAGCATGGAGACGAACAGGGTCCCGAGCGGATGGTTGTTGTCCTTGTCGAAGGCCAGGTGTTGGCCGTGTCGAAAGCCGCCGCCGGCCAGGATGGCGGAGAGGTTCCGTGTGTCGTGGCTGCTGCCGTTGCCGATGTTGGAGCCGTAGAGGACCATCGTCCGATCCAGCAATGACTCGTCTTCCTCCTTCACCGCCTTCAGCTTCTTCAGGAAGTCGCGGAAGATCCGGAACTGCTCCTCCTCGATGAGACCGAGCTGCGCGATCTTCGCCGGATCCTGACTATGGTGAGCGACGGTATGATACCCCTGGTCCACGCCCTTGATCGGCGGAACGACAAAAAAGCCCTCCACGAAGATCGTGACCAGCCGCGTGGAATCGGTCTCCAAGGCCAGCCTGACGAGATCATACATCAACCGCGTCCGCCCGACGATGTCCGCATCGCCTTCGATATCGACCGGGGGATTGGCGTTCACCCGGGGCTTGGGCTTGTTCTGCCATTCCTGCTGCCGCTGCATCTGACGTTCCACTTCGCGCACCGAGGTGAGATACTCGTCGAGCTTCACACGGTCGGCGGCGTTCAACTCGCGGTTCAGCGCCCTCGCCTGGGCCAATGCCGCGTCCATGATGCTGCGGCCCTGGCGCAGCTTCAGTTCCTGCGCCTTCATTTCTTCCGGCGTGCCCTCGAAAAACAGCCGACGGAAGACCTGCGACGGTTTCGTGTAGCCCGGGATGGGAACGCCCGCCCGGGTCCAGGACAGCGACTGCTCGCCGTTGGCGGTCAGGACCAGCGACGTAAAGCGCGTCTCGCGACCGACGTAGGGGGACGCAAACTGGTCCAGGGAAATGGAGTTCCGGAAACTGTTTCCGCCCGGATGCGGCGCCGTGGTCAGATAACACTTCTCCGACGCATGGCCGCCATCGACCTCCGGATGGGCGACCCCGGACAGGAAGGTGAAGTCATTGCGCAATCCGTCCAGAACCTTCAGGTAGCGGGACGGCGTGTAGTCGCGCCCGGAGTCCTCGGGAATGAGGTTGGGCTTGTAGAAACCCATGTTGTTGCAGATGCAGACCATCCGCCTGGGCCTGCCGTCGGGATTGAAGCCGGGTTCGGCCCGGGCGGCCGATTGCGCGCCGACGACCGGGAGCGATTCAAACAACGGCAGCGCCAGCGTCACACCGGCGGCGCTGAGAAACCGGCGGCGGTCGGGTTCATTCGGGTGTGAAGTCTTGCCTGGCATGGCGTCGTGGCTGGCTCGGGGCGTGATGGATCTTTGACAAGCAATACACGTTCTGCCGACCTCAGATCAATCCGCGTCTCAGGGCGTACACATGAACAGCAATCGCAACAGCTTCGCAGATGTAGCGTCGGCTGTGTCAGCCGAAAAACGAAACAATCATGCGACAGCCGT
>JAYPGD010000358.1:0-2586 GCA_038126655.1 Verrucomicrobiales bacterium
TCAGCCGAAAAGCGGAACGATCATGCGACAGTCATCGACTGCTCTCACAGAGAGCGCGCTACAACATGCCGTTTGGGATTGCTCTTGCAACTCATGAGCAAGTCCAGGTTCCGGGATTCCATGCTTTCGAAGGGGCGCCGGCTGTCGGTAGGCTCTCCGTGTGAACAGGAAATACTGGGACAGGGCCGGACGTGCCTACGATGAACAGATCTTTGACGTGCGCGCCAACGATCGCAACGGCGTCGTCGAGAAGCGGATCAAGGAGGCGGCGGATCCGTGCGGACTGGCCTACGACTTTGGCTGCGGGCCGGGGAAGTTTACCCGGTTCCTGGCGAAGCATTTTGAGCGGGTCGAGGGGCTTGATATCTCCGAGGCCTGTTTGGAGCAGGCAAAACGGGGCTGCCGAACGCGGGGGAACGCGCGGTTTCGGCGGATGGATTTGTCGGGGGAGAAAAGACTCCCGGAGAAGGCGGGTTTCGGACTGTGCGTCAATGTGCTGTTGAGCCGGTCGCATCGGAGACGGAGCGGCATTCTGAGATTCCTGAAGCGGCATGTCGCGAAAGGCGGGCGGCTGGTCCTGGCGGCCCCTTCCTTGGAATCTGCCCTGCTGGCGAGTCATCGTCGGATTCAATGGAATCTCAAGGACGGCGCGCGCTATCGCAAGGCCGCCAAGGACGATCCAAACTTCGATCTTCAGAAGGGGGCTTCGATCGAACATGGCATCGCAACGATTGAAGGCGCGCCGACAAAACATTTCCTGAAGGAGGAACTCGAGATGACCCTGAGGGAGTTTTCCTTCAGGACGCTTGAGTTGGAGAAGGTGGAATACGACTGGAAGACCGAATTTACCGATCCGCCGAAATGGATGAGGGAGCCGTGGCCTTGGGATTGGCTGGCGGTGGCGGAGCGGGAGTGATATCGGACCGCGGGTCTGACACAGCGATTATGCGTATGAGCTGCAAAAGTGACAGCTTCACAGATGTAGAGTCGGCTGTGTCAGCCGAGAAACGGAACGATCAAGCGGCAGCCGTCCAATGCGTTGACACTGCGCACTCTGCCACATGCCATTGAGGATCGCTCTTGCAGTTCATGCCTTGGGGCATGAATGCGATTCGTTGCAGTTTGACCTTCCTTGGCCTTAACATGCTCCCCCTAAACAGCTTCCTTTCATGACGACTATTGAACCAGCATTGGAAAGCCGACGGCAGTTCCTGCTCAGCGCGGGCGTCATGGCCGCCGGGGGCGTGGCATTCAACGCGTCGGCTGCCGATCCAGTAAAGCCGGATGCGAAGGCGACGCCGCCGGCCGACGCGGAAGCGGCCGCGGACGATACGGCCTATTCCGCCGGGTCCCGGATCACTCCTGAAACCATCGCTGAAGCCGAGAAGATTGTTGGCGTTCGCTTCTCCGAGTCAGAGCGCGCGCAGATTGCGCGGTCGGCCATGGGGCAGCGTCGGCGATACGAGCAACGCAGGTCTGTCGGATTCCTGCCCAATGGCCTGCCGCCGGCGACCTCTTTCAATCCCTTGTTGCCCGGAATGAACGCGCTCGGCGGGGAAAGCGTCGTGAGTCTGGGCAAGCGTGAGATGCGGGCGTTGCCGGACTCGGACGAGGACATCGCTTTTGCGCCGGTGACGGAACTATCCGCTTGGATCCGGGCGGGGAAGCTGAGCAGCGAGCGGTTGACGCGGATCTATCTGGATCGGTTGAAGCGCTTCGATCCGAAACTGCATTGCGTCGTGACGCTGACCGAGGAGTTGGCGCTGAAGCAGGCGCGACGCGCGGATCGCGAGATTGCGGCAGGGAAGCATCGAGGACCTCTGCACGGGATCCCGTGGGGCGCGAAAGACCTGTTTGAAACCGACGGCATTCGCACCACCTGGGGCGCGATGCCTTACAAGGACCGTGTTGGGGAAGGTGATGCCTACGTCGTCAGGAAGCTCGAGGAAGCCGGGGCGGTGTTGGTTGCGAAACTGACGCTTGGGGCCTTGGCGATGGGCGATGTGTGGTTCGCGGAAGTGACGCGGAATCCGTTCAATCAGGAGCAGGGTTCCAGCGGTTCCAGCGCGGGTTCGGCGGCGGCGACGGCGGCGGGATTGGTCGGTTTCGCCCTGGGCACGGAGACCCTGGGTTCGATTGTATCGCCCTGCATGCGCTGCGGAACGACGGGGCTGCGCCCCACGTTTGGACGCGTCGCGCGAACGGGGGCGATGGCGTTGTGCTGGTCGATGGACAAGATTGGGCCGATCTGCCGGACGGTGGAGGACACCGCCCTGGTGATGGCGGCGATCAATGGACCGGATGCGGGCGATCCTTCTTCGGTCGATTTTCCGTTTCGCTATGCCGCTTCGACGCAATTGGATTCGATCAAGGTCGGTTGGTCGCCGGCGTGGTTTGAAGGCAGGGCCTCGGAGCATGATCGGAAGGCTTTGGCGGCGTTACGCAATCTCGGCGTGAAGATGGTTGAGGTCCAGTTGCCGGAGGAACCGGTTCATTCGCTGCGGACGATCCTGAGGACGGAATCGGCGGCCGCGTTTGAGGAACTCACCCTTTCGGACCGCGACGATTTGTTGGTCCGACAAAACG
>JAYPGD010000358.1:2596-6248 GCA_038126655.1 Verrucomicrobiales bacterium
GGGCCTGGCCGAACAGCTTTCGCTCGGCATGGTTCGCGCCGGCGATTGAGTTGATTCAGGCGGATCGCCTGCGTCGGCGCGTTATGGAGAAAATGGCCGGGGTCTACGACCAGGTCGACATGCTGATCAGTCCCAGCTTCGCGGCGGATCTGCTGACGACGACCAACTTCACCGGGCATCCCTCGCTGACCCTGCGGACGGGGTTTCGCGAGGATGGGACGCCGGACGGGATCACCTTGTGGGGGGGCTTGTTTGACGAAGGAAAACTGTGTCGTGTCGGCGGGGCGTTGGAGGAGGCGTTGGGAGTGTGGGACAGGCGTCCGAGTCTGTAACGTGTGGCAAATGCCTGCAGAAGAATGATGTGCGGAGGCATTCAATTGAGCGACCAGCCAAAGCAGGGCCGCTGGGAGAACCCCCTATGAATGCGGTTGTGAAGAGCCATGACCGTCGCATCGACATGCATGTGCATGTCGTGGGCAATGGATCCGGCGGGACGGGGTGTTGGATGCGGCCGTCGTTTTGGCAGGGGCCGATGCAGCGGTTCATGTGTCGGCACATCGGGTTGCCCGTGTCCGCAATGAAGGGCGATCTGGATCGCCTGTTTGCTGAGAAATTGTTGGCATGGGTGAAGGATTCCTCGTTGGACGCGGCGGTCATCCTCGCGCACGAGGAGGTCTACCAGGACAACGGCGAACTTTGGGAAGGGAAGGGGACGACCCATGTTCCGAATGACTTTGTTTTCGACCTGGCTGAGATGCATCCGGAGTTTCTGCCGGCCTGTTCCATTCACCCCGCGCGGAAGGACGCCCTGGACGAGCTGCAGCGATGCCTCGATCGGGGCGCGGTGATGATGAAGTGCCTGCCCAACTGCCAGAACATCGATTGCAACGACAAGCGCTACGCCAGGTTCTGGGAGAGGATGGCGGAGGCGGGGTTGCCCCTGTTGGCGCACACCGGCGGCGAACACACCGTGCAGGTCGTGCGGGCGGAACTGGCGGATCCCGAGACCATGACCCTGCCGCTCGAATGCGGCGTGAAGCTGATCGCCGCCCACGCCGCCACGAAAAGCGGGGTCTTCGATCCGCAGTATTACTTCAAGCTGGAGAAGTTGATGGAGAGATTTCCCAATCTCTATTTCGACAACAGCGCCTTCTGCACGCCCTTTCGATCAAAGATCCTGAAGCATTGCCTGAAATCCGGGGTGGTGGAACGCTGTGTCCATGGGAGCGATTATCCCGTGCCGATCCTCGGACATTGGGCGTGGCTCCGGGGACAGGCGTCCTGGGCGGCGTTTCGCGAAGGGGAACGAAACCCCAATGTGTTGGAGCGGGATTACCTGCTCAAACGCGCGATGGGCTTTCCTGATGAGACATTCACGCGGATCAACCGGCTTCTGAGGGCCTGAAGGCGCGCGTCCTTCTTCATGCGTTTG
Source organism: Verrucomicrobiales bacterium (assembly GCA_038126655.1). Classification (GTDB taxonomy): domain Bacteria; phylum Verrucomicrobiota; class Verrucomicrobiia; order Limisphaerales; family JAYPEY01; genus JAYPEY01. The sequence continues at coordinate 4,029 of JAYPGD010000358.1, forward strand.
AGTCGTTTGACCTCGCGGTAGAAGGCGTCGAGATCGCCATCGGCATCTTCCAAAACGGCTTTGAACGCGGGCACGAGCTCGTAATAGGTGTCGATGGTGTTGAGGCGGGCGTTGTTGATGGGGAGGCTCATCCAACGATCGTAACCGGAGAATCCGTTCCAGGCCTCGTCGCGCAATCGGGCGTAGTCGTGTTGGAGTTGATCGAGGATTGCCTGCTTTTCGGAGCGGCGTTTCGCCAGATCGGAAACGCTCGAGGATTCCGTGTCTTGGCGGGAGTACAATGCTTCGAGCTTGTCGCGCGTTGCGAGGAGCAGGTTGATGAACGCGGTTTCGCGCTCGAAGGAGACCCGACGCTTCTCAATCGCCGCCGGATTGTTTCTGGCGATCAGCCAGCGTCGGACGCCTTCCTGCGCGAGGGCGGTGGCGAAGGCTTCATTGAAGTCGGTGTCGCCGCGCGCGAAGATCTTCTGGTGCGCGAGTTCGTGGAAGATGAGTTCCGCCAGGTCTGCGTCATCGCGCCGGATGAAGGAGCTGAGTACGGGGTCGTTGAACCAACCCAAGGTCGAGTAAGCGTCGACCCCGCCGACGAAGACGTCGTCCCCATTGGCGGCGAGACGGCCGGCGTATTCCCGCGCGTCGTGTTCGGAGAAGTAGCCTCGGTAGGTCAAACGCCCGAGGAAGGGATACCACCAGCCCTTGGAATCGAGGGAGAATTCGGGGGCGGCGGAGACGTTCCAAACCACGTGGCGGCGGTTCAGTTCAACGTAGTCGAGGTAGTGTTTTCCAGGATCGAGGAGGAGATCCGATTCGGCGAAATCGCGCAGTTCGAGGATGAGCGCTAGCTTGTGATCCAGTTCCTCGCGGGATTCAGGGGAACCGATGGTTGCCTCGATGGGTTGGCGATCCGCGAGAAGTTGGAAATGTCCTCGCACGGCCTGCCGGTAGAAGCCCGCGGTTCGGCAGCCGGTGGAGAGGAAGAGAACGAGATTCAGCCCGATAATGGCGGGGAGCAGTCGTTGTCGAATAGGGCGGGCCATCGGGGCAATGATTCGTAGCAGCGGATGTGAGGAGGCTCAAATCGGAAGTGAGCCTCGTTGGGAGGTGGTCGAAACTGGGATGAGACGAAGAGAACGGAGCGCGGCAGTGTCGGAGACCTGCTGTAGCAATGCAGCAAAACGCCGCGCTCAGGGCAAGTCGCCCGCGCAACTGATTCCCAAGGCTCTGCGGAGGATCCCGAAGACGGGACACAGGCGCGCTCCGGTCGGCTGCTGCGGGATTCTGGCGATCGGGAATCCAATCAAGCCATGATCTCGTGGACGGGCGGCGTTTCTTCGACGCCGGTGAGGCGTTGGTCGAGGCCCTGGTAGCGGAAGGAGAGGCGTTTGTCGTTGATGCCGAGTCGATTGAGCATCGTGGCGTTGAGGCGGGTGATATGGACGGGATCCTTGACGATGTTGTAGGAGAAATCGTCGGTCTCGCCGTGCACGACGCCGCCCTTGATGCCGCCGCCGGCCATCCAGACGGAGAAGCAGCGGGGATGGTGGTCGCGACCGTAATTCTCGCGGGTCAGCTTGCCCTGGCAGTAGATCGTGCGGCCGAATTCGCCGCCCCAGACGACGAGGGTGTCCTCCAGCATGCCGCGTTGCTTGAGATCCTGGATCAGGGCCCAGGCCGGCTGGTCCACGTCGCGGCATTGATTGGGCAGATCCTTGGGCACCGTTCCATGTTGGTCCCATCCGCGGTGAAAAATCTGGACGAAGCGCACGTCGCGTTCGGCCATGCGGCGGGCGAGGATGCAGTGCGAGGCGAACGTGCCGGGCTTGGTCGCGTCGGGCCCGTAGAGATCCAGGATGTGCTTGGGCTCATTCGACATGTCGGTGAGCTCCGGCACGGAGGATTGCATGCGGAATGCCATTTCATATTGCGCGATGCGGGCGAGGGTCTCGGGATCGCCGACCTCGTCCAACTGGCGTTGGTTCAGACGGGCCAGGGAATCCAGCATGCGGCGGCGCGTCGAGGAACTGACGCCGCTGGGATTGGAAAGATAGAGAACGGGGTCGCCCTTGGAGCGCAGTCGGACGCCCTGGTGCTTGGAGGGAAGAAAGCCATTGCCCCAAAGCCGGTTGTAAAGGGCCTGCGCTTCCTGGCGTCCGGTCCATGAGCTCGTGAGCACGACGAAGGAGGGGAGGTTCTGGTTCATGCTGCCGAGGCCGTAGCTGA
>JAYPGD010000359.1:0-6217 GCA_038126655.1 Verrucomicrobiales bacterium
CCGACCGCCCCGCGCCCAAGGCGGCCCAAATCCCGGTCCGCCGAATCCGCCGCGCCGCATGGATGCCCCACGTCCTTCACCTCGGCCGCCACGGCGGCCCTTGATTCCCTCGGGACGACCGCCGTGACCTCCGCTGTTCTCCATCCCCTTCCGCGCCCAGGGGGGACCGTATCCCGGACCGCCGAAGCCTTCGTGACCGCGCCCCTGGAATCCGCCTTGCGGACGACCGCCCGGGCCTCCGCGAAAACCACGCGAACCCCCCCGGCCCCCGCCGCGACCAAAGTCGGGCCGCCCGCCGCGCTCGCCGCCGCGACCAAAGCCAGGCCGTCCGCCGCGCTCGCCGCCGCGACCAAAGTCAGGCCGTCCGCCACGCTCGCCGCCGCGACCAAAGTCAGGCCGTCCGCCGCGTTCTCCACCGCGACCAAAGTCAGGCCGTCCGCCGCGCTCGCCGCCGCGACCAAAGTCAGGGCGTCCGCCGCGCGCCCAAGGCGGACCAAAACCGCGTCCCCTGCCCTCGGCTGCATCCGGCCCCTGCCGGGACGGGCCGCGTCCCGAACCGTCGCGGCCGCCGTCGCGCATGTGTCCGGGACCACGATGGTCCCGATCGCCGTCGCCGCCCGGTCCACGACCGCCCCGGCCGCGCATGTCCTCGCGACCGCCGCCGCGAGGTCCGCGATCGGCCTCCGGGCGTCCGCCGCGTTCCCGTTCGCCGTCGCGGGCCTGTTCGCGGTGTTCGCCGCGTCCCTTGCCCCGCTCGGGCCGTCCGTCCCTGTCGCCGTCTTCCGCGGCAACGCCGATGGAGCCGCACGCGATCAACGCGCCGGCAATCAATGATATCTTCTTTGTCATGTCTTTGTTCCTTTCAATGTGGTTTGCAATCGCCATGTGCGGGATACAACGCGGCTGCCTCCGCAAAAGTTTGTTCTTCTTTTGTAACGTCGAATCCCATCAGTTTCCGGAGGCTCCGTCCGGCAGTTCCAAGCGGTATCCAACTCCGTGCACGGTCTTGATCCACTCGGGTTTGTCCGGATCGTTCTCAATCTTCTGTCGCAGGCTCACGACATGCTTGTCCACTGTGCGGGTGACAGGGAAGGCCGTATAGCCCCAGACCACGTCCAGGAACCGTTCCCGCGAAACGGGCTCCCCGGGCGACTCGAACAACAGGCGCAGCATCCCCATCTCCTTGACGGTCAACGCCAGTTCCTCGCCTTCGCGCCAGGCGCGTTGCTGCACGAAGTCGATCTTCACAGAGCCCAGTTCCACGATCGTCAACTCCCGCTCCTGTCGCTCCGTCCTGCGCAGCAGCGCCCGCACGCGGGCCAGCATCTCGTCGCGGCTGAACGGCTTGGCCAGATAGTCGTCCGCGCCGGCGTCCAGCCCCTTGACCTTGTCGTCCACGCTGCCCTTCGCGGTGAGCATCAGGATGGGAACGCTTCTGGAAAGCCGCCGCAATTCCGCGCAGACCTCGAACCCGCTCAACTTCGGCATCATGACATCGAGCAGGATCAGATCGGGCTCCTCCTTCAACGCGCGCGCCAAACCCTCCTCGCCATCCATGGCCAGCAGCACGCGATACCCATGGCGTTCGAGGGAATTCTTCAACACATTTCGCATCGCCAACTCATCCTCAACGACCAGGACCCTCGCTCCCGGACGTTGCGATTCGCCGGCTTCCGATCCGTTTGATTCCGCGCTCATGTTCAATCAATCCAATCCGTCCATGCCCCTCGCCGGTTCCGTTCCCAGCGGCAGGGTGATTTCAAAACAACTACCCTCCCCCTCGCCGCCCGTCACCTCAATACGCCCGCGGTGCGCGTCCACGGCATGCTTCACGATCGCCAGCCCCAGTCCGGTGCCCTTAGTCTCCCGACGCAGTTCCGAGCCCCGTCGATAAAAGCGTTCAAACACCCGCTCCCGATCCGCCTCCGGAATCCCCGGCCCGCGATCACAAACCCGCAGCCGAACCGCGTCCCCCCCGTAATCCAGGCCGATGGTCACAGCCGTGTCCGTCGGCGCGTGCTTGATGGCGTTGTCGATCAGATTGACCAGCGAGCCCAGGATCGCCCGCGCGTCCGTCGTCACCGGAACGGCCTCGCCCGTCACGATCGTCTCCAGGTCGATCCTGTGCTCATGCGCATAGGCCTCCAGGGATTTCACCGTCTGCTCCGTCAGGGTCGTCATGTCCGTGGCTTCAAACTCGTATTCCTTGGCTCCCCGCTCGATCCGCGAATAGTCCAGGATATTCTCAATCAGCGAGGTCAACCGTCGGCACTCCTTGACGATGAATTCATGATACTCCCGGCTCTGTTCCGGGTCGTCCGCTCCCAGGTCGCGCAATTCCTCCGCCATCAGGCTCACCGAGGCGATCGGCGTGCGCAGTTCATGCGAAACACTGGACACAAAGTTCGACTTCATTTCGCTGAGGAGAATCTGCTTCCGAAAGGAGCGCCACGCGGCGACAAAGCCGACCAGCACGGCCAGGACAGACGCCCCGATCAAGGTCCCGAACTGTCGCGCGCGCGCCGCCTGCCGATTGGTGTACTCCCGCACATCCGTCAACGCGACCCGGACCGCGAGTCCGGGCACGGCTTTGGAATCCACCTGGGCGACGATTCCCGGCGCGTCCGGCTCCCTCAGGGGAACGATCGTCCGACCGCCAAAGTCGACGCCGATCTCGAATGCCCGGGCCGACCGGCTCTGTTCGATGGCCTCGATGAAAGGCGCTTCCAGATCTTCCCGCCGCTGCGCAATCAACCAGGCTCCCGTTCCCGCGGCTTGTGGAATCCTCCGGGCCAGCCAGAACCGGTCGGGCTGCAGCTCCAGCCACATCGCCTGAAATCGCGCCCGGCTCATCCACGCAAACTCCCGGTGAAACACCCGCGCATTCTCCTGCATCATCCATCGTTCAATCCACTCGATCCAGAGCGGCGCCCGGAGCGACTCATTGCCCGGCTGCGGCCGGGAAGCGAACACATCGGCCAGATTCAACTCGCATTCCCGGACCTCCACCAGGAGGCCCGCAGTGAGATAGGAGGGCTCCGCAAAGGCCTCGCGAAGCATCGGCTCCGCCAGCTCCCGCATCCGCTTGCGGGCTTCGGCCTCCGTTTTCCCCACGGGCGCCAGACGCATCAGGTGCATCGCGGACAGCCAACCAAGCCGTATGCCCGTCTCCCCCCGAACATCGGGATAATCCCGCAGCGCCCGCTCAAACGCGGCTTCTGACTCCTCCGGCCAATGCAGCCGCACCAACGCCGCCGCCACCCGGACCTGCGCAATCGCTGCAAACCGACGCGGCGGACTCGTCTCAATGAACTCATCAAACCACTGCACGCTCGCCCGGTCGTCGCCCTCGACCATCCGCGCTGCGTTCGCGCGATCCCACAGGCGACGCGCCTGCGGCGACAATTGCTCCAACTCCAGCGGCTCATACGGCAGTGCCCGATCGATCGGAGGCGGAAACATCAACCCGCCGCCAGCGTCAACCCGGCACACATAGGCGGGAACAGGATTGGTCGCCCCCCTTAGCAAGACCGCCTCCGGATCGCCCGCGCCCCGCCCAATCCCCAGCGGCAGGGTCGTGTTCTCCAGCGCCCGGGGCAGGATGTCCTCGGCAAATTCCTCAGCAACCGAGCGAGCCGCGTCCCGGGCGTCCAGCAACGCCAATGCCCGGTCCTGGCGCAAGGAATGCCAGCCCACCGCCGCCAGCAGCAAGGCCGGCAGCACGATCAACAGCCCCTGCCACATGAAGGTGGGGCGGCGGTTTGGCGATGGCAGTGTCAAAATCCGACTCCGTTTCAACGTTCTTTCCCGGCCGCAGCTACAATCTCGCGGCGGCCAAGCGAAAAGGGAATCCCCAATTACTACGCCATTCAGGCGCGACAATTGTCCCCTTTTCGTTACTTGCGCAGCGTAATCCACTTCGACCGCACCAATGCTGGCCTCGTAAAGGTCAATATCTGCAAAGCGAATCCAGGGCCCGCCCCTACCATGGCCCCAGCCGGTTCGACAAGACAGCGCCCAACATGAGCAATCCATTCGCCTACACCAATGCCGATTTCGATCGCGCGCCCCTGATGTTCTACTACGAGGTGACGCAGGCCTGCGACCTTGTCTGCAAGCACTGCCGCGCTTCGGCGCAGGAAGAGCCCCATCCCGACGAGCTTTCCACCGAGCAGTCAAAGTCCCTGATCGATCAGGTCGCCGAGTTCCCCCGCAAACCGATCATCGTCATGACCGGCGGAGATCCGCTCAAGCACCGCGACATTTTTGACCTGATCCGCCATGCCCGGGAGAAGGGCCTGGAGGTCGCCCTGACGCCTTCCGCCACGCCGCTGGCCACCCGCGACGCCCTCCAGCAAGCCAAGGACGCCGGCATTCGACGCCTCGGCATCAGCCTCGACGGCCCTGACGCCGAAACGCACGACGCCTTCCGCGGCTGGAGCGGCAGCTTCGAGCGCACCCTCCAGATGCTCGACGACGCGGATTCGATCGGCCTTTCCGTCCAGATCAACACCTCGATCACGCGGAGCAACGTGGACAAGGTCGATGAAATGGCCGAACTGCTGGCGAAGCGGACCATCGCGATGTGGTCGGTCTTCTTTCTTGTCCCGGAGGGCCGGGGCACGGCCCTGCAGCGGATCTCCGGCCAGGAATGCGAGGCCTTGTTCGCCAAGCTCTGGCAGCACGCGCAGACCCAGCCCTACGCGGTGAAAACCACCGAGGCGCCCCACTACCGTCGCTACGTTCTGCAACAGGAAGGCGATCCCCTGGCGGGCCCCGCCGGGCATCCGGGCTCCAGCCGCGACGCCAGCCACCGCGCGCCGCTCGGAGTGCGCGACGGCAAGAGCATCATGTTCGTCAGCTACAACGGCGAGATCTATCCCGCCGGATTCCTCCCGGTCGTCTGCGGTCGCTTCCCCGAGGATTCGGTGATCGATGTCTACCAGAAGAACCCCTCCTTCGTCTCCCTGCGCGATCCCGATCAATTCAAGGGCAAGTGCGGTTACTGCGAGTATCGCCAGACCTGCGGCGGCAGCCGTTCGCGGGCCTACGCCATCACCGGCGACATACTGGAGTCTGAGCCCGATTGCGTCTACCTGCCGCACCCCGAACCGCTCAACGCCTGAAACAGCCGCCGCAAATGCGGTTCCCCATGCCCGGCGCTGGCCGTGAGGCGCAGCCTTGCCGCCCCGCGCGCCACCGTGGGATAACGGACCGCCGGCGCCAGAACGCCTTGTTCCAACAGCTTGTCCGCCAAGCTCACCGCGGCCACCTCACCGCCCACAATCACCGGTAGAATCGCGCTGCGGATGGGCGGCATCGCAAACCCCAGTTGGATCAGGCCGTTCTTCAACAGGTCCACGACATTCCACAACCGCTGGCATCGCGCATAACCCTCATCGCCCTGCGCCAACTCCACCCCCGCCCTCGCCGCCGCAGCCGAAGCGGGCGCCGGAGCCGTCGAGAACACGAAACTACGCGCCTTGTTGACCAGGAAATCGACCAAGGTCCGGGAACCGCAGACATAACCGCCCGCCGCCCCCAACGCCTTGCCCAACGTGCCCATCTGCACCTCCACCCGATCCGCGACGCCAAACTCCTCGATCAACCCTCGTCGGTTCTCGCCATAGAGCCCGGTAGCGTGCGCCTCATCCACCATCAGCCAGGCGCCGTGCTTTTCCTTGAGTTCGACCAGGTTCAACAGCGGAGCCAGATCGCCGTCCATCGAGAAGACGCTCTCCGTCACAATCAAGGTCCGGGAGCGTTCGCCGACCTTGCCGTCGGCTTTGCGCCGATCCGCCCACTTCAGGATATCCGCCAGCGAATCGAGATCGTTGTGCTTGAAGACGCGCAGCTTTGCGCCGCTCAACCTGGCGGCGTCGATCAGGCTGGCGTGGGAAAGCTTGTCGATGACCACGGTGTCGCCGGCCCCGACCAGGGCGGGAATCACGCCCAACGCCGCCGCGTAGCCGCTGGAGAAAGTCAGGGCCGACCCGGCTCCCTTGAAATCAGCCAACGCCTGCTCCAGCTCCGCGTGCGGCTTCTGGCTCCCCGAGATCAATCGCGCCGAACCCGCGCCGGCCCCGTGCTTCTCCACCGCCTTGGTCGCCGCATCGCGCACCGCCGGATGCGCAGCCAACCCCAGGTACTCGTTGGACGAGACGTTCGCGAGAATCCGCCCGTCAACCAGCGCATCCACGCCCTGCGCGCCCTCGAT
>JAYPGD010000360.1:0-6209 GCA_038126655.1 Verrucomicrobiales bacterium
CCCGGGGCTCGCCGTCCGCCCGTCCGTCGCCGTCGGTGTCGCTCAGGCTCCAGACGGCGTTGTCGCCGACGCAGATGATGTTGGTCGCGCCGGCGTAAAGTCCGTAGGCCCCGCCCTTGGGGAATTCGGAAAAGAGGACCGCCTTGTCCGCGACGCCATCGCGGTCGGCGTCCTCCAGAATCTTGATGTAACCCCGGCCGGAGACAACGATTCGCCCCCGCGCGTCCACGGTCATGGAAAAGATGTCGTGCGCGAGATCGTCGTCCGCATACGGGGACACCTCGAAGTTTTCGGGAACCCGAAAGCCGGAGGATTCGGCGGCTCCGACTGCGGCGGGCGCCAAGGCGAGGATTCCGAGCAGTGGACCGACGGCCGATGCGACAGCCCGTCCGGCGAAACCGTTGATGATTGAGCGATACGTCTTCAAAACGCTGCCTTCATTGAAACGGCGCTTTATAGCCGCCCCTTGACCAAAAAAGGAGAAAAAATGGCGATTGTGGCGCGGCCGTCCCGCCGTTCCGTCCGGCACCGCGCCTTCCCGTCTCAGGTCGTCAGCTTGTCCACCTTGGCGTCCATGAAGTCCTTGTTCTTGTCGCCGACCCAGTAGCGTTCGCCGGCGATGCACCAGATGAAGTGCAGCTCCTCGTCGTGGCTGAAGACCGGATGGTAGTTCAGGATCGGGATCGTGACCGCGTCGCCCTCGTCCACGGAATGGACGAACCACTTGCGCTCGTCGTCCGGATAGACCGACATGGCGCCCTTGCCCTGCGTGAAGATGTAGATCTCCTCTTGGTCCGTGTGATTGTGCGGCGGCCAGGAACGTTGCTTGGGCTCAAAGATGGTGTAGCCGGCGATGAGCTTGTCCGCCCCCTCGCTGACGTCGAACATGAGAAACACGTCCTTGCCCTTGAGATGGCGGATCCGCCCCTCTTCCTGCGACACCTCCGCCCATCTGGCGTGGTGGACCGGATGGACATTCTCCGCTGTCGCCCGGCACACGATGACCCTGGCCTCGTCCTCGACGTCTTGGCGGATCCGATAGACGCCGCCCTTGGGCACGTAAAGCACGTCGTAATTGTCCAGCGTGTAATCGACGCCGTCGAGATGGACGGTCACGCCTCCCTTCCAGGCAAAGAGCAGCGCCTCCTCGCCGGCGTGCGAAATCGACCCGCTGGCGATCGGGCCATCGAGTTCGTAGACTCCGTAGGTGAGAAAATCGAGATTGGACGTATGCGGATTGGTCTTCTCGATGTAGCGGAACGCCGCCGAATCGGCGGACAGGAAATGCGCGGGTTTGGCTTCGGGTTCGGACATGGGGCGCGGATCCTAGGCCAAGGAACGGCCTTCGGGAAGGGCATTTGCTGGGTCTGTTCCGCCGCCGGATCAGTACAAAAAAATGGAGCGAGTGATGAGACTCGAACTCACGACAGTCACCTTGGCAAGGTGATGCTCTACCAACTGAGCTACACTCGCTTCCAAAAGCGGGTCCGAACATACGGGACCCCGAATCGAATGCAAGCCCGATTTTGCGCCTTTTTTCTCGCCTTGCCCGCCGCCCACAAAAATGATCCCCGGTATGACGCGCTGTTTCCATACGTGGCTTTTCCTGTCGGCCTTGCTGCTGTTCTCCCCTTTGTCCCGCGCTGTCCAGTCGGTCGACGAGATGGAGAAGATCGCCCTGGAGATCGCGGCGGACAAGGGCGTCAAACCCGACGCCGAGCGCCTGCATCGGCTTTTCGACAGCCTGTGGAGCCATTCCCTGCATGAATATCCGGAACTTGCCACGCGCAAGGGCTTTCCCGGGCAGAATGATCGTTGGTCGGACATGTCGCTGGCCGCCATCGCGCGACGGAAGGCGCTGCTCAAGCCGCTGCGGAAGGCTATCCTGTCGATCGATCGTTCGAAGTTGAACGCGACCGACCAGGTGAGCCACGACCTGTTCAAGCGCAACATCGGCCGGGCTATCGAGGGACAGCGATTTCGTCCGGAGTTGATGCCGATGACGCAGATGGGCGGCATCCAGCAATGGACGCCCTCGATGTTCGCGATGATGCCGGCCCGCACGGTGAAGGATTACGAGGACATCATCGCGCGCTTGGAGGGGCTTTCCACCCTGGTCGACCAGCAGATCACGCTGATGCGCGAGGGGCTTCGACTCGGACTGACCCCGCCCAAGGGGCCGTTGCGCACGTTGCCGGACCAGGCGGCCAAGCAGGTGACGGAGGACCCGATGAAGAGCGCCCTGATGCGACCCTTCGCCAGGATGGCGACCTCCCTGTCCGACGAGGAGAAGAAGCAGCTCAAGGCCCGCGCGGTGGAGGCCTATGACCGTTACGCGAAGCCTTCCTTCGAAGCGCTGCACAAATTTCTCAAGGAGGAGTATGTGCCCAACTGCCGCGAGGAGATCGGGCGGACCAAACTGCCCGATGGCGAGGCCTGGTATGCCTTCCTGGTCGCGGGCTCGACCACGACCGACCTGACGCCGAAACAGATTCACGAGATCGGGCTCAGCGAAGTGAAGCGAATCCGCGGTGAGATGGAGAAGATCAAGGAGCAAACCGGTTTCAAGGGAACGCTGCAGGAGTTCTTCGAGTTCCTGAGGACGGACAAGCAGTTCTTCTACGAGACGCCGGCGCCGTTGCTTGCGGGTTATCGCGACATCTGCAAGCGCGCGGATCCGGAATTGATCAAGCTGTTCAAGAAGCTCCCGCGGCAGCCTTACGGCATCAAGCCGGTGCCCTCGTATTCGGAGCGATCCGTTCCCACCGCCTATTACCAACCCGGTTCTTTGGACGCCGGGAGGCCGGGCTATTTCTTCGCCAACACCTACGCCCTGAACACGCGGCCCAAGTGGGAGATGGAGGCGTTGAGTCTGCACGAAGCCGTGCCGGGGCATCACTTCCAACTCGCGATCGCCGACGAACTGGAGGGCTTTCCAGAATTCCGGAAGAACGATCATTACACTGCCTACGTGGAAGGCTGGGGCCTCTATGCCGAAAGCCTCGGCGAGGAACTGGGCTTCTACCAGGATCCCTATTCCAAAATGGGGCAGCTCACCTACGAGATGTGGCGCTCCATCCGGTTGGTGGTGGACACCGGCATGCATGCGCTGGGTTGGACGCGCCAACAGGCGATTGATTTCTTCAAGGAAAACGCCGGCAAGTCGGAACACGACATCGTCGTCGAGGTGGATCGCTACATCGTCTGGCCGGGGCAGGCGCTCGCCTACAAGATCGGCGAACTGAAGATCAAGGAGATCCGGGCCCGGGCGGAGAAGGAGCTCGGCGACAAGTTCGACATCCGGTCCTTTCACGACGAGTTGCTTGGCGCGGGCGCGCTGCCGCTGAGCATTCTGGAGCAACGGATGAATGCGTGGGTGGAACGGGAGATGGGGAAATGATCGGGGCGCGGAATTCATTCCGCTTCAGCGTTTGGAGAACTTGCGCCCGGAGCAGCAGCTGGTCCCAAAGACGGGATCCGATCGCGCTCCGCCCGGTTGCAACCGGGCTGTTCCCGGGCCGCAAGTCAGCTTGACCGTCGCCATTGGTCGAGCAACGCTCGCCGGGTGTCAGTCAGGAAGCAGCCAAACGACGAGCATCCCGATTGGCGCGCGGGCTTCTGGAGTCTGTTTGTCGTCCAGTTCCAAGGCGCGCTGAGCGACAACATCTTCAAGTTTCTCGTGCTGTTCCTGATCACGGCGACGATCCGTGACGCCTCGGGCGTGCCGGAGCAGTGGTGGGGCGTTCTTGATCAGAACGGCGGAGTTCCGTCCGTTTTGGTCGATGACAACAGGAACACGGCCGAGGTTGCTTCGCGCGAATTCGGGGAGGACATCCGGATCGCAAACGCGAAGCGCGACAACTACATCACCCTGATCCTGTTGGTGTTCTCGTTTCCGTTCATCGTGTTCTCCATGGCCGCGGGTTACCTGGCGGATCGCTATTCCAAACGCTCCATCATTGTGGGAACCAAGGTGGCCGAGGTGGGCGTCATGACCCTGGGATTGATCGGTTTTCTCACGGGCAGCATTCCGCTGCTGCTCGGGGTCATCTTCCTGATGAGCACACAGAGCACGTTCTTCAGTCCCTCGAAGTATGGGACGCTTCCCGAACTCTTGCCCGAGTCGCGCCTGTCATGGGGCAATGGAATCCTGGGCTTGGGGACCTTCGTGGCCATCATCAGCGGCGGCATCATTGCGGGGCTGCTCTTCAAACACCTCCCGCCGTTTGTCTGGGGCGTTGTCCTGTTGCTCTTCGCGGCGGTGGGATTGGCGGCGAGTCGGGGTGTGTTGAAGCTTCCGCCCGCCAATCCGGAGAAGCAGTTCCGCATCAACTTCCTCGGAGAGTTGTGGTTGAACTTTGGGAAGATCGGGAAGGACCGGGTGCTGGCGTTGGCCGTGGCGGGCAGCGCCTATTTCTGGTTCCTGGGCGGCCTCTTCGGCGATCCGACCCTGTTTGTCTACAACGAGGAACTCCTGCGATTGGACGAGGACAAGTACGCCATGCTGCGGGCCTGCCTGGCGATCGGCATCGGCGTGGGCAGCGGCGTGGCCGGATTCGTCTCGGGCCGAAAAATCGAATACGGCCTCGTGCCGCTGGGCTCGCTGGGCCTCGCCGCCTTTGCCGCGGCCTTGGCGATTCCGGGATTGTCTGTCGTCGCAGTCGGGGTCTGCCTCGCGGCGTTGGGCTTTTCCGGCGGGTTTTACTTGGTGCCCTTGTTGGCGTTGATCCAGCAGCGGCCCGACGCGAAGGAGAAGGGCTCGATTGTCGCGACCAACGGCTGGATCACTTCGCTCGGCGTATTCCTGGCGGCGGGGGCGTTCTGGATTCTGCGCAAGCCCTTCGGTTTGTCCGCGCCGCAGATCTTTCTGGTCGGCGGCGTGGTCACCCTGGCGGCCACGGCCTACGCCGTTCGCATCGTGCCTGATTCCCTGATGCGCCTGCTGATCTGGGCGCTGACGCATACGATCTACCGCGTGAAGGTGGTCGGACGGGAGAACATTCCCGAGAAGGGCGGCGCGTTGTTTGTGTCGAATCATCTCGCCCTGACCGACGCCTTTTTCCTGATCGCGTCCACGGACCGGCACATCCGGTTCATTATGTATCGCGGCATGTACGAGAAATGGTGGATCAAGCCCTTTGCGCGGATGCTGAAAGTGATTCCGATTTCCTCGGAACTGCGTCCGCGGGAGATGATCAAGTCGTTGCAGGAGGCGACCGATTGGATCAAGGCGGGCAATGTCGTGTGCATCTTCGCCGAGGGGCAGATCACGCGGACGGGACAGATGCTGCCGTTCCGCAAGGGCATGCAGAAGATCATGAAGGGCGTGGATGCGCCGATCATTCCGGTGAACCTCGACGGGGTCTGGGGCAGCATCTTCAGTTTCGAGCGCGGAAAGTTCTATTGGAAGCTGCCGCGCGAGATTCCGTATCCGGTGACCGTGAGTTATGGGGAGGCGATGTCGCCGGATGCGGCGCCGCAGGCCATCCGCCAGGTCGTGCAGGAACTCGGCTCCGATGCCTGGAGCGAACGCAAGGCCCGCATGCGTCCGCTGCATCAGGCCTTCATCCGGACGGCGCGGAAAAATCGGACCCGTTTCGCCTTTGCCGACGCCGCGACGCCGCCATTGAGCTTCGCCAAGGCGCTGACCGGTTCGATTCTCCTGGGGCGGCGATTGCGCAAGACCTGGGAAGGGCAAGAGAATGTCGGGATCCTGCTTCCGCCTTCGGTGGGCGGCGCGTTGGTGAACTACGCCGCGCTCATGATGGGGAAGGTCCCTGTCAATCTGAACTACACTTTGAGCGCCGAGGCGCTGGCATCCTGCGTCGAGCAGACCGGCATCAGGAACATCCTCACCTCGCGCAAGGTCCTTGATCTGCTGAAGCTGGAGCTGCCGGTCGAGACGGTCCTGCTGGAGGATGTCGCCGCCGGGAAGACAGCGGTTGACGTGATCTCCGCGTCGGTCATGGCCGCCCTGATCCCCGCGCGCTGGATTGAGAAGGCCTTGGGCTGCGAGAAGGGGGTCGGCATGGACGATCTCGCCACCATCATCTTTTCCAGTGGCAGCACGGGCGAGCCCAAGGGCGTCATGCTCACGCACTACAACGTGATGTCGAATGTCGAGCAGCTCGGACAGGTGTTCGCCTTTGAGAAAAAGGACGCCTTCCTTGGCGTGCTGCCCTTTTTCCACTCCTTCGGCTTCATGGGCA
>JAYPGD010000361.1:0-4011 GCA_038126655.1 Verrucomicrobiales bacterium
AGTCCGTGCGGAAGAACACGAGTTCGGCGCGCAGGGCCTTGTCGGCGTTGTTGTAGCGCGTTCCGAGTCCGAAGCTGAGCGAGGTTTCCTCGTCGAGGCCGTTTCGGATTGAGGAGCGGGGGCCGGGGATGGAGAAGCCTTGATGAACGCCGAAGAACGCATTCCACTCGGGCGTGATCTCGTAACCGAGCGAAGCGCCGCCGCCGATGGCGTCGATGCGGCCTTCGCCTGAGGCGGGGGTCCCGCCGGCAGCGCGGCGCATGTCCTGATTGTATTCCTGGTCGACGGTCTCGAAGCGCGCGCCGGGCGTGAGGGTGAACCTGTTCCACTTGATCTCATCGAGCGCGTGGATGGCGATGGCGTGGGACTGCTGGATTCGGTCGCCGGAGGAGCCCGGAGCGCCGGCGGCGGATGCGGTGATGGCGCCGGCGGCATTCTGTGTGTGGGCGACCTCCCATTGGAAGCGATCGACCTCGTCAAAGTGATAGCGGACGCCCGCCTCCAGTTTGTGTTCGCTTTCGCCGACATCAAAGGTCGCGGTGGCGGCGGACTGCGCTCCGTAGATCTTGTAGCTGCGGTTATTGTTGCGGACGTTGAGGACGCCGGCGGCGGTCCCGCGCAGGACGGCCAGACCGCCTCCGGCTGTTGCGTCGAGCAGAGCCGCCGCCGGATTGACGCCAGTGGCGGCCGTGGCCGTGACATCGACGTCCTGCAGCTTCTCCCAGTTGCGTTTGAAATACTGGAGGTAGCCCGTCGTGGCGACGTGTAGATTAGGGGTGAGTTCCATGACGTGCCGCAGTGAAGCGCGATGATGGTCGGTGTTGATATTGTCAAATCGGGTGGCGGCGTAGCGACGATTGGGGTTGGCCCGGAAATCGCCGACGGTCAGGCCGAGGTAGGTCTCGTCGGCTTCGAGGTCCGTATGGCCGTACTTCAATTCGATGCGGTGCAGTTTTTGAAATGGCAGTTCCCAGGAGATTTTCGCCATCGGTTCGAACTTGGTGAAGCCGGTGTCGTCGCGATCGTTGATCCCGGGCGCGGCGTCGATGGTCTTGAATCCATCCGTGCGATGAAAGAAGCCCTCCACGACATAGCCGACCGTGCCATACTTGTCCAAGTCCTCGGTGGCGCCGTGCCAGACATGGGCGAGGAGTTCGTGGTTGGACCCATACTGAAGTTTGAGATGGGTCTGACGTTCGGTGGGGATCGGCGTGGAAAGGTAGTTGATCGCGCCGCCGGTGATGTGCGGCCCGAACTTGATCTGGCTGGAGCCTTTCAGGATTTCCAGTCCGTTCATGCGCGCCACGTTCGGGCTGTAGTAGGCCGAAGGCGCGGAGTAGGGGGCCGGGGCGGTGAGAATCCCGTCCTCCATCACCGTGACCGCCTTCATGCGCTCGGTGGTCACGCCGCGCAGGCTGATGTTCGGGAACAGACCGTAGCCATCCTCTCCGCGGGAATAGACTCCAGGCACGCTTTGCACGACGCGTCCGATGTCCGCTGTCCCGTAGCGGCCAATGCTCTCGGCGTCGATATAGGCGCCGGAGGCTGGCAGCGTCGCCACCGCTTCTTCCGAGCCGATGATGGCGATCTCGGGGAGGACAATGGCGGACTCGTCGGTCGTTGATTTGGCATTCGATTCAGCTGGGTTCTGAGCGATTGCGCCGAGCGGCAAAGCAATGACCATACCGACTGCAATTTGTGCTAAGACTTGTTTCATTGGATTTCCTGCGGATTTCGGTGTTCTTCGGCTCATGTCTGAACTCTGTTGAGACTGGATCTCAAAATCTTGAAATGCTTCTAATGAGACTAAGTCTCAAGTGCAAGTAGTTAATTGAAGTTTTTCGCGAAAAGTGATTTTCCAGCGTAACTTCGTCTCCCGGTATCCTCAGGAAAGGGCATGAGCGAAGAATCGAATGCCAGACAATGCACGGGTTGCGGGGCGGAGATCCCGGCGGAAGCTCCGCATGGGCTTTGCCCGAAATGCCTGTTGGAGGGGGTGACCGCGCAGACTGAGGGCGAGTCCACCGGCCCCAATGCCCCGGACGCGCCGTCGATCGAGCGCGTCGGCGAGGCTTTTCCCCAGTTGGAGATCATCGAACTGATCGGTCAGGGCGGGATGGGGTTCGTCTTCAAGGCGCGGCAGCCCAAGCTGGACCGCCATGTCGCCCTGAAGATCTTGCCGGAACATCTGGCCGGAGATGCCGCGTTCCGGGAACGTTTTGAACGCGAGGGGCGCGTGCTGGCCTCGCTGAATCATCCCAGCATCGTGACGGTGTTCGATTTTGGCGAGGCGGGCGGCTTCTTCTACCTGATGATGGAGTATATCGACGGCGTGAATCTGCGGCAGGCGATGAGCGCCGGGCGCTTCACGCCGCAGGAGGCGTTGGCCGTTGTTCCGGGGATCTGCGACGCATTGCAGTTTGCGCATTCGGAAGGCGTGCTGCATCGGGACATCAAGCCGGCGAACATCCTGATGGATTCCAAGGGACGGGTGAAAATCGCCGACTTTGGAATCGCCAAGATCGTGGGCGAACAAAAGCGAGGATCCACGCTGACGGCGAGCGGCTACACGCTGGGCACGCCGCATTACATGGCGCCGGAGCAGATCGAGAAGCCGGGGGATGTCGATCATCGCGCGGACATTTATTCGCTGGGAGTGGTCTTTTAAGAACTGCTGACCGGCGAGTTGCCGATTGGGCGGTTTGCCTTGCCGTCGGACAAGACGCCGGTGACGGACTCGGTGGATGAGATCGTGCTGCGCGCCCTGGCCAAGGAGCGGGAGCGGCGGCAGCAGAGCGCCGAGGAGATGAAGTCCGAGGTGAAGCATGCATCCGAGGTGGGTGCGGTAAGGGAGGCTCGAAAACGGGAGACCGGCGAAGAGCCCAAGGGCGAGGCTTTGCTCGGCGCGCGCTGCCATTTCTCGACGCCGGACCGGCTGCGCTCGCCCAAGGGCCGGATGTCGGCCCCGTTTTCCGGGCAAGGCGAGGCCCGGTTGTTTGAGAACTGTCTTTCGCTGGTGGAGAACGACCGGCGGCTGAACATCCCCCTCAAGTCGATCCGCGACGTCAGCGTCGGACATTTCGAATGGTGGTCCCAGAAGGGCGTGAAGATCCCGTTTGTTTCGCTGACCCAGGATGTGAACGGCGTGGGCCACACGATCACGCTGACGCTGCGCGAACAGTGGGTCGAGCCCCTAGCCGACACGGCCCGTTTGACGGCGCAATGGGCGGAGGAGATCCGCAAGGCGGTGACCGCGAAGACGGAAAAGGAGCTGGGCGTGACTTCCGAGAAAAATGTCTCGGTGACGAATGCGCCCTACTGGATCTTGAACGCGTTGATCGCAGCGATCCTGTTTGTTCCGCTGGCTGGATTCATGGGCGCTGAGATCGTCAAGAGCGGGGAAGCTCACCGGGAGCTTGGCCCGATCCTGCTTGGTTTCGGCATGACGCTGACAAGTCTGGGGGCGGCCCTGGCGGCTGTTCTGGCGGCGATCGCTTTTGCTCATACGCGCCGGGCCATTGGCATGGGCAATCTTCAGGCCCTGACGGAGCGTCATCCGCGCAAGGAGCCATCGCACTCGACGCCGAATGCGGACGTGGGTACGGAAGGCACGCGCGTCATCCGCAAGTGGTCCAAGGCGGTCATCATCGGGGCGGTGTGCAATGGCCTCGCGTTGGTTCCGGCCGCGTTGTTGATGGTGTTTGTGGTCATGATGGCGCCGGATCCGTCGTGGAATCCGGCCGTGGCCGAGTTGGTTGTGACAATTTCCGCGGTTGTAGTGTGGGGCTTGTTGGCGTTGGCGGGGAATATCCTGGGCGCGGTCGGCGTGCGGAACATTGACGCCTCGCGTGGACGGCTGAAGTCCCGCGAGTTGGCTTCCCGGTCTTGAATACGGAATCTCCGCTGCCGCTGAACATCAAATTGCGGTCTGCGATTCGACGCCAGAATGGAGGGAGAAAGGTGAACGCCTTTGGCTATGGGAGCAAGGTGGACGAGCAGTCAAGAAACACG
>JAYPGD010000361.1:4021-6194 GCA_038126655.1 Verrucomicrobiales bacterium
CTGGATACTTCCCCGAAAGACGTCTCACGATAAGTTGACCAACGCAAAGAAACAGATTGAGTCCAAACTCAGGCAAGGCAGCCTGGAGTTGCCTGTGAATCAGCCGCTCACGGTGTTCTCGATAACGAACGCGGTCGGGGGCGTCATGCACGGCGAATTGATTCTGACCCGGACGGATTCGAGCGAATCTTTGGGCACGGCGGAGGCGATTATCCGCAAGCATTCCGCGACGGCCATGAAGGGCGGGGTGATGTTGTACTTCAAATCGCAGTCCGTTCCCGGCGCGCGGTTGATCATCAAACCTGCACCCGGCGACGAAGCGGCGCAGACCATGTTCAGCTATTCCGACGAGGGCTCTGCGTTCAACGGCACGGCCATCTGGACATGGAGCGATGGCATGAGCGACGAAGCCATCGCCGCCGCGATGGTGCAATTGAACCGCCACGACGACCAGAATCCGCTGACGGTGACGGCGGGACAGACCGTGGAGGCCTTCTCCGTGACCAATGCAACCGGCAGGTTCTATCGCGGATTGTTTGAATTGCTGGCCCCCGAAGCAAACGGACAGTGAACCACGAGCCTCCCCCATGACCGACGCCGCCAGACAATTTGTCACCACCCGCTGGACCCGCGTCGTTCGCGCGAAGGGCGGATCGGAGGAGGCGCAGGCGGCCTTGTCGGAGTTGTGCGAGACCTATTACGCGCCCGTGCGGACGTTTGTGCTTTCCTGGACCCGGAACGCGGACAAGGCCGACGACCTGACACAGGAGTTCTTTGCCAAGGTCCTCAAGGGCGGGGCCTTCGACAACGCCTCCCCGGAGCGGGGCCGGTTCCGCTCCTTCGTGCGCGGGGCGGTGAAGCACTTCCTCTACGACATGCGGGACAAGGAACGGGCCGCCAAGCGCGGAGGCGGCCAGGCGCAGGAATCCATCGAGGGCGGCGGGACCGACACCTCGCCCGGCCTGGAGCTTCCAGATGGAAAGAACGGCGCGCCCGACAGCAGCTTCGACAAGAACTGGGCCCTGCGTCTGCTCGACCTTGCGTTGGAGCGCTTGTCCCGTGAGATGAAGGTCGACGGCAAGGGAGGGCAGTTTGAAATGCTCAAGCCGTGGTTGACCGGCGATGGCGGTTGCGGCGTTGAAGGCGAAGGCATGTCGCAGGCTGAAGCCGCGGAGAAGTTGGGGGTGAGCGCGGGCGCGGTGAAGGTCGCTGTGCACCGGATGCGCAAGCGATTCGGCGAATGCGTGAAGGCGGAGATCGCGCAGACTCTGGATGAATCCGGGGATGTGGAGGCGGAGTTGAGCTGTCAGCTTGAGGCGGTTTCGGGGTAGGGGCAAAGGGCAAGTTGCGGCGGACCCAAACCGATCGAACTCTCCTGCGACTTGTCGCGCCGTAGCCAAGCGAAGGCGGAAGCGGAGAATGAGAGTTCAATCGGGGTGGGTTCGTTCGAACTTGCCCGTTGCTTCCAAACTTTCCAGTTGCCCGACTTCCAATGTTGCAACGAAGCTGTCGCCCGGTGCTCTGGCCGAGCCCAATCCACCCCGTCTGCTTTCCATGATCGACCCCGTGCTCAATCTGATCGATCGCACGGGAGTCGCGGCGCCGTGGATTCTGCTGCTTCTGTTCGTCGATTCCTCGGCGCTGATCCTGTGGCGGTTGGAGGCGATGTCGAGGAAGGGGATCGAGGGCACTGTCCTGGGCACCTTGGTGATGCCTTATTGCACGGGGATCGGGAACCTGATCTTCGTCGGTGTGATGGTCCGGCATTACGGGGCTGGCGCGGAGGTGATGACCAATTGCCTGGTGAACAACGCCACCAATCTCACCCTGCTGATCGGGTTGCCGACGATCTTCTGGGGCATGTCGGTCCTGCCGGCCGGGAAGGCGAAAAGGAAGGAGCTTCAGGAACACCAGGTGAACCGGTTGTCCCTGTCGTTGACGATTGCCGCGGCTCTGTTCTTTTTCGGATGCGTCTGGGCCTTGGCGTTGGATGGGAAGTTGGGGCGAGTCGACGGGATGGCGCTGATCGCGTTGTTCCTGTTCTGGCAGTGCATGCAGGTGGTGGAAGTGATGAAGTTGAACGTGCTCAAGAGCCAATCCCTTCCGGAGCGGCTGTGGCTGGATTTCCTGATCCTGCTGGTCAGCGGATTTGTGATGGTGGTCAGTCTGGAGG
>JAYPGD010000362.1:0-6192 GCA_038126655.1 Verrucomicrobiales bacterium
TTGAGGCCATGGCTCACACCCGCGCCGCCATCAGCAATGACAACTGGGACAAGCGCTGGAATGCTCAATTCGCCGAATAGCCGCCCCGCACTTTCCATCCCGCCCCGTCGCCGGTTTCCTCAGGCGTGCGGCTTGGTTTGTGAAGCGGGGTCGAGCAGTTCGTTGAGATTGTCGGCGTCGAGGCCGGATTTTTCGAGGGCGACTTCGCGGACGGTCCGGCCCTCGGCGTAGGCCTGTTTGGCGATGGCCGCGGCGTTGTCGTAACCAATGACCGGCGCCAGCGAGGTGCACATGGCCAGGCTCTGTTCGATCATGCCGCCGCACTTCTCCTCATCGGCTTCCAGCGGCTTGACCGCGCGGTTGGCGAAGACGCGGCTGGCGCTGGCGAGCAGCTCGATGGACTCAAGCAGGTTGTGCGCGATCACCGGAAGCATGACGTTGAGTTCGAAGTTGCCGAAGGTCCCGCTGAAGGTGATGGCTCCGTCGTTGCCGATGACCTGGGCCCCGACCATGATGGCCATTTCGCACATCACGGGGTTGACCTTGCCGGGCATGATGGAGGAGCCGGGCTGCGTGGCCTCCAGTTTGATCTCCCCGATGCCGCAGCGCGGGCCGGATCCGAGGAAGCGGATGTCGTTGGCGATCTTGATCAGGCTGGTCGCCACGGTCTTCAACGCGCCGCTGGCCTCCACGCACGCGTCGCGCGCCCCCTGCGCCTCAAAGTGGTTCGAAGCTTCGGTCAATTTCAGGCCGGTTTCCGCGGCGATGCCGGCGATGGTCTTTTGCGCGAACTCGGGATGGGTGTTGATGCCCGTGCCGACGGCCGTGCCGCCCAGCGCGAGCTCGCCCAGCCGCGATTCAACGGCGCGGAGCCGGTCGATGCCGTGGCTGATCTGGCTGGCGTAACCGCTGAATTCTTGGCCGAGCCGGATGGGGGTGGCGTCCTGCAGGTGCGTGCGGCCGATCTTGATGATGTCGTTGAACTGCTCCGCCTTCTGCGCCAATGCGTCGCGCAGCCCCTCCAGTTCCGGGATCAACCGCGTGACGATCTGCTCCGAGGCGGAAAGGTGGATGGCGGTCGGAATCACGTCATTGCTGGACTGGCCGGTGTTGACGTGGTCGTTGGGGTGCACGGACTTGTCGCCGACCTTGCCGCCCATGATCTCGATCGCGCGATTGGCCACGACCTCGTTCACGTTCATGTTCGACGAGGTGCCCGAGCCGGTCTGGAAGATGTCGACGACGAACTGGTCGTCGAGCTTGCCGTCGATCACTTCCTGCGCGGCCTGTTGGACGGCTTCGGCGATCTTGGGATCGAGTTTGCCCAGGCTGGCGTTCGTGGCGGCGGCGTGCTTCTTGATCAGGCCCAAGGCGCGGATGAACGGGCGGGTGAAACGGAGGTCGCTGATGGGAAAATTCTCGACAGCCCGGGCCGTCTGCGCGCCGTAATACGCGTCGGCCGGAACCTGCATTTCGCCCATGGAGTCTTTTTCGGTGCGGGTGTTTTCGCTCATGATTTATTCAACGGTTGGGACCAACTTGGCGGCCCGAAATTTCAGGACCGGGGAGCATGCGGCGAAAGAAATCCGGAGGCAAGCATGCAGCGCGGAAAACACTGGGGCCGGGCGCGATGGCGGCGGGGAGGAGATCGGTCCGCCGCCCGCCCGGGTCGCGGCGGCAGTCGCGGAGACGAAATCCTTGCCGGAAGCGTTGGCGGCGACTATTCACGGTGCATGACGGCACCGTCCCGCAACCCGTTCCTGTTCGGCCGCGCAGCATGGCTGCTCGGCGCGCTGTTGATCCTCCTGCCGGCCTCCAACTTCAACGCCGGCGCCGCCGGAGCCGGATGGTGGAAGGGCAACCTGCACACGCATTCGCTCTGGAGCGACGGCGACGATTATCCGGAATCCATCGCCCGTTGGTACAAGGAGCACGGCTGCCACTTCCTGATGTTCACGGATCACAATGTATTGTCGGCCGGCGAGCGTTGGATCGACGTTGAGAAGAACAAGGGCGGCAGGGGAGCCTTTGAAAACTACCTGAAGCGTTTCGGCGCCGAATGGGTCGAGACCCGGACGGACAAGAACGGCCGGAAGCAGGTGCGTCTCCGCGGACTGGCCGAGTTTCGCAGCCTGTTCGAGGAACGGAACCGGTTTCTGCTGATTCAGGGCGAGGAGATCACGGCGCGTTTCCTGCCCGGCCCCGGCAGGCGTTCGTTGCCGGTGCACGTCAACGCGACCAACCTGAAGGAACTGGTGATCCCGCAGAGCGGAAGCAGCGTGGCGGAGGTGTTGCGCAAGAATGTGGACGCCGTGGTCGAGCAGCGCGAACGAACGGGGCAGCCCATGTTCCCCCATCTCAACCATCCCAACTTCTTCTACGCGGTCACCGCCGAGGATCTCATGAAGATTGCCAATGAACGCTTCTTCGAGGTCTACAACGGCCACCCCTCCGTCCACAACGAAGGCGACGAAACCTACGCCGGAACCGAGCGCATGTGGGACATCATCAACGCCTTCCGCCTCGGTGAACTCGGTTTGGAGCCGCTCTACGGACTCGCGACCGACGACGGGCATTCCTACCACGAGTTCAACTCCGGCAAGAGCAACCCCGGCCGCGGCTGGGTCATGGTCCGCGCGCCCAGACTGATCGCCAACGGCATCGTCGAGGCCATGGAAGCCGGGCGCTTCTATTCTTCCAGCGGCGTCGTCTTGAAGGACGTCAAGCGCAGCCGCAAGGGCCTTTCGCTCCGTATCGAGGGCGACTCGGGTGTGACTTACACCACCCGCTTCATCGGAACCCGCAAAGGCTTCGATCGCGCCAGCAAACCGGTTCTCGACAAGGACGGGAAGGAGCTCAGGGCGACCCGACGTTACAGCCGGGACATCGGCGTTGTGCTGAAGGAGGTCGCGGGTTTGAAGGCAGACTACAACTTCAAGGGCGACGAACTCTACGTCCGAGCCGTCATCACCTCTTCGAAAAAGAAGGAGAACCCCTATCGGAAGGGCGAATTCGAAACGGCCTGGACGCAGCCGGTCGTGGTCGCTGAGTGACGCTGCCGCGCCCGGATTCCTGCGCGGAGCCCGCCCCAATCAACGCGGGTTGCCTTGATCCGGAAAACGGGCGGCGCTCCCCGTTTCTTGTCTGCTTGCGGGCAAGAACAAGCCGCCTCCCGGCAATCTCCGGTTAGTGGGGCGGCGCCCTCGCCACTAGCGTAGGCTCATGTATACGGCCGAAACGGAATCAGACGGGACAGGGTCGAATCCGGAGTTTGAGATCCGCGAGATCCTGGCTCCGATCGATTTCTCGGAGGGGTCGCGGAATGCGTTGCGCTATGCTGAGGCGCTGGCCGGGGGATCGGACGCTTCGCTGATTCTGGCCCATGTGGCGGATTTCAAGGATTTGAATCATGCCGCCATGCGGTTGGGGCCGGTGGTGGGCGAGAAACTGGAGGAGTCGGTTGTGGCCGAGGCCGGCGAACAACTGAAACAGCTTGCCGACGAGGAACTGGAGCCCGAGACCAAGCGGTCCTATTACGTCCATGCCGGACGCACGGTGGAATTGATCGAGGAGGTCGCCCGCGCCTCGGATGCGGATCTGATGGTGGTCTCCACACATTCCGAACGGTTCGTGCGCCACGCATTGTTGGGCAGCACGGCGGAGAAGCTCGTGCGTCACGCTCCCTGCCCCGTGCTGGTCGTCCGGGACAAGGAGCACGAGTTTGTTGAGGATGGGAAAGGCGCCGATCCGCGCTCCTTCTCCTTGAAGAAGATCCTCGCGCCCACCGACTTTTCGGAGCAATCGCTCAAGGCTCTGCGTTATGCGCTGACCTTGGGAGCCCCTTTCGATGCGCAGATCGACCTGTTGCATGTCGTCAACACGGGCTGCTTCGGCGCGGGCTACGCGGCGGTGGATCTTCCGGCCATCACGGACCAGGTCGTCAGCGCCTCGAAGGAGTCCCTCGCGGAGCTCGCCGACCGCGAGATCGGGGCGTCCGAAAACGTGATCCGCGAAGTGCGGGTCGGACCGACCGCGCAGACCATCGCGGAGGTCGCCCGCGAGCGGGAGATCGATTTGATCGTGGTTTCCACCCACGGCAATACGGGGCTCAAACGGGTGTTGCTGGGCAGCAATGCCGAGAACATCGTGCGACACGCGCCGTGCCCGGTCCTGGTCGTGCGCGAACGTGAACGGGATTTTGTAAAGGAATAGGAGTGTCTTGTGATCAGTGACCCATTGGAACCGGTGGCCGTGGAGAAGGACCTGCAACTCATGCAGACGGCGTTCAGCCGTCCGCGCCAATACCGCTCGCGACGGCTTGTCTACACGGTCGTATCCTCGCGCGCGGGCGGCCTGTTGGTCGGCGTGAACCTCAACCCCGATCGCGCCTGCAATTACGATTGCGTCTACTGCGAAGTGGATCGCTCCTGCGCCGATGCCAGGGCGGAATGCGATATCGATGCGATGGTCGAGGATGTCGATCGACTGATGACCGAACTGGGCGGTTCGACGGCTTCCGCGGCGACGGGCGTCCGGGCGGGGTTCGGCGAGCGGCCGCTCCGCGTGGCCATCAGCGGCGATGGCGAACCCACGCTTTCACCTCATTTCGAAGAAGCCGTGAATGCCCTGATTCACCTGAGGGCGAAGGGGCGGCATCCGTTCTTCAAGATCGTGCTGATCACCAACGCGTCCGGGCTCGACCGCCCCGAGGCATTGGTCGGACTGGAACGTTTCAATTCACAGGACGAGATCTGGGCCAAACTCGACGGCGGCACCCAGGAATACCTCGACCGTGTGAATCGTGGGGATGTGGATCTCGAACAGACGCTGGAGAACATCCTGGCCTTGGCGCGCCGTCGGCCCGTCATCGTGCAGAGCCTCTTCCCCTCCGTCCGGGGGATGGGACCCTCCGAGGCGGAAGTCGAGGAGTATGCAACCCGACTGAAGGAACTGAAGGAGGCGCATGCGGATATCCCTCTCGTGCAGATTTGTTCGGCGACCCGCCCGTCGGCGCACCCGGAGAACGGGCACCTTCCCTTGAAGGCGCTTTCCCGAATCGCCCGCAGTGTGCGGCGCGAGTCCGGCCTCCGCGCCGAAGTCTTCTGAAGCAGCCGACTTCCTGTGTTCAATTCCGGTTGGGTCGCAGAGTCTCGACTGAGCTTGGGGAGACCTTTTTTCACCTTCATCCTACTCCTTTCTTGGCCCTGACCCTCATTTGGCAATTGTTCCGAATTGGACTTGAAACCCACTATTTCCGCCAACTCTGGATAGTCGCTGCCATGAATACATAAGGGAATCCCTTAGATGACCTAGGGTTAAATGCCAATAAATGTTAAGGGGCAGCCTGATTGTGGCAATTTTGGTGTGAACGTAAATTGGCCTCATGACAGCAATGGTTGCAGACACTATTCACGACAAACCTGAACACAATTTGTCCACGCCGGAGGGAGACGGGTCGGAAGAGATCCGGATTCCGGACGCGCGGTCAAACAAGGTTTTTATCGAATCGCTTTCCCAATCCGAGTTGTATCGGGAGTATGAGGAGGCGTTCACTGAGACCACGGGCATGCCGTTGCGCCTGACGCCGGTGGAAACCTGGCAACTGCCGCACCGGGAGCGCTCCTGCGAGAACAGCTTCTGCGCGCAGATGGCGGAGAAGAGCAAGTCCTGCTCGGCCTGCCTGCAATCGATTGGCGAACTGACATCGCACCGCGACGGCCAGCCCCACTCCACGATCTGTCCGGCGGGCATGTGCGACACCGCCGCGCCCATCCGGATGGGCGATGAACTGGTGGGCTTCCTCCACACCGGCCAGGTCTTCCTCAAAGAGCGCACCAAGGAGGACTTCGAGAAGATGCGCGCCAAGATGCAGGAATGGGGCATGGACGTCGATTCCCCGGAGATCCGCGACGCCTACTTTGAGACCTCCATCGTTCCCAAGGCCAAGTACGACGCCATCGTCACGCTGCTGAAACAGTTTGCCGAGCACCTCTCCATCGTAAGCAACCAGATCCTGGTGCAGCAGGCCAAACAAGAGCCGCCGATGATTTCCCGGGCGAAGGAATACATCCGCGAGCACTACCAGGAGGAACTTTCCCTCGGCCGCGTCGCCAAGGCGGTGCACGCCAGTTCGTTCTACTTCTGCAAGATGTTCAAGAAGGCCACCGGTCTCAACTTCACGGAGTACGTCTC